>CAZKTU010000320.1:1780-6527 GCA_964555675.1 uncultured Oscillochloris sp.
GGCGGGGGCCATGGCCGCCAACTGCTCGGCCAGGCGGCCCAGGCGGGCCTGCAAATCGCGCACCTCGGCGACCATGGCGGACCATGTGGCGGCATCGGGCGCGGCCGCGACGGGGGCGGGGGCGACGGCAGGGTTCGTGGTCGGGTGCGGCCACTCGGCGGTCGGGGTCGGGCCATCGACCTCGAAGAGATCGCGCAGGGGCTGCAGCAGCTCGCGCTGCGATGGCTCGACCAGGATGCGATAGGCGCCGGGGGGCAAGGGGTCGAGCTCGAGCACCCAGTCATCGCCGCGGCGCACCAACTCGCGCGTAAACGGGCCCCAGGCCGGGTCGTCGACCGAGCTGAGCTGGGCCGTGAGCGTGCCGGGGTCGGCCGAGACCGCCTGGACGCGGATCTCGCCGCCCGAGGTGGGGTAGACATCCTCGACGCTCAGGCGCAGGCCGGGCTGATCGCTCGGGGCGAACGAGATCGCGTCGAGGGCGGCGGGGTTGACCTGCAGCAGCTTGAGGCACTCGACGATCTGGCGGCGCACCTCGGCGTTATTCTGGAGCGCGCCGTGGCCCTGGGGGATGAAGAAGGGCTGGGCCAGGGGCGCGGCGACCGGGAGGGCCGCGTAGTAGGGCACCGTGCCGTCGCCATAGCCGGGGATGCCGTTACTGACCAGGCCGAGGGGGCGGTCGGGGCTGACCTGCATGCCGGCGGCGGTCAGCCTGACCGACTGCAGGGTGTCCTGGTGGATGCCGATGGTGGGGAAGACCCGATAGGCCGAGCCCTGGCCGGCATCGTCGCGCTGCTTGGCGGCCTGCTCCATCGGCCGGTGAAAGGCCTCGAGGGCCTGGCGCACCTTGGCATCGTCGAGGTTGGGCAGACCGCTCACCTCGCTGAGGGGACGCCAGTCGGCGCCCTGCTCGATGACGGGGTAGAGCGGCAAGAGCTGGTAGGCCGAGGTGAATGAGCGCAGGGCCGGGGTGACGTTGATCCAGGGCGCGGGGGCCAGGCCGGCGCTGAGGGTCTTGAGGGCGTTGATCGAACCGCGGAAGGGCGTGCCCATAGTGATCAGGGCCCGGCAATGCTCCCAGCCGCCCAGGACCTCGAGATAGTAGCGGGCCACCAGGCCGCCCATGCTGTGGGCGATGAAGATCACACCGGCGTCGGGGCCGCCGCGGCCGGCGCGCCAGACGGGAAGCTGGCGGTCGATCAGGGCCTTGAGGCGGCGGGCGCTGTTGCGGTTGTCGCGGCGCCAGTCGTAGGGGAAGGGAAAGAGATTGGCGTTGGGGGCGGGGTTGAGCGGGTCGCCCTCGACCAGGTCGAAGCTCTGCTTGAGCAGCTCGATGAAGCCGGTGTAGCCGTCGATCTTGAAGAAGCCGGGGATGATGCGCACGTCGGGCATGATCGCCGTGGCGACCACCCCATCGCCCAGGTCGTCGACCTCGGGGTCATCGCCGGCGAGCAGCAGATCCTCGACCAGGGCCTCGCGCTGGAAGGTGCGAGCCACGACGCCCATCGACGGCTTCCAGATCGGGCGTCCGTGCTTGGCCAGCACGCTCCCCATAATTCCGGGCAAGATCACCACGAGATCCCGCATCACGTGCCCTGGCATGGCGTAGACCTCTCTTGTATGCGGCTGTTTGCCTTCGGGTGTATGCTGCCATTATCCTGCCAGTGTCAAGGAGGAACGAACCATGCAGCCCGCGACAGACCACCGGCCCTGGCCCCGCCCGCAGCGCCCCTGGATCATGGCCATGCAGTGGCACGACCTGCTCTTCGCCCACTGGCCGGTGCGCCCCGAGGCGCTGCGCCCGCACATCCCGCCCGGGCTCGAGCTGCAGCGCTTCGACGGCTGGGCCTGGCTGGCCGTGGTCCCCTTTCGCATGGCCGGGACGCGGCTGCGCGGGACCCCGGCGCTGCCCCTGGTGGGGGCCTTCCCCGAGCTGAATGTGCGCACCTATGTGAGCGCCGGGGGCAAACCCGGGGTGTGGTTCTTCAGCCTGGACGCGGCGAGCCCGCCCGCGGTCGAGGTGGCGCGTATGGCCTACCACCTGCCGTATGTGCATGCGAGTATGCGCTGCACGCCCGAAGGCGATGGGATCGCGTACACGAGCCGCAGAGGCCCCCGCGACCCGCGGCCCGCCGGCCTAGAGGCCCGCTACAGGCCCACGGGCGCGCCCTACAGAGCGACGGCGGGCAGCCTTGAGCACTGGCTGACCGAGCGCTACTGCCTCTATGCGGCGAACCGGCGCGGCCGGCTCTGGCGCGGCGAGATCGACCACGCGCCCTGGCCCCTGCAGCCGGCCGAGGCGGAGTTCGCCCGCAACACGATGGCGGCGCCGCTGGGGCTGAAGCTAGAGGGCGCGCCGCTGCTACACTTCGCGCGGCGGCTCGACGTGGTGGCCTGGGGACTGGACGAAATCCGATGACAGGGCCGTCATCAACGAGTCCGGGTCGTAGGCGAACAATTGTCATCGGGGCGCGCTAGAATCGCCGGCATCGCGCCCCGTCACACCGTGCCTGGTTATGGGCCCCTGCTATGATCGCCAGGCGCCCCAACCGCCTCTGCCTACCGCCCGCACTGCATCCATATAAAGGACAACCATGCGCCTGTACCGCCTGCTCGCCCTGCTCGCCGCGCTGACCCTAGCCCTGGCTGCGTGTGCCGAGGAGCCGCCCCGGCCGCAAAATGAAGCGGCGGACGTGGCCGAAGACGCCGCCGATGTGGTCGAAGACGCCGCCGACGAGGCTGCCGACGTGGCCGAAGATACCGCCGACGAGGCGGCCGACGCGGTCGAAGACGCCGCCGAGGAGGGGGCGACGCCGGGCACCTGGCTGGTGATGCTCTACAGCAACGCCGACGACGAGATCCTCGAGCAGGATATTTTTACCGACATCAACGAGGCCGAGCTCGTCGGCTCGTCCGAGCAGGTCACGATCGTCGCCCAGCTCGACCGCTACAAGGGCGCGTTTCGGGGCGACGGCAACTGGACCGGGACCAAGCGCCTGCTGATCACCCAGGACGACGACCTGACGGCGATCAACTCGGAGGAGCTGGCCGATCTGGGCGAGGCCGACATGGCCGACGGGCAGACCCTGGTCGACTTCGTGACCTGGGCCGCCGCGGCCTACCCGGCCGACCATTACGCCCTGATCATGTCGGACCACGGCATGGGCTGGCCGGGCGGCTGGAACGACCCGGCGCCGGCCGGGGCGGGGCCCGACGGGCTGGCGCTCACCGCCGAAGGCGATCTGCTGCTGCTCAACGAGATGAGCGCGGCCCTCGACGAAGCCCGCTCGAGCGCGGGCATCGACCAGTTTGAGCTGCTGGGCTTCGACGCATGCCTGATGGGGCATATCGAGGTGCTGACCGCCATGGCGCCGCACGCCCGCTACATCGTGGCCTCTCAGGAGGTCGAGCCCGCCCTGGGCTGGGCCTATGCCAGCTTTCTCGGGGCGCTGACCGACAAGCCGGAGATGGACGGCGAGGGGCTGAGCAAAGCGATCGTCGACAGCTACATCGACCAGGACCAGCGTATCGTCGACGACGAGGCCCGGGCCGCCTTCGCCGAAGAGACCTTCGGGGTCGAGGACAGCGGCGCTGAGCAGATCGCCGAAGAGTTGGGCATCGACATCACCCTGAGCGCCTACGAGAGCGCCAGGCTGCCCGAGCTGCTGGCGGCCCTCGACGGGCTGGTGGGGGCCCTGGCCGAGCTCGACCAGGACCAGGTGGCCGAGGCGCGGGCCTACGCCCAGAGCTTCGAGAATGTGTTCGACGAGAGCGGGCCGGCGCCCTACATCGACCTGGGCAACTTCGCCGAGCTGCTACGCGAGCTGGACGACGAGCAGGTCGATGACGCGGCCAAAGCGCTGCTGGAGGCCCTCAAAGACACCGTGATCGCCGAGCGCCATGGCGAAGAGCGGCCGGGGGCCACGGGGCTCTCGATCTACTTCCCCAGCTCGGAGCTGTACGAGGGCGAGGCCGCGGGCGCCGAGACCTACGCCCTGGTCGCCGACAGCTTCGCCCAGGGCTCGCTGTGGGAGAACTTCCTCAACTTCCACTACTTCGGCAGCGAGCTGAGCGACGATACGACGCCGACGGGCACAGCCAATGCGCCGGGGGCGAGTGAGCTCAGCCTGAGCGAGCTAAGCCTCTCGGAGGAGGAGATCGGGCAGGGCGGCGCGACCACCGTTAGCACCGAGGTGAGCGGCGAGCACATCGGCTTCATCTACGCCTTCACCGGCTACTACGACCCCGAGCGTGATACAATCCTGGTGTCGGACCTCGAGTATATCGATGCCGGCGAGTCGCGCGAGGTCGGGGGCGTCTTCTACCCCGACTGGGGCGACGAGGGCACGGTCGAGATCGAGTACGAATGGGAGCCGATCATCTACGGGATCGACGACGGCACGGGCAATGGCGTGAGCTTCGCGCTGCTGACCCCCGAGGACTACGGCGACACCGACGAAAGCTCGACCTACACCGTTGACGGCATCTACACCTTCGCCGAGGGCGAGCAGCGCTACGCCCAGCTCTACTTCAAGGACGGCGAGCTGCTGAAGGTGCTGGGCTTCAGCGGGCAGAGCGCCCAGGGCGCGCCGCGGGTGATCAGCCCGCGCGAGGGCGACAGCTTCACGATCTATAACGAGCTGATCAAACTCAACAGCGACAGCGACGCCGAGGTTGAATACTTCCAGGAGGAGGGCTCGACCCTGAGCTTCGGCGAACAGCCCTGGGAAGTGGCGGAGCTGACGGCGCC
>CAZKTU010000321.1:0-6485 GCA_964555675.1 uncultured Oscillochloris sp.
CGGGCTCCGGCAGGCCACGCAGGTGGCCTTCGCATCCCGTTGCCGGGCCGTTCACGGCCCCCGGCGCCCCTACCGAGCCGGCCAGGTCAACATGCTCACCGAGGCCGGCCCGCCCGCGCAGGCCACGGCGGCCGCGTAGCCCGGCGCAATGCTCAGGCCCCGTAGCCACCAGGGCTGGGGCGCGCCGCCCGCGCCGGGGGCAACGAGCGTCGTCGCCGAGTCGCCGGTCTCGGCGGCGATGTCGAAGCGGCGCATACCCAGGGCCAAGCCCAGGCCGCGGGCCTTGGCGAAGGCCTCTTTGCGCGTCCAGTAGTCAAAGAAGCGCAGCCGCGCCTGCTCGGCGGGCAGGGCCTGCAGCGCCGCGTACTCGCCTGCGGTGAAGAAGCGCTGCGCGATCAGCATGTAGTCGATCCCCGCGTCGATCCGCTCGAGATCGACCCCGACTTCCCGCTCCGCGGCCACGGCGCACAGGCCGAGCTCCGCCGAGTGGGCCAGGTTGAAGTGCAGGGCCGGCGCACCGTCGGCGGCCAGCCGGGGCTTGCCCAGGGCATCGTACGTGAAGCGTATCTCGCTCGGGGCACAGCCCAGGTAACCGGCCAGGATGGCCCGCAACGCCCCCCGCCCCGCCGCGAAGCGCCGACGGTCCCGGTCGACCTGGAAGCGCTCGGCCCGCTCGCGCTCGTCGTCGCTCAGGGCGCCCCACAGGCGCCCGTGCAGCCGGGCGAGGTCCCCCAGGTCGATCTGCCAGACGTGCAGCCGATCGCCGCTCGGCAGACGCGCTGCGCCGCCCGGGCTCGCCAGGGCAGCCCCGGCCCCGAGGACGAGCGCCGGGGCCACGCCGAAGCCGTCGCCGAAGACCGGGTGACCCTCGTTGTCGGCGAGCCCCGCCGCGATCGTCGGCCTGCCGGGCGGAGCGACGTCCCAGAGTATCGGCGGGGCGGCGTCGTAGCCAACCGGCGCGACTCCGATGAACAGCAGCAGGTTGAGGACCGTGCCCGCGGCGTAGCCCGGGGCCCGCAGGGCGACCGCGCGCAGCCGGGCCAGGTGCCGCCGCAGACGCGCCTCGAGGGCGGGTCGCCCGAGCCGGTCGAGCAGGCGCTCGGCGACTGGCTCGAGGATCAGGCGCAGCTGGTGCTCGCGAATATGGGTCGGCGCCCGCTCCTGGATCAGGGCGTGGCGGTTGACCAGGTCGAGCTGCTCGCCCGCCAGCTCGTCGCAGGCCGCGTCGACCAGGCGGTCGGTCGCATACTCGCGGATCACATTCTGGATGGCGTAGACCGGGCCCGCCGCCTGGGCCGGCGGCGCCACCTGCTCGACCAGCGAGCGCAGGTGCAGCGAGCGCAAGGCCTCGAGGATGGCCCGCGGCGGCCCCGGCTGCACCAGGTTGGCGCGCAGGGTCGGCAGGGTCGCCGGCTCGCGCTCGACCGCCAGCCAGAGCAGCAGCTCGCGCTCGCGCTCCGAGAGCCTCGCCCACTGCTGGTCGAGCACCGCGCGAATGTCGTCAAAGATCGGCGCCCTGGCGGCCAGAAAGGCCCCCACGTCCGAGGCGAACAGCTCGCTGATGGTCTGGGCGGCCAGACTGAGGGCCAGGGCGTTGCCCGAGTAGCGCTCGACCAGGGTCTGGGCCTCGTGCTCCGAGAGCTGCAGGCCGCGCCCGGCGAGTAGGGCGTGCCCGGCGGCCTGGTCGAGGCCCGCCAGGCGCAGGGTGCGCACGGCCGGCGTGGCGCCCTCGAGGCGCAGCAGCTCGGCCGGGCGCTCGCGGCTCGTCAGCAGCAGACAGCTGGTGTGACGGCCCTCGGCGATGCGCCGGATCAGCCGGCCGTAGGGCTCGAAGCCCGCCCGAAAGGCCCCGGCCTCGGCGTCGTCGAGCAAACTCTCGAGGTTGTCCAGCACCAGCAGGCAGCGCCGGCCCCGCAGCAGGTCGAGCAGCATGGCCTGCTGCTCCTCGAGACCGGCGGGCGGGGCGCTGGGCTCCTCGGCCAGGGCGTCGATCAGGGCCCGCAGGGTCTCTTCGAGGGGCGGGCCATTGACCAGGGTGTACCAGACCACCGCCTCGAAGCGCGGCGTGAGGGCCTGGGCCAGGCTGGCCGCCAGGCTGGTCTTGCCGATCCCGCCCATCCCCACCACCGCCACGACCCGGCAGCGCTCGTCCACCATCCACTGCTCGAGCTGTAGCGCGGCCTCCTGCCGGCCGTACAGCGGGCCGACATCGGGCACCTCGCTCCAGCTCCGTCGGCGCACCGGCCCCCTGAGTCGGGCGACCGGCGCCGCCTCGCCCTCGCCGCGCGGCCCGCCCGCGCGGATCTCCTCAGAGAGGGCGAGCAGCTCGGCTGAGGGCCCGGCCCCCAGCTCGTCGCGCAGGATGTCCCGGCAGCGCTCGAACTGGGCCAGGGCGGCGCCGCGCTGGCCCAGGGCCGCCAGGGCGCGCATCAATTGGGCGTGGGCCTCTTCGCGCCAGGGATCGAGGGCCAGCTGGCGCTCGGCGTAGCGGCGCATCTGCTCGAAATCGGCCGCGGCCTCGGCGGCCCGCGCGAGAGTGTCCAGCACCGACTGCATATGGCGCTCGAGCTCGGCGCGCCTGGCCAGCAGCCACTCCTCGAAGACGGGGCTGCGCGACAGGGGCGTCTGGGCCAGGAGCGGGCCGCCGTAGAGGGCCGCGGCCTCGCGCAGGCGCCCGGCGCAGACGGCGCAGCTCTCGGGCGACGGGTGGCTGTGGGCCGCGCAGGCCGCCACGAGAGCCTCGAAGTCGGCCAGGTCGACGCGAATCGAGGCCGCGGGGTTCAGCCCGACGACCCGCGCGTCGGCCAGCAGCAGCGGCTCGGCCGCGTCGTGGTCGGCCAGGGCGTGGCGCAGGCGCGAGAGGGCGTGGCGCAGGTTGGCCCGCGCCGCGGCGTCGGGATAGTTTGGCCAGAGCAGGTCGGCCAGGGTCGCCCGCGGGTAGGGTCGCCCGGGGGCTGCGGCCAGGTAGGCCAGCAGGGCGCGCACCTGATCGCTCTCGAAAGCAGTGACCGGCCGGCCGTCCAGGGCGACCGCAAAGTCGCCCAGCAGCGAGATGACGAGACGTGACACGCACAGCCTCACAAACGGTCCATCAGTCAGGACCACAAGTATAGCACCGCGCCAGCATACGATCTCCATACGCTCGTCTGCTACGTTGGGGCCATCCGGTCTCAATTCGACGAGCGGCAGGAGGAGATGCGCGTGATCGCAATTATCGGCATGGCCGCGCTCTTTCCCCAGGCCCGCAACCTGCGCGAGTACTGGGCCAATATCGTGGCCAGACGGGACAGCATCACCGATGTCCCGGCCTCCCACTGGCGACCCGAAGACTTCTACAGCCCCGACCCGACCACGCCCGACAAGACCTACTGCCGTCGCGGCGGCTTCCTCCCCCCGATCGCCTTCGACCCGGCCGCCTTCGGCATCCCGCCCAGCGCCCTCGAGGCCATCGACGCCTCGCAGCTCCTCGCCCTGACCGTCGCCCAGCAGGCCCTGAGCGACGCCGGCTACGGCGCCGAGCGCGCCTTCGACCGCGAGCGGGCCGGGGTCATCCTGGGGGTCTGTGGGACGCTCAAATCCTCGCGCCCCCTCGCCGCGCGCATCCAGGACCCGGTGTGGGACGAGGCGCTGGCGGCCGGCGGCATCCCCGAGCCCGAACGGCGGGCGATCATCGAGCGGATCAAGCTGGCCTACCCGAGCTGGCAGGAGAACTCCTTCCCCGGCCTGCTCGGCAACGTCGTCGCGGGGCGTATCGCCAGCCGGCTCGACCTGGGCGGGACTAACTGCGTCGTCGACGCGGCCTGCGCCAGCTCGCTCGCCGCTCTGCGCATGGCGATCGGCGAGCTCGACGCGGGCCGGGTCGATCTGGTGATCTCGGGCGGGGTCGACACCGACAACGACCCCTTCATCTATATGTGCTTCAGCAAGACCCCGGCCTTCTCGCCCGGCGGCGCGATCCGCCCGTTCGACGAGGCCTCGGACGGCATGCTGATCGGCGAGGGCATCGGCATGGTGGTGCTCAAACGCCTGGCCGACGCCGAGCGCGACGGCGACCGGATCTACGCGACCATCCGCGGGATCGGCTCGTCGAGCGACGGGCGCTACAAGAGTATCTACGCCCCCCGCGAGGAGGGCCAGGTGCGCGCCCTGCGCCGCGCCTACAGCGAGGCGAACGTCCCCCAGGCGAGCGTCGGCCTGATCGAGTGCCACGGCACCGGCACCCTGGCCGGCGATATCTGCGAGGTCGGGGCTCTGCGCCAGGTCTTCGCGCCCGCCGAACTGGGCGAGGCGAGCGTCGCCATCGGCAGCGTCAAGTCGCAGATCGGCCACACCAAGGCCGCCGCCGGTATCGCCGGCCTGATCAAAGCCAGCCTGGCCCTCTACCACAAGGTGCTGCCGCCGACCATCAACGTCACCAGGCCCAGTCCGCGCCTAGGTTTGGAGGGCTCGGCCCTGTACCTCAACACCGAGGCCCGCCCGTGGATCAGCGCCGCCCAGGGCGACCCCCGCCGCGCCGGCGTGAGCGCCTTCGGCTTCGGCGGGACCAACTTCCACGCCGTCCTCGAAGAGCACGGGCCCG
Organism: uncultured Oscillochloris sp.; assembly: GCA_964555675.1. Taxonomy (GTDB): domain Bacteria; phylum Chloroflexota; class Chloroflexia; order Chloroflexales; family Chloroflexaceae; genus CAIWXH01. The sequence goes on from CAZKTU010000321.1 coordinate 4,580, forward strand.
AGCATACGCAGCCCTACAGACTGCACGCGGCCTCCCAGGCGATCGTGGTCGCCGCACCCTCGCCCGAGCTGCTGATCGCCCGCTGCGCCGAGTTGGTCGAGGGGCTCGGCAGCGAGCGGGCCGAGCTGCTGCACCAGGAGCTGGCCGACGAGACGGCGCCCCCCGCGGCCGCCGCGGCACGGGTCGGCTTCGTCAGCGGCGGCCCCGATCAGACCCGCGAGCGCCTCGCGGCCGCCCTCGAGCAGCTCCGCGGGCGCCCCGACGCCGAGAACTGGCAGCTGCCGCAGGGTATTCACTACCGACGGCGGGGGCTCGACCTGGCGGGGCGCGTCGTCGCCCTCTTCCCCGGCCAGGGCTCGCAGTACCTCCAGATGGGGCGCGAGCTGGCCCTGAACTTCCCGCCGGTGCGGGCGACTCTGGCGGCGATGGACGCGGCCTGCGGGCGGGCCGGGCGCGGGCCAATCTCGCGGGCGATCTTCCCACCACCCGCGGCCGACCGCGCGGCCGGCGAGGCCCAGAGCGAGAGCCTCAGGCGCACCGAGAACGCCCAGCCGGCGATCGGAGCGGTCAGCGCGGCACTGTACCGGCTGCTCCAGCAGGCGGGCTTTCGCCCCGACGCGGTGGCCGGGCACAGCTTCGGCGAGCTGACGGCCCTGTGGGCGGCGGGGGCCCTGGGCGACGAGGAGTTCTACCGGCTGGCCCTGATCCGCGGGCAGGCCATGGCCCCGCCGGCCGACCTGGGCTTCGACCCGGGGGCCATGCTGGCGGTCAGCGGCGACCCGCGGCGCCTCGCCGAGGAGGTGCAGCAGCTGCCCGGGGTGCGCGTCGCCAATCGCAACGCCCCCAACCAGCTCGTGCTCGGCGGGCCGACGGCGGCGGCCCGGGCGGCCCAGCAGGCCCTCGCCGAGCGCGGCTTCAGCGCCACTATGCTGCCCGTCGCCGCGGCCTTCCACACCCCCCTGGTCGCCCACGCCCAGCGGCCCTTCGCCCAGGCCCTCGAGACGAGCGCCTTCCTCGCCCCCCAGATCCCCGTCTACGCCAACACAACCGGGCGGCGCTACCCGGCGGGGCCCCAGGCCCTGCGCCAGACCCTGGCCCAGCAGATCCTCAACCCCGTGCTCTTCGAGCAGCAGATCGAGCAGATCTACGCCGACGGCGGCTACCTGTTCGTCGAGTGCGGCCCGGGCGGCGTGCTGACCGGTCTGGTCGGCGCCATCCTGGGCGAGCGCCCCCACCTCGCCGTTGCGCTCAACCGGGACCGCCGCAAGGACAGCGACGAGCAGCTGCGCGACGCCTATGTGCAGCTGCTCGTGGCCGGGCTGGCCCTAGGCCGGCTCGACCAGTTCGCCGACCGGCGCGCCCCCGCAGAGCCCGAGCGTTCGCCGCTGACCATCAGCCTCGACGGCAGCGGCTACCTCAGCCCCGCCACCAGAAAAGCCTATGCCGATGCGCTCGCCACGGGGCATCAGGCCGCAGCAGAGAGGAGTGTGCCGATGAGCAATCAGCCCGCCTACGAGCAGCCGAACGGCAACCACGGGCCCGCGCCGAGCCCCGGCGGGTCGCCCGCCCCCCGGCCGGCCACCCTTGACCCGCGCCTCGAGGCGTTGCAGGCCCACCAGAGCGCCGTGGGCGCCCTGCACGGTCAGTTCCTGGCCGCCCAGCTCGAGCACGCGCGCCTGGTCGTGCAGATCCAGCAGCAGCAGCAGTCGCTCCTGATGTGGCCCGAGGCCCGCTCGGGGCCGCCCGCGCTGCTCGAGGGCCTGGCCCAGTCCCTCGCGCGCCTCCAAGAGCAGCAGGCCGAGAGCGCGCGGCTCCACGGCCAGTACCTTGAGAGCCAGGCCGAGTATGTGCGCCTCGCCTTCGGGGCCGGCCCAGCCGCGCCCCTTGCAGCGCAGCCGACCCTCGC
>CAZKTU010000322.1:0-4335 GCA_964555675.1 uncultured Oscillochloris sp.
GAATTTCGCTGGTGAGCCGGGCGGGGATCGAACCCGCGACCCTCTGATTAAAAGTCAGGTGCTCTACCGCTGAGCTACCGGCCCACTGGCCATTATAGCCCAGTGGGCGAGCAGCGTCAAAGGAGCTGTGCTATACTGCTTACCAGGTATCCGTCCCTTGCAGGGGTCGTCCATGGCGTCACTACCAGTCCCCACCATCATCGAGCGCTCTGCCCGCGGCGAGCGTGCCTGGGATATCTTCTCACGCATGCTTCAAGAGCGGGTGATTATGATTAGCACCCCGATCGACGACGATCTGGCCTCACTTGTCGTCGCCCAGCTCCTGGTCCTCCAGCACAATGACCCCGAGCGCGATATCTGGCTCTATATCAATAGCCCCGGCGGCGTGGTCCGCGCCGGCCTCGCGATCTACGATACGATGCAGCTCATCTCCCCTGATGTCTGCACTGTCTGTGTCGGCCGCGCCGCCAGTATGGCCACCGTGCTGCTCTGCGGCGGCGCCAAGGGCAAGCGCTTCGCCCTCCCCAACGCCACCATCCACTCCCACCCCGCCGGCGGCGGCGCCGAAGGCTACGCGCCCGATGTCGAGATCCAGGTCCGCGAGATGCTGCGCCTCCAGCGTATGCTCCGCGAGATTATGGCGAAGCACACCGGCCAGACCCTCGAGCGCATCGAGGAGGATTTTAGCCGCGATGCCTACCTCACCCCCCAGCAGGCGATCGAGTATGGCCTGATCGACTCGATCCTCGAGGCAAACCGCCCGCGCTAGTGGTCAGATACAGCACAGATTCGCTTGTATCTTCGTGAGCTTCGTGCCCTTCGTGGTAAACCTGCAGAACTAGCGGGTGACCAGACACCGCGATGAGGCCCAATTGCGAGCTAGCGCTGAGTACGCCCCGAGCGCGCTCAGCGCTGCCCACGCAGCGCCGCCGCCAGCCAGCTGACCGTCGTCGCGATCGTCTCGGGCTCGATCGGCAGCGAGACATGGCTCGCGCCCCTCACCGCGTGGAAGCTCGCCCAGCCCGCCGCTGCCGCCCGCACCTCCGCGTCCGTCCCCGGTCGCAGCACGGCGTCCCGCCCCGCGTACACCAGCAGTAGCCCTGGCCTGTCCGCGCGGGCCCCTACCACCCCCAGGCTCGCCCGCAGATCCAGGGCGTCGAACAGATCCCAGGTGCCGATCTGCGCCCTGATGCCGCTGGTCTGCCACGCCCGCGCTACGTGGTAGGGCGTCCCATCCCGGAATAAGTGCAGCAGCGTCGGCCGGGCGAGGCGCAGGGCCTCGCGCAGCTGTACCCGCCGGTACTCTTCCATACTCAGCCGTAGCTGCGTCGGCGCCGCCCAGAGTACCATGGCCTCGCACGGCGCCCCCTCGGCCACGGCCCGCGCCGTCACCGCCCCGCCCAGGCTCATCCCCAGCAGCGCGACCCGCTCGTAACGCTCCCGCAGCCAGCGCGCCGGCCCCGCGACGCTCTCGATGATCGCGGGGTAGGCCTGCGCCCGCGCGCTCTCGCCATGCCCGTCCAGGTCGATCAGCAGCGCCGCCAGCCCCCGCTCTACCAGCGCGTCGACCAGTCGCCAGGCGTAAAAGGTCTTGTCGCACCCCGAGCCATGGGCCACGCACACCGCCCCCCACGCGCCCCCGTCCGGCACAACATAGAGCGCCGGCACCGGCCCATGGGCCCCCGGCACCTCCACCCGCTCGATGCGCCGGTCGGCGTAGGCCCCCGGCCGCAGCCGCAGCTTCGGGTTCAGCCCGCGCCGCCGTACGCCCGCCAGGCCGAGCTGCGCCGCCACCGCCAGCGGTAGTGCGCCCAGCAGCGCCGCCGCCCCCGGCCGCCCCAGCAGCGCCGCCGCCCCGAGCAGCGGCCCTAGCCGGCGCCCGCCCCAGCTCAGCCCCGCCAGCCCCGCCCGGTTCGCTAACCCCTCGAATAGGCCCAGCCAGACGCCCAGTGCGCTCAGGAGACGTATTACCATTTTTGCTCAGTGGGTGGACTGGCGCGGCCAGGCCCCTCCGACTCCCCTTCAGTCGCCTCGGCCAATCGCCGAGACATCGAAGCTCGTTATCAGCCCGCCATGATAGCGGAAAAATACGGTCGTGGAGTAGGTTGCCGTCGCCCCCGGGGCGATGCTCACCCCCGTCAGCAGATAGTCGTCATGGTGGCTGAAGGCTTCCCCCGGCGAGAGCCGGATGCGCGGATCGCGTACGGTCTGCGCGGAGTCGTTGCGCACGCTCCCGCTCACCTCGAGCACAAAGGCGTCGCGCTCGACCACCCGCTGCTCGATCGGGGTCAGGCGCACGTAGTTGCAGTCTTCGCTGCGCCACTGCTCGACTGCCGTCGTGAAGCTGTAGCCTCCAGCGGGGTTGCGAAACAGCACCCGCCACTCGATCTCGTCGGGCATGACCACGTCGATCCTGCGCGTGTCGCTCTGCACCGCTTCGCCCGGGTTGAAGAGCCAGTAGCGTATCGCCACGTCGCAGAGTGGCGCGCCACTATCGTTGGCAAAGAGGCCATAGACGAGGAGGTTGGCTCCTGCGCCGAACGTGGCGTAGAGCTCGCTCGTTACCAGGTGCAGCGGCGCCGGTGCGGTCACCGCCGGTAGCGCCAGACAGTAGGCGCGGCCGCAGCTCGTCTGCGCCCTCGCCGGGGCGATCCCCCCGAGCCCCGATGCAGTGAGGATCAGCGCGGCCAGCAGTAGTCTCTGTCGCATCAGGGTTTCCCTTTCTGTGCTCGCCTCGCCACGGATATCTCACCATGAAAGGGCGAGCGCCGCCCTGCCCCTTGCGCCACACGCTCGGCAGAGCCTCGCTGTGGTACCATGCCCCGGCGCAACCCATCAGCCGTGATCTGTACAGCCACCCATGGACGATACAATCGCCGCCATTGCGACCCCGCCCGGCGAGGGCGGCATCGCTATTATACGCCTCAGCGGGCCCGCGGCCCTGCCCATCGCCGCACAGGTCTTCCGCCCCGCACGCCCCGGCCCCCTGCGCCCCTTCCGCCTGCGCTACGGCCACGTCGTCGCCGCCGACGGTTCGGTCGTCGACGAGGCGATGGCCGCCTTTATGCGCGCCCCCCGCTCCTTCACCCGCGAGGACGTGGTCGAGCTCTCGGTCCACGGCGGCCCCCTGCCCGCTCAGGCCGCCCTCGGTCGCTGCCTCGCCGCCGGCGCCCGCCTCGCCCGCCCCGGCGAGTTTACGATGCGCGCCTTCCTCAACGGGCGGATCGACCTGACCCAGGCCGAGGCGACGATCGATGTGATCCGCGCCCAGACCGGCGCGGCCCTCGCCCTCGCCCAGGCTCAGCTCGGCGGCTGGCTCGCCCAGGAGGTACGCGCCGCCCGCGCCGCTCTGCTCGAGGCCCTGGCCTATGTCACGGTCGTGGTCGACTTCCCCGAGGACGAGGTCGCCCCCCAGGATATCGGCCCCCAGCTGCGCGCCGGCCTCGCCACCGTCGAGCGGCTCCTGCGCGGCGCCGACCAGGGTATCATCTACCGCCAGGGCGCCCGCGCCGCCATCGTCGGGATGCCTAACGTCGGCAAGTCGAGCCTGCTCAACGCCCTGCTGCGCGCCGACCGCGCCATCGTTACGCCTATCCCCGGCACCACCCGCGATACCCTCGAAGAGACCGCGAACCTCGCCGGTGTCCCCGTCGTCCTCGTCGATACCGCCGGCATCCACGCCTCCGACGACCCCGTCGAGCGCCTGGGGATCGAGCGCTCGCGCGCCGCCCTCGCCGGCGCCGACCTGGCCTTGCTCGTCCTCGACGCCGCCAGACCCCTCGCCGAGGGCGACCGCGCTATTGCCGAGCTCACCTTCGCCCGGCCGACCATCCTGGTCTGGAATAAGGTGGACGAGGCCCCCGGCTTCTCCCCCGCGGCTTCCGCTCCTGACCTTCAGGCCCCCCACCCGCGACTTGTCGCGACGGTCGCCACCTCGGCCCGCAGCGGCGCCGGGGTCGCGGCCCTGGCCCAGGCTGTCGCCACGGCTCTGCTCGGCGGCGTGACCCCCGCGGCCGGCCAGGCGCGCCTGGTCAGCAATCCGCGCCATCGCGACGCGCTGCTGCGCGCCCGCGAACAGCTTGAGGCCGCCCTCGCCGGATGGGAGAGCGGCCACCCCACCGATCTGCTCGGCGGTGACCTCACCGGGGCGCTCAATGCCCTGGGCGAGATCACGGGCGAGACGGTCGGCGACGATCTACTTGACGTAATATTTTCGCGCTTCTGTATCGGCAAGTAGTGGTGGTTGCTCACCACACTGCGTGTGCTGGGAGGTTTTTCGCGCGGCGACCACTTAGGGGGTCAGGCCCTCCGGGACGCCCTGGGGGAACTCCTCGC
>CAZKTU010000322.1:4435-6419 GCA_964555675.1 uncultured Oscillochloris sp.
GCGGCGACCACTTAGGGGGTCAGGCCCTCCGGGACGCCCTGGGGGAACTCCTCGCCGATCGCGGCCTCGATCTGCTCGATGCGCCGGCCCGGGTCGGGGTGGGTGCTCATGAACTCCGGCGGGCGGGCGCCCTGGGCCGCCTGGTCGAGCTTCTGCATCACGCCCACCATGGCCCGTGGGTCGTAGCCGGCCGCGGCCATGTAGCGCACGCCCAGCCGGTCCGACTCGAGCTCGTCGTCGCGCCCGTACTTCATATTGACCGCCTGGCCGACCAGCTGGGCCATTGCGGCGCTCTGGGCGCTGCTGGGGTTCTCGGGGTCGTAGGTCGCCATCACCGCGGCCCCGGTCAGCCCCTCGGTCAGCTGGGCCCGGGCGATCTGCTCGGCCGAGTGGCGCCCGACGATGTGGACGATCTCGTGGCCGATCACCCCGGCCAGCTCGCCCTCGCTCTCGAGCAGGTTGATCAGCCCCTCGGTGACGAAGACCTGCCCGCCCGGCAGCGCGAAGGCGTTGACTGTCTCGGGGTCGGCCAGGACGTGGAACTCGAAGGGATACGGCGCCTCGCCGGCCTCGGAGCTGGCCAGGATCTTCTGGCCGATCTGGTCGACCCGCGCCTGCAGCTCCTCATTGGCCGAGAGGCCCCCATACTGGGCCGCCATCTCGGGGGCGGCCTGCTGGCCCAGCACGACCTCCTGCTCGGGGGTCAGGCTGATATTCTGTACCTCCTCGGTCACCGGGTTGGTCTGGCGCGTGCTGAAGTAGGTGAAGAGCGAGAAGATCGCGATCGCCGCCGCGATGAGCAGCCTGCCGCCCCCCAGCCCGCCGCGCCGTCCCGAAGACGAACCTGTGCGCATCATACGCTTCATGCCTCCTGCAATCCCCGGGGCGAGAGTGCCCCGCTCTGCGCAGGGCAAAAGCAGGAAGTGTGCCGGACCCGCAGCGCGGGCCCGGCGAGGGATAAGCACTATGGGCGGCGAGCCGGGGCGCGAGGCCTACACCGCCACGTCCGCGTCGGCCCGCTCCAGCGCGCTGCCGATGCTGAAGTACTTCGCCTCGGGGTGGTGGACCACCATCGCCGCGGTCGACTGTTCGGGGACGAGCTGGAAGGCCTCGGTCAGGGTCAGCCCGATCTGCTCGGCGGGCAGGATCTGGAAGAGCTTGGCGTGCTCCTCCAGGTCGGGGCAGGCCGGGTAGCCCCACGAGTAGCGCTTGCCGCGGCCCTCGCCCAGCCCCAGGCTCTGGCGCACGAGGCGGTTGGTATGCTCGGCCAGGGCCTCGGCCAGGCTTACGCCCAGCCCGTGGATGTAGTAGCTCCGGCTATAGTCGCCCTGCTGCTGCAGCCGCTCGGTCAGCTCGTCGACCTTCGCGCCCATAGTCACCAGCTGGAAGGCGGCCACGTCGCGCTCGCCGCTCGCGACGCTGCGGAAGTAGTCGGCCAGGCATAGCCGCTCGCGCTCGGGCTGCCGCGGGAAGACGAAGCGGGTCAGCTCCTGGTTTCGGTTGGCCGGGTCGTAGACGATCAGGTCGTGGCCGTCGCTCTGCACCGGGAAGTAGCCGTAAACTACCTGGGGCTCGAGCCAGCCGTCGCGCTCGGCCTCGCGCAGCAGGTCGCGCACCTTCAGGTCGAACTCGGCCTTCAGCCGCTCCCACTCGGCGCCCTTGGCGTTCTTCGCGCCCCACTGCAGCCGGTAGAGCGCGTTGCGGTCGAGGCAGGCCACCACGTCGTCGAGGCGGATGCGGCTGGTCGCCCTGGTGCCCCAGAAGGGCGGGGTCGGCACGGGGATGTCGCCGCGCACCGCCGAGCGGACCGTCCCGCTGCCCATGCTGGCCTTGCCCAAGGCGTCGAGGGCCACGCGGCCCGTCTGGCGCTTGCTGAGCACGCCCGCCGCCTCGGCGATAGTGTTGGCCACAAATAGCTCGCGGCGCGCCGGGTCGCTGAGGGTGTCCATGGTCTCGAGCCCCTCGAAGGCGTCTTTGCAGTAGA
>CAZKTU010000323.1:0-6364 GCA_964555675.1 uncultured Oscillochloris sp.
CCGGCGGCGGCCCCTTCGCAGATAAGGGGTTGGCAGGGGCCCTCCCCTGCTCGCTGCGCTCGCGGGAGCGCGAGAGGGCCGGCGGCCCCTTCGCAGATAGGGGGTTGGCAGGGGCTCTCCCCTGCTCGCTCCGCTCGCGAGAGCGCTGGGGGTCAGCAGGGGCCCTCCCCTGCTCGCCCGCCGCGCAGGCGCCTAATTGCGAGGTGCGACCCGCTCGACCATATCGCGGGCGATGCCCTTGATCTCGGCCAGGTCGCCGGCGGCCGGGTTCTGGCGCGCGTAGCGCTCGAGGTCCTCGAGGGCGGCGTTGATCTTGCCCTCGCGCAGGCGCAGCAGGCCGCGGTCGCGCAATTCGCCAGGGTCCCGGGCGTCCAATAGCATCAGGCGCTCGACGGTGGCGAGGGCCAGGGCGTTACTGCCGCGGGCCAGGTGGGCCTGCTTGAGGTTGCGCAGGATGCGGGCCAGAATTGTGGCGCGTGTGGGCGGGGCCATGAGCATCGAGGTGAGCTCGGGGCTCGTCTCGCCGTAGAAGCCGGCGATCTGGCGCTCGACGTCGGCCAGGCTCCAGGCGACCCCGCCGCCGAAGGGGTCGATCAGCTGATCGCCCTCGGGGCCGGCCAGGCGCACGATGAAGTGGCCGGGCAGCGCTACCCCGTGCATCGGCAGTCCCAGCCGCCAGCCGACCTCGAGGAAGATCAGCGAGAGCATGATCGGTAGGCCAGTGCGCCGCTCGATCACGCGGTCGAGGTAGCTGTTGGCCGGGTCGGGGTTGGCGTAACAGCTCGGGTCGCCGCGGAAGCCCAGCTCGCCGCATAGGTAGGCGCTCAGGGCCGCGGCCCGTTCACCCCCAGCCACGGCGGCCAGGCGCGGCGCGGCGGCGCGGGCCATGGCGTCGAGGCGATCCAGGTGGGTTCGCGGGTACGGCCCGCCCTGATCCTCCCACGCGACGACGAGGGCCGCCTCGGCGAGGGGGACGTGCAGGTCGGGCCGTCGGATTAGGCTGGCGAAACGCCGGCGGGCCGGCGAGGGATGCTCCATGGCGCCGATTGTACCACGCCCTGGGCCGAGGCCATTCGCGCGAGATTATTGCCGACACCGCCACCCGCCCGCGCGGGTCCACGCGCGCAACGATTAGCCCCTACCCCGACCAGCCGTGTCGCTTCCAGGCCGCCAGGCCGCCGCTGATCAGGCCGACGCCCGAGGCGACCCCGATCTCGTGGCCCTCGCCCTCGGCCGAGACCGAGACGACCGCCATGGTCACTACTTTGCCCGTGGCGAGCACGAGCTCCATCGCCGCCACGGCCTGCTCGAGATCGATGCCGTTCGGCTCGCGGGTGTTGTGGTTGGGGGTCAGGGCCGCGTCCAGGATGTCCGAGTCGACGTGCAGATAGATCAGCTCGCAGCGGGCGGCCAGCTCGGCCACGGCGGTCGCCAGGTCGGCGCCGGGGCGGCCGGGGGCTGCGGCGGCGATGGTCGTCTCGGTGGCGCGGATCAGACGCTCTTCCTCGGGGTCGAGGTTGCGCACGTCGACCAGGACGATGCGCTCGGTGGGCAGGGGCGCGAGCACGCCGGCCAGCTCGCGCCAGCGGGCGTGGCCCAGGCCCGCGCAGACCGCCACGGGCATCCCGCCCAGCATGCCCGACAGGGTTGTGTTGGGCGTATTGTAGTCGCCGTGGGCGTCCAGCCAGACCATGCCGATGCGGGCCAGGGGGCCCTTGGCGCGCTGGATGCCGGCGAGCACGCCGACGCTGTGCGAGCAGTTGCCGCCGGTGACGAGCACGGCGTGCCCGCCGCGCAGGCCCTTGGCCACGTGCTCGGCCACGGCGTCGCAGACCAGGCCGAGGTCGCCGATCCGGTCGTCCAGGCGCCGCGCCGCGGGCAGGTTCGGCTCCTCGTAGATCACGGGCAGGCCCGCCTCCCAGTAGACGGCGGCGCGCACATAGGCGTCGAGGGCTACCTCGTCGCCCGCCGTGGGCCGCCCGTCGAGGTAGCGCACGCCGACGACGTGCAGGCTGGTGATTGGCTGCATGGGGGTGTCCTTTTCACTTGACTCAGGCATGGCACCATTGTAGCGCAGCTTCGCCGGGCGCCCCGTAGACGGGTATAATGAAGCGACAATCACGCTCCATCGTGATCGAAATCGTCTACAAGCGAGGCATTGACCATGGCCACTCCCCAGGGGGGCGCCGCGCCGGGCGCCGCGCCCCGCCAGGGCCAGCCAGGCACGCCCGGGCAGGCGCCAATGTGGCAGCCGGCCCGCCGCGCCAGCTTCTGGCTCACCTTTCTCGGGCTGCTCTTGATCAACTACCTGGTGATTAACTGGTTCTTCCCCAGCGATCCCACCTTCGTCACGATACCCTACACCGTCTTCAAGGAGCAGGTGGCCGCGGGCAATGTGGCCGCCATCACCAGCCGCGGCGAGGATATCCAGGGCCAGTTTCGCGCGCCGGTGCTCGCCACCGAGGGCGAGAACGGCATGGTGACCCTCGACCTCGCCCCCGCGGAGCCGGCCGAAGGCCAGACCCCTTACAGCGAGTTCGCGACGATCAAGCCGGCCCTCATCCCCGACCCCGAGCTGATCAATCTGCTCGAGCAGAACAATGTGATCATCACGGCTGAGCAGCTCGAGCAGGCCCGCTCGCCCCTGTGGAACCTGCTGTTGGCCTTCGGGCCGACCCTGCTGCTGATCGCCGGCTTCCTCTGGCTGAACGCCCGCGCGGCTCGCTCGCTGGGCGGCGCCGGCGGGGCCCTGGGCCTCGGGCGCTCGCGGGCCCGCCGCTACGACCCCGCCGCGGTCGAGCGGGTCACCTTCGACGATGTGGCCGGCATCGACGAGGTCGAGAACGAGCTCGTCGAGCTGGTCGACTTCCTCAAGAACCCGGCCAAGTACGAGAAGCTCGGCGCGATGATCCCCCGCGGCGTGCTGCTGGAGGGGCCGCCCGGCACCGGCAAGACCCTGCTCGCCCGGGCCGTGGCCGGCGAGGCCGAGGTGCCCTTCTTCAGCATGAGCGGCTCGGAGTTTATCGAGATGGTGGTGGGCGTGGGCGCCTCGCGCGTGCGCGAGCTGTTCAAAGAGGCCCGCGCCGCCGCGCCGGCGATCATCTTCATCGACGAGGTCGACGCGATCGGCCGGCGTCGTGGCGGCAACGAGCTGGGCGGCAATGACGAGCGCGAGCAGACCCTCAACCAGATTCTGACCGAGATGGACGGCTTCGGCGTCGAGACGCGCGTGGTCGTGCTGGGCGCCACCAACCGCGCCGATGTGCTCGACCCGGCCCTGCTGCGCCCCGGTCGTTTCGACCGGCGCGTGGTGGTGCAGCCGCCCGACCGCAACGGCCGCGCCGAGATTCTGAAGATCCACTCGCGCGGGGTGCCCCTGGCCGCCGACGTCGATCTGCAGCGCATCGCCGCCACCATGCCCGGGGCCACCGGCGCCGAGCTGCGCAATCTGGTCAACGAGGCCAGCCTAGGCGCGGCCCGTCGCGGCAGCGCCGAGGTGAGCATGCGCGACTTCTCGGACGCCATGGAGAAGCTGTTCCTCGGGGCCGAGCGGCGCATCCTGATGCGCCCCGAAGACCGCGAGCGGGTGGCTTACCACGAGGGCGGCCACGCCCTGCTGGGCCTGTTGCAGCCCGAGAGCGACCCGGTGCGCCGCGTGACGATCGTGCCGCGCGCCCAGGCCCTCGGCGTGACCCTCTCCATGCCCGACGACGACCGCTATAACTATAGCGAGGAGTACCTGCGGGCGCGCATCGTCACCATCCTGGGCGGCCGCGCCGCCGAGCTGGTGGTCTATGGCAATGTTACTACGGGGGCCGAGAACGACCTCCAGCAGGTGACCAATCTGGCCCAGGCCATGGTCATGCGCTTCGGCATGAGCGCCGAGGTGGGTCAGGTGCAGCTGCTCGACAGCAGCAGAGGCAACTACCTGGGCGGCGGGGTCACCCAGCGGGCCTACAGCGAGGCCACGGCCCAGGCCGCCGACAGGGCGGTGCGCAAGATCGCGGACGAGAGCTATCAGAAGGCGATCAGGCTGCTCACCGAGCAGCGGGCTCGCCTCGACGCCCTGGCCCAGGCCCTGCTGGCCGAGGAGACCCTCGACGAGGCCCGCATCCTCCAGGTGACCGGCCTGGCGCCTCACGTGCCCGATGCCGCTGCGCAGGCTGTAACACGGTAGGCGTCTCGTGTACAATAGCCCTGGAACAACCTGAGCATTGAGGTGTGTGGTGGCCGAGCAATCGCGGGACGAGCTGAAGCGCCTGGCGGCCGAGCGGGCCGTGGCGCTGGTCAGGCCGGGGATGGTGGTGGGGCTCGGCTATGGCAGCACCGCCGTGCATGCCGTGCGCAAGATCGCAGCCCTGCTCGCCTCGGGCGAGCTGTACGATATCGTCGGGGTGCCCTGCGCCGCCTGGACCGAGGGCGAGGCCCAGCGCCTCGGGATACCCCTGGCTCAGCTCGATGATCTGCCGATGATTGACATAACAATTGACGGGGCCGATGAGATCGACCCGCGGTTCAACCTGATCAAGGGCGGCGGCGGGGCGCTACTGCGCGAGAAGATGGTCGCCCAGGCCACTACGCGCGAGGTGATCGTCGTCGACTCCGTCAAGCTCGTGCCGGCCCTGGGCGCCTTCCCGCTGCCGGTCGAGGTCGTACCATTCGGCTGGGGCGCCTCGGTCCGCTTCCTCGAGGGGCTGGGCGCCCGGGCGAGTCGGCGCCAGACGAGCGGCGCGCCCTTCGTGACCGACCAGGGCAACTATATCATCGACTGCGCCTTCGGGACGATCGACGACCCGGCCGGCCTGGCGGCCGCCCTCGAGGGCCGTGCTGGCATCGTCGAGCACGGGCTCTTCCTCGGCCTCACCCACGACGTCTTCGTGGCCGACGCGGGCGGGGTGCGCCACATCCAGGCCCGGCCATGAAGCTCGCCCCCTCCATCCTGACGGCCGACTTCGCGCGGCTCGGCGCCGAGGTCACGGCGGCCTTCGACGCCGGGATCGACTGGCTGCACCTCGACGTTATGGACGGGCGCTTTGTCCCCAACATCAGCTTCGGGCCGATGCTGGTGCATGCCCTGAGCCCCCTGGCCCACAGCCGCGGGGCGACCGTCGACGCGCACCTGATGATCCTCGAGCCCGAGCGCTACGTCGAGGCCTTCGCCGCCGCCGGCTGCGACCGCATCACGGTCCACGCCGAGGCCGGCCCACACCTGCACCGCACGGTACACCAGATCCGCGAGCTCGGCCTGCGGGCCGGGGTGGCCCTCAACCCGGCCACGCCCCTGAGCGCCCTCGAGGAGGTCCTGCCGGACATCGACCTGGCCCTGGTCATGACCGTCAACCCCGGCTTCGGGGGCCAGCGCTTCATCGCGGCCAGCCTGGACAAAGTGGCGCGCCTGCGCCGGCGCTGTGACGAGCGCGGCCTGAACGGCGTCGAGATCCAGGTCGATGGCGGCATCAACGTCGAGACGATCGCCGCCGCGCGCGACGCGGGCGCCAGCGTGGCCGTCGTCGGCTCGGCAGTCTTCACCCCCGGAAGGCCCGTGGCCGAAGCCGTGGCGGCCCTGCGCGCCGCCCTGTCAGCATAGAGGAACCAATGATCATCCTGGCGGGCGATATCGGCGGCACGAAGACCAACTGCGCCCTCTTCTCGGTCGAGGGCGGGCCCCACGCGCCCCTGGCCGAGGCCACCTTCCCCAGCGCCCAGTACAGCAGCCTCGAGACGATTATCCGCGAGTTTCGCCACGTCTACCCCGGCCCGATCGCCGCGGCCTGCTTCGGGGTGGCGGGCCCCGTGGTCGAGGGTCGCGCCGAGATCACCAACCTGCCCTGGGTGATCGAAGCGGGGGCCCTCGGCGCCGAGCTGGGCCTCGAGACGGTCTTCCTGATCAACGACCTGAAGGCGGTCGCCCAGGCTGTGCCCTTCCTCGACGCCGACGACATTGCCACCCTGAACATGGGCGACCCGGTCGAGGGCGGGGCCATCGGCGTGATCGCCCCGGGCACCGGCCTCGGCGAGGCCTTCCTCACCTGGGATCGCGGGCGCTACAGGGCCCACCCCTCAGAGGGCGGCCACTCCAGCTTCGCCCCCACCACGCCGACCGAGAGCGATCTGCTCAAGTTTATGCTCGAGCAGCATCACCACGTGAGCTACGAGCGAGTCTGCTCGGGCATCGGCATCCCGAATATCTATAGCTACTTCCGCGACCGGGTCTTCCGCCAGGAGACGCCGGCCGTGGCCGAGGCTCTGGCGAAGGCCGTCGACCCGACCCCCGTGATCGTCGCCGGCGCGCTCAACCCGGCCAACCCCTGCCCGGTCTGCTCGGCCACCCTCGACACCTTCCTCGGCATCTTCGGCAGCGAGG
>CAZKTU010000324.1:0-6350 GCA_964555675.1 uncultured Oscillochloris sp.
GCGGTCGCTAGCTTTCTGGCGCTTGCCGTCGCGGGGCTCGTCAGCGACAACCCGGAGGTGGTGCGCGGCGTCTACGTGGCGATGGACGTGACCGTCCGGTACGTGATTGTCCCGCTGTGCGTCGCGGCGCTGGCGACCGGGCTCGTCCAGTCGCTCGGCACCACCTGGGGTCTCTTCCGCCACTACTGGGTGCTGATCAAGCTCGTGCTGACGGTTGTTGCGACCGTCATCCTACTGGCCCACACGGAGCCGATCAGCTTCATGGCCTCGGTCGCGATGGCGACGCCGGTCGCGGATGCCGACCTGCGTGAGCTGCGGGTGCAGTTCGTGGTCGAGGCCGTCGCCGCCATCCTGTTGCTGCTGGTGATCACCGCCCTGTCGGTGTTCAAGCCGCGCGGGCTGACGCCATACGGCTGGCGCAAGCAGCGCGACCAGCGTCACGTCGCTCAGGCGTAGCGGGCGGCGGACGTAGTCGGCGGCGCCGGGGCGATGCGACGTTCTGCGTCGCCTCGGCGACGTCGCCGCTCAGGCGGCGCGTAAGCTCGGCGTCGCTGTCTGCCTGGCGGCCGCCACCAGGGCTGCGAAGAGCCGGCGCCAGCGGGGCTCCGCCGCTTGCCAGTGCGTCTCGGGGTGGCCCTGCAAGCCAACGACGAAGGCCTCGCCCTTCTCGCGGAGGGTCAGTAGGGGACGCAGCGCCATTTGGAATGCTCCTGGCGGCACTGCGATACGTCTGCTACGCGACGACCTCGATGTTGCGCATCAGGCCCATGTCCTCGTGCTCGAGGATGTGGCAGTGGACCATGTACGTCCCGGTGTGCTCGGCGAAGCGCAGCAGGAGCCTGACCCGCTCGCCGGGCATCAGCAGCACGGTGTCCTTCCAGCCCTCGTCGACGTAGCCCGCGCTCACGCTCTCCCAGCCCGCCCGCAGCTCGGGCAGCACCTCGCGCTCGATCACCTGGAACTGGAGCCCGTGGATGTGGAACGGGTGCAACATCCCCTGCGGGTGCTGGGTCTCGCCCGCGTTCAGGGCGTTGACCAGCTCCCAGAGCTCCAGGTCGCCCAAGCGCACGGTCTCGTCGGCGGCGACGCCCTCGGGCTCGTAGACGCGGCCGTTCAGCTCCCAGCGGTTCTCGGGTTGGGTGATCGTGAAGGTGCGGGGCCGGTCGCGGTTGACCGCTTCGGCGAGAATGTAGCGGCTGACGGGGGCGAGAATGGCGGGGAGCACGTCGTTCGCCTCGACCTGCTCGGCCACCCGCACCTTCAGGACGGTGAGCGGCGCACCCTGGGGCGGGGCCGAGCCCATATTGCTCGCCATCGATTCCATGTCGTGGCCGCCCATCGAGCCCATGTCATGGCCGCCGGCCTCACCGCCGCCCATCGATTCCATGTCGTGGCCGCCGGCCTCACCCGTCCCCTCCGCGCCGGTAAACCTAAGACTCACAAGTGTCAGCTCGGAGCCCACGGGCCGCCCGTTGAAGTCGGCCCAGAGCTCGACGCGCTCGCCGGGCGAGAGGGTGACGTAGGGCCGCTCGACGGGCCGCTCCAGCAGGCCGCCGTCGGTGGCGATTACGATGAGCGGCGTGCCGTCCTCCCAGCCCAGCTTGTAGGTGCGGGCGTTGGAGCCGTTGAGCAGCCGCAGCCGGTAGGCTCGCGTCGCCACCTCGATTGGGGCGTCGGCCTGGCCGTTCACCAGCACCCGCTCGCCGAGGAAGCCCATCAGGTAGTCCATCGAGCCTGCCATGGGGTCGCCGGCGGCGTAGACCAGCTGGTTGTCGCCGTCGAAGGTGCGATCCTGGATCACCAGCGCCAGATCCTGCTCGCCCGCCGGCAGCCCGATGGCCTGCTCTTCGTCGTCGGAGACGATGAACAGCCCGGCGAGGCCCTGGTAGACCTGGCGGCCCGTCGCCATGTCGGGGTGGGGGTGGTACCAATAGGTGCCGGCGCGGTCGGCGACGGTGAACTCGTAAACGTAGGTCTGGCCGGCGGCGACGGCGTGGCGCGGATGGGCGTCCTGCTCACTCGGCAGGGTCAGGCCGTGCCAGTGGACGATCGAGCGGGTCTCGTCGCCGGGGAGCTCGTGGGAGAAGTGGACGCGCAGCTTCTGGCCGCGGCGCACCCGGATGGTCGGGCCGAGGAAGCTGCCGGGGATGATCTCCAGGCTGGCCGAGTTGCCTTTGAGCACCTCGGCCTGGTAGCTCCAGACCTGGGTGGGGCGGCCGGGCAGGATGGCGGCCTCAGCGGGGGCGGCGCGCAGGCGGATCTCGACGTCGGGCACGAAGCTGGGGGTGGGCTGGCGCGGGGCGGGGGCGGGCCTGGTCGTGCCAGCAGGGGCGGCGGTGCCGGCAGGGGCGAGGCCGCAGGCGGTGAGGGCGGCGCCCCCGGCGAGGAGCAGCGCGGCGGTGGTGCCCCGGCGGAGCAGGGCGCGGCGCGTGAGGTGGTATGTCATCGAAACCTCCCAGTATTGTCGGGTGATGCTGCCAGCGTAGCGGTGCGGCTGACGGACGACACCCGCCAGATCGCCTATCCGTCGCTAGGCCCTTTTGCGCTCACTCCCGCAGCTGCTGGGCGGTCGGTAGGCCATCTGGCCTACATGCGGGTAGGTGATGTTGCGCTCGTGGGGCTGAAGAGCCTGGTATACCATGCGATCAGCCCCCGCGTGGAGTTCAACTGGGTATACTGCCCTCAGACGCAACGGGATCGTAGGAGTGCTCACGATGGAGCGAGCGATGATTCGGGTGGTGGTGGCGGACGATCATAAGGTGGTGCGGGCGGGCATCCGCGAACTGCTCTCGGACGAGCCCGACATCGCGGTGGTCGGCGAAGCCCGCGACGGGCGCGAGGCCGTGGAGCTCGCCCTCGCCCAACGCCCGGACGTGGTGGTGATGGACATCAACATGCCTGAGCTGTCCGGGGTCGAGGCCACGCGGCAGATTCGTGCTGCCGCCCCGGAGGTGCGCGTGCTGGCACTCACCGCCTACCAGGACGACCCCTACATTTACGGCCTGCTCGATGCCGGGGCCGCGGGCTACATCCTCAAGACGGCCGAGGGCCAGGAGATCGTGCGGGCAGTGCGGGCCACGGCCGCCGGCCAGGCCGCGATCGACCCGGCCGTGGCCCCGCGCCTGATCGCTCGCCTCACTCGCCCTAACCCCCAGACCGATGCCCTCACCGAGCGTGAGCTGGAGGTGCTGCGCCTCGCCGCCCGCGGGCAGACCAACAAGCAGATCGGCGTGGCCCTCCAGATCAGCGACCGCACCGTGCAGAACCACCTGGCGAACATCTACGCCAAGCTTGCGGTCGCCTCGCGCACCGAGGCCGTCACGGTCGGCCTCCAGCGCAACCTGATCACCTTGAGCGAGTAGGGAGAGCCATGGCACAGCTAACGATTGACGAGACAGTGCTGCGGGCGCTGCAGCAGCGTGCCGAGCAGATGGCCCGCGGCGAGCTATGCGATATGGGCCAGGCCGTGTGCGATATCCCCGCCGTGGAGGACCTACGACGAGCCATCGACGTGCTCGGCGCCCACACCAAGCAGGGGCTCCAGCATCAGCACGCCTACATCGCGGCCCTCAGCACCGCTCAGGAGGCTGAGCGCGGCCGCCTCGCTCGCGAACTTCACGACGAGGTCGTACAGCAGCTCGTCGCCCTCGGCCACAGCGTCGATCGGGTGCAGCGCCTGCTGGAGCGCGGCGAGGGCGAGCGCGCCGTCGAGCGGCTGCACACCATGCGCGGGAGCATCACTGCCCTGGTCGGCGAGTTGCGCACGGTGATCGGCGATCTGCGCCCGCCGGCGCTTGAGGAGCTCGGGTTGCTCCCGGCGGTGGAGTTGCTGCTTCAGCGCGGCGGCGAGGGCGCACCCGAGGTTTCTCTGACAGTTCAGGGCGAGGAGCGGCGCTTAG
Organism: uncultured Oscillochloris sp.; assembly: GCA_964555675.1. Lineage (GTDB taxonomy): Bacteria > Chloroflexota > Chloroflexia > Chloroflexales > Chloroflexaceae > CAIWXH01. Next base: position 3,900 of record CAZKTU010000324.1, read on the forward strand.
CCCCCCAGAGCGAACTGGCTCTGTTCCGCATCGTCCAGGAGGCCTGGAGCAACATCCGCCGCCACGCCCACGCCTCCCACGTCGATGTCGCCTTCCGCTACGGCGCCGACAGCCTGATGGTCACCGTCGCCGACGATGGGGTCGGCTTCGAGCCTGCCGCCGAGCACGGCGCGCCCGACGGCCACTGGGGCGTGCGCGGGATGCGCGAGCGGGCCGAGCTCACCGGCGGGCAGATCGAGGTGGCGAGCGCCCCGCGGCAGGGCACGACGCTGACGGTGCGCATCCCCTACCCCGGCGTAGGTGGGCGCGACCCGGTCTGCGGTATGAGCGTGGGGCCCGAGGCGCTCGGCGCGGAGCACGCGGGCGAGCTCTACCGCTTCTGCTCGCCCGCCTGTCGCGACCTGTTCCTCGCCCAGCCCCGGCACTACGTCGCGCCTGCATAGGGGGCTCGCCCGCTCGGCCGTTGGGACGAGGTTGGTAGGCTATTTCGCTCACCCCGCCTCGAGCTAGATCGCTCAGGCGCCCGGGAGCTGTGGGGTGTATAACCAGGACAGGCAGATCGCCCGCTGACCTATCGCCGGCGGGCGATCCTGTTGTTTGAAGCGATCCGACGGCCGGTCGTGGCTGACCAGGCTCGTCTGTGATATGAGGGAGCGCACGTAATGCTCACTTACCCCGATAACGACCCCCGCCCCCACGTGGTGATCGTGGGCGGCGGCTTCGGCGGCCTGTACGCGGCGAACGCCCTGCGCTCGGCGCCTGTGCGGGTCACCGTGATCGACCGCACCAACCACTCGGTCTTCTTCCCCCTGCTCTACCAAGTCGCTACCGGTGGCCTCTCCGCCGACGAGATCGCGGCGCCGATCCGCGGGCTGCTGCGCCGCCAGCGCAACGCCGAGGTGCTGATGACCGAGGTGACCGGCGTCGATGTCGCCGGCCAGCGCGTACTGACGGCTGCCGGGCCAGTCCCCTACGACTATCTGGTGCTCGCTACTGGCGTCCGCTACACCTACTTCGGCCACCCCGAGTGGCACCGCCACGCCCCCAGCCTGAAGTCGATCGCCGACGCCTCGGCCATCAGGCGCCGCACGCTGGCGGCCTTCGAGCATGCTGAGCTCGCCAACGACCCCGCCGAGGTCGAGGCCCTGCTCACCTTCGTGCTGGTAGGCGGCGGGCCGACCGGGGTGGAGATGGCGGGCGCCCTGGCCGAGCTGGCGCGCACCGGCCTCGCCGACGAGTTTGACCGCATCGATCCGCGCCGGGCCCGCATCATCCTTGTCGAGTCCAACCCCCACCTGCTGATGAGCTTCCCCGAGCACCTCGGGCGGGCTGCCCAGCAGGCGCTGGAGCGCATGGGCGTCGAAGTCCGGCTGGGGGCGCGGGTCACCGACGTGAGCGCCGAGGGTGTGCGCGTCGGCGACGAGCCGATCGCCAGCCGCAACGTGATCTGGACAGCGGGCGTTGTGGCCACCCCGGTCGCCGAGTGGCTGGGGGCCGCGGCCGATCGGCTCGGTCGAGTGAGGGTGGGGCCGGACCTGTCGGTGCCGGGCCACCCCGAGATCTTCGTCGTGGGCGATGTGGCCTCGGTCGAGCAGGACGGACGGCAGCTCCCGGGCGTCGCGCAGGTCGCCATCCAGGCGGGGCAGTACGTCGGACGGCGCATCCACCGCATGGTGCTCGGCGGCTCTCCCACGGCGCCCTTCCGCTACCACGACCCGGGCAACATGGCGACGGTGGGGCGGGCCTTCGCGGTGGCCGACTTCGGGCGAGTGACGAGCAGTGGCTTCCTGACCTGGCTGCTCTGGCTGCTGATCCACGTCTACTACCTGTCGGGGCTGCGCAACCAGCTCCAGGTGCTCATGCAGTGGACCTGGGCCTACTTCACCTACGAGCGCAACGTGCGCGTGCTCAGCCCCGAGCCGAGCGTAGCGCCGCAGCCGGGCGGAACGTTGCCCCAGGAACGCTAAGCTGGCCGCTCCCAGAACCGACGCGGGCCGGCGCATCAGGGGGGGGCGCCGGCCTCGTGGATCCCCGCCTTGTCACAGCTGCCGAGGGTCCAGATGCTGTACCTGCTCGGCGGCTCACGCGCCTCGCAGCCGCGCGACCCGCTCCTGCACCTGTGGAGCCACCTCGCGGGCAAACAGCTCGATCTGCTCCACGGTTGTCTCCGCCGTCCCGAAGACGAAGCTGTCCATCCCATACTCGGTGGCGCGCACGACGAGCTCGTCCACCCACTGGCTGACGGGCCCCTGGAGGAAGCCGGCGCCCGGGCCGTCGCTGATGCGCCCGAACAGGTTGTAGAGGCGCTGGATCGACGCCGGGGGACGTCCAGCTGCGGCGGCACCCGCGTCGATCCGCTCGTGCATCGCGGCCAGTTGCTCCGGCGGCGCGTAGCTCGCCGAGGGCACCCAGCCGTCGGCGGTGCGGCCGAGCAGCTCGAGCATGCGCGGG
>CAZKTU010000325.1:0-6298 GCA_964555675.1 uncultured Oscillochloris sp.
GTGGAGCGGGAGACGGGATTCGAACCCGCGACCTACACCTTGGCAAGGTGTCGCTCTACCAACTGAGCCACTCCCGCATCGCTAACGCGACGACGGTTGGGAGTATAGCACAGCTTGAGATTTTTTGCAAATCGCAGACAATAGGAAGCATGAGCGACACACGCACGATTGAGGGATCACAGCAGCGCCTGGGGCGACGCCTGGGGCTCGCGCCGTACTACGACGTGGCCGAGCGCACGGGCGGCCTGCTGCGCCTCGAGTCACGCCCCGACGCCAACAAGGGCGCCGGCACACGCATCCTGGCCGGGGCCGCGGCCCTGATCGCCGTCGCCGCCATCGTCGCGATCAGCGGGCTGACCAGCGCGGCCACGGGGGCCGGCTTCGCCGTCGCGGCCCTCGCCGCCGTGGTCGCCGGACTGCTGGGCGGCCTGGGCTACCAGCGGGCCGTGGCCGGCTACGCCGTGCTGACCACCAGCAACAGCGTGGTCTGCGACGCCGCGGCGGCGACGATCACCTACACCCAGCGCAGCAAGCTCGGCACGCCGCGCACCCAGAGCCTGCCCTTCGCCCGGGTCAGCGCCCTGCGCCTGCGCCGCCGCCCCCTGGTCACCGGCTGGCTCTTGCGCCGCGTGCGCCCGATCGTGGCCCTCGAGCTACTCGTCGGCGAGCAGACCTGGGTCGTCGATACCGCCGCCGACCCCGAGGCTCTGCGCCCCGCCGCCGAGGGCCTCTCAGAAGTGATGGGCCGCGAACTCGCCCGGTGACGGGAGCAGCAGACCGGGCAATACGAAGAGCGGGAGGCGGGCGGCAATTGGCCGCTCCCGCGCTCCCGCTCGCTCACTGGCGCACTCGATACTACTGGCCGGGAGGCGGGAACTGCGGGTAGTTGATGCCCGCCTCGACGCCCCACTGGAACCAGTTGTTCACGAAGTCGGGCATCGAGAGGAAGACCCCGATCGCCCCGGTGATCCCGCAGAGCCATGCGAACCAGAAGGCCCAGAGGTGGATCGAGTAGGCATTGGCGTTGAAGCCCATGCACCAGCGCCAGAAGAGCTGGGCCCGCTCGGTGCCCGTGCCGGGCGCCTGCAGCTCGTTCCACTCCTCGTGGGCGGCGTACTTCTCGAGGGCCCAGATCGTGCCGGCGTGCATCGCCAGCAGCACGGTCGAGCCGAGCAGGAAGAAGATCGAGAGCATGTGGAACGGGTTGTAGTAGAAGTTCCCGTAGCGCACGCTGACGTTGTTCGTCCAGTCGAGCAGGGCCTTCAGGCCGTGCGAGGGCGCCTCGGACCAGTTGGCCATCCACATCGGACGGACCAGGTAGATCACCAGGTAGAGCACGATCGCCCCGGTGAAGCCGTAGGCCAGGTACGGCTTGATGCCCAGGGCCCGCGCCCGCGTGTAGAGGAACATGTACCAGCAGAAGATCGAGATCGTCAGGAAGAAGGTGCAGATCAGCCACCAGCCGCCCTGGGCCAGGGGCGGGAAGCTCAGCCCGTAGAAGGCCGCGGGCGGGTCGATCTGCAGCACGAAGAAGTACTTGGCGAAGGCGATCGGGTTCCAGCCCACCTGGGAGGCCATGACCGCCAGCCAGATGAAGGTGAAGAGCCCGCCGGTCACATAGGCCGCAATATTCCACAGGCCCAGGTAGGTCGGGCCAATCTGGCTGTCGAGGCCAAAGTTCTCGAGGATCGGCAGCTCAACTGCCTTGCCGACCCGCCCGCGCGCGCGGGGTCCCAGCTCGAGGTCGCCGGGGGTTGGGTTCATCGTCGCCATAATACTACTTCCTAGGTAAGCGCTGTCGACGTCCGGCCTTCAGCCTTCATCCTTCAGCCTTCATCTTTCCCGCTACACCCCGCTCCACCAGGGCAGCGTGTTCCAGAAATTCCAGAAGCTCACCCAGTCCTGCACCGGCCAGCCCGACAGCAGGATGCAGAGGTTGGCCGAGAGGACGCCGCCGCAGGCGAAGATGAAACCGATGCGGTGGATACCCGACTCGCCGACCGAGTAGATGATCGCGTCGCGGAAGAACTGGTTCTCGATGTCGCCGCCCTCGGGGCCGCGGTACTGCGCCGCGCTCAGGATCAGCGAGCCGTGGCAGGCCAGCAGCCAGGTCGAGGCGAAGAGGCCGGTGATGCCGATGGCGTGGAAGGGGTTGTAGAAGAAGTTGTTGTAGCGGTAGCCGAAGTTCGAGACCCAGTCGAGGTGGGGCATGACCCCCAGCACGAAGCCCTCGTGCCACTGGCCCAGGGCGATCGGGCGGATGATCTGCAGCGTACACCACGACGAGAAGACCACCCCGTAGGCCACCGCAATGTGGTAGCCCATGTCGAGCTTCATGCTGATGTCGACCTGCCGCATCATCCAGCCGAAGAAGGCGATGGTCGCAAACAGCACGGTGATCTGCCAGGCGAAGCCGGGCGAGCCCGGGCCCACCAGGTTCAGCCCGATCTCGGCCGGGGGCGGGTCGATCCGGCCCGCGAAGAAGTTCTGCGGGTAGGCGTAGGGCCCCAGGAAGACCGTGTAGTAGAGGTAGAAGGCCGAGCCGAAGATGATCCCCAGCACCGAGATGAAGCCCCAGAAGCCCACGTAGAACGGCCCCACCCAGAAGTCGAATGGGTCGTTCTTGAACAGGCTGCTGAAGGTCGTGCGGCCCTTGACCTTGTACTCAGGCTCCAGCTCGTCGATCGTGCGGCCCCCCGCTACCCGTGTGGCCCGTGCCCCCGGGAGCACCGTGAAGCCAAAATCGGGAAAGCGTGGGTCCTTGGCCTTAGTACCACTCATAGCCGGCTCCCTTTCCAGAAACCTCGCGCACGGGGGGGCTTTGCTTCAGCCCTCGCCCGGTTGAATCACCAGGAGGAAATGTTGCGGGAAAGCAAAAAGATCTAGCGTTCAAGGGAAAGTATAATACGCGCCAATACGCTTGTCAAGCAAGGCCAATTTCGCGGAGTATGGCGCTCTGACGCGAAAAAAGCGTCGGGGTCGCAACACTGATGCGACCCCGACGCAATGGCTGTGCATTGCATATATACAATCGCTAGCCGGCGGGCGCCCCCGTGGGCGAGCGTTCGCCCCGCCCGGCCCAGGCCGCCGCGGCCAGTAGCCCCAGCAGCAGGCAGGCCATCACCAGCACCAGGGCGGCCCCCGCCCCCGGCCCGGGCCCTGCCACTAGCACGCCCATCAGCGCGGGGATGGTCGCCCCGCCCAGGTTGCCCACCCCCAGGGCCACCCCCGCCGCCGCGCTGCGGCCCCGCGACACCGCCGCCACCACGGCCATGGTGGTCGGAAAGACCGGCCCGCAGGCCAGCCCGATCAGCAGCAGGGCCGCCACCGACTGCACGACGCCGCCCACCCCTGTGGCCAGCAGCGCCGCCCCGGCCAGCAGCAGCGTCAGGGCCAGCCCCAGCAGCCGCCACCCGCCCAGCCGCAGCCCCAGCACCGCCCCCAGCCCCCGCCCAATCGTCAGGGCCAGCCAGAAGCCCGCCACCGCCACAGCCGCTTGCCCGGTCGCCATGCCGGCGCTCGCCTGCAGGTAGATCGCCGCCCAGCCGCCCACGGCGATCTCGGTGCCGCTGTAGACCAGCAGCAGCAGCCCCAACAGCAGCACCAGCCGCCAGGGCACCCTGCCCACAGCCTCGCCCGCGCCGCCCTCGAACGCCCTGCCCTCGGCGGCGAAGAGGGTCGCCGGCAGCAGCCCCAGCAGCAGCCCGGCCCCGAGCCACAGCCCCGCCTGCGGCCTGCCATACACCGTCGCGGCCCAGCCCGCCACCAGCGGCCCGATGATCGAGCCCACGCCAAAAAAGAGGTTGACCAGATTCAGGGCCGAGGCGCCCCGCTCGGGAAAGAGCCGCGGCACCAGCACGCTTCCGCCCGCCAGCACACAGCCGAAGCCCAGCCCCCCGAGGGCCGCAAACGCCAGCAACCAGGCCAGGGTTACGCTCAGACTCTCGCCCAGCACCCCGCCCCCCATCAGCAACAGCCCCAGCAGCAGCACCACGCGCTGGCCGAAGCGGGTGCTCAGCGGCGCCGCCAGGAACTGCACCAGCACCGTGCCGAGCGAGAAGGCGGTGAACTGCCCCCCCACCACCGCGACATCCTGGCCCACATTGGCCGCCAGCGCCGCCAGGCTCGGCCCGATCGAGGCCAGGGTCACCCCCGATGCCAGGTAGATTGCGCAGACCAGAACCAGGGTGACGCCTCGGCTAAACCTGGGCATGTGCGCCGCCCCCGGCCCGCGGCAGCCACTCGGCGCGCAGCAGCGCGTAGAAATACTCGTCACACCACGCCCCGTCCACCTCGTCGTAGAAGGCCTGGCGGAAGTGGCCCTCGCGGCGCATGCCCAGCCGCTCGAGCAGCGCGATCGAGGGGCCGTTGCGCGCGTCGACCGTCGCGACGACCCGGTGCAGCCCATGGGCGCGAAAGAGCTGCTCGAGCAGCCCGCTCACGGCCTCGGTGGCATAGCCGCGCCCCTGCTGCTGCCTGGCCAGGCTATAGCCGATGATCGCCTGGCGCGGGTCGCCCCCATACTCCGCCACATACAGATCGCCGAGCAGCTCGTCGCTCGCCGTCAGGGCCACGGCGATCTGGATGCCGCCGGCGAGGGGCCAGCTGGGTCGGGCGTTCTCATCCAGAAAGTCGCGCGCCGCTTCCTCGCTCATCGGCGTGGCCCAGCCCTGAAAGCGCGCAACCTCGGGGTCGTTGCGATAGGCGAGGAAAGCCGGCAGGTCGGCGGGGCGGAAGGGGCGCAGAGTCAGACGCGGGGTGACAATGACCGTGAAGGGAAGTGGCTCGTGCATACAGCGAATCTCTTACCCCCGGCCGGGCCCTATGACACCTGTGCCACGGGCCGCGCACTGTCGCGAGCCGCCGTGCGGGCGGCGACCAGGTCTTCGTAGAGGGCCGTGATCCGCCGGGCGATCGTCGGCCAGCCATACTCGGCGGCGCGCCGCTGCGCCCCGCCCCGCAGCTCGGCCGCGTAGCCCGGATCGGCCAGCACGCGCTCGATCTGCCCGGCCAGGGCGACGTGGTCGTCGGGCGGGAAGAGCAGGCCGCTGCGCCCATCCTCGATGGTCAGGGCCAGGCCGCCCGCGTTCGAGGCCACCACGTTGGCCCCGCTGGCCAGGGCCTCGAGGGCGACCATGCCGAACGACTCGTAGTGCGAGGGCACCGCCACCACGTCGGCGGCGGCGAAGTAGTCCGGCAACAGCTCCTGGGGCCGCGCGCCGAGGAAGCTGACCCGCTCGGCCACCCCCAACTCGTGCCGCAGGGCGTCGAGCCGGCGCTGCTCGGGGTTCCAAGCCTCGGGCTGGGTCTCGTCGTCGCCGCCCACCAGCAGCACGCGCAGGCGCCCGGCCCATGGGGAGTCGCTCTTCTTCAGCAGGGCCATAGCCCGGATCAGGGCGTCCATCCCCTTGAGGGGCTCCATGCGGCCCACGCAGAGCAGCAGGGTCTCGTCGGCCGGCAGGCCCAGGCTGGCCCGGGCCTCGCCCTGGTCGCGAGGGCGGAAGCGCCGCAGGTCGACGCCGCAGGGCACGACGCGGATGCGCTCGGCGTCGGCGCCGTAGTTCCAGACCATCTGGGCCCGGTCCAGGGGCGTGGCCGCCACTACGGCGTCGACCTCGTGCATGAGGCGGCGCTCGATGGCGATGCGGCGGCCGGTCTCGGTCTCCTCTTTGCTGCGGGCGACGCTGTTCTTCATCGCGCCGAGGGTGTGGAACATATGGGCCACGGGCACGCCCCAGCTGCGCCGCAGACGCAGGGCCGCCTCGCCCGAGAGCCAGTAGTGGCTGTGGATGACATCGTACGAGAGATCCTCGCCGTCGGCGAAGCAGCGCACCCTGCTGACGAACTCGGGCAGGTAGGTCAGCACCCAGTTCTTGTCGTAGGGCGCGGCGGGACCGGTGTGCAGGTTGACCACCCGCACGCCACAGGCGATCGTCTCGACCGTGGGGGCCGAGCGATCCTGGCTGCGCGTGAAGATATCGACCGGGACGCCGCGACAGCCCAACTCGCGGGCCAGCTCGCGCACATAGACGTTCATCCCGCCGGCCTCTTTACCGCCCAACTGCGCCAGCGGGCTACTATGGACGCTCAGCATTGCCACACGCACGGGCTCGCTCCTCAGACAAAAAAGAGATCATCACACGAACGGACGCCGTAGAGACGTATACGTCACGCCCCTACGGCGCCCCGTTGCACCGCCGGAAGTGTTATACCACCAAAGGGCGGCGCGAACAAGCGCCCGCGGGTGGATCGCAAGGTTGAAGTTTCTGCCTGGTTGCGACCAAGGACGAAAGACCAA
>CAZKTU010000326.1:0-6296 GCA_964555675.1 uncultured Oscillochloris sp.
CCACCGGCCTGCTGCTGCCCGCCGGCAGACCCGCCCAGCAGCCCGCCCAGGATCGCGGCGACGGGATCGAGCCCAGCCGCGGGGCCGGGGGCCACAGGCCCCGCGCTGCCCGACTGCTGCTGGCCGCCCATCACCTGGCGGAGGAGCAGGGCGGCCAGGGCGGCCAGGGCCGCCTTGCCGATCTGACCGCCGAGGGCGCTGTTCTCGCCGCCGAAGAGGTTATTCACCAGCTCCGGGTCTTGCCGGGCGGCCTTGGCCGACATACGCCCCAGGCTCTGGGGGGTCGCGGCCTGATCGTCGTCATCCTCGTCGTAGCCGTCGAAGGGGCGGTTGGGATCGTTGTGGGCCTGCTTGAGGCCCGAAGCGAGGACCTTGCGCTGGTCAGGGGCGACCTGGCTCAGGGCCAGGGCGTTGAGCTGGGCGGCCTGCTCGCGCGGCAGCTGTGTGAGAATCTGCTGGTAGCGCCGCCCGGCCTCCTCGTCGGTCATGCTATTGGCGGCCCCGAGCAGCTGCTGGGCCAGACCGGCCGGGTCCGAGAACGTATCCTGGGACATCGATGCTCCTCCTTGTTTGCTGGGATCGGACTATAGCGTACCATAAACCGGCCGGTTGAGCCCGCGCAGGCGGGCTTCGCTGCCCTAGCCCGCCGGTTTCCCGGCCGGGCGAAGGGGGCACGGCGACGTTGACGTAGCCCTGGGGCTCAGGGCGTGACGCCCAGGCGGGGCGCCTCGGCGAAGGCGGCCATGCCGTCGGCACGATAGACGAAGGTGCGCTCCTCGGCGTTCGAGAGGGCGCAGCGGCCGCCGTTGCGGTCGATGGCGACGATATGCAGGGCGTTGGGGGTGCCGCGCAGGAGGGGGGCCACGTCGTTGAAGGCCTCGCGGCAAGCCTGCTCGAGGGTGTAGCCGGCCTTGAGATAGAGCACGACGCTGCGGGCGGTGCCCAGTCTGATCGCGGCCTCGCCCCAGCCGGTGCAGGCCGCGGCGCCGTAGCGGTCGTCGGCATAGTTGCCCGCCCCGATCAGCGGCGAGTCGCCCAGGCGGCCCGGGTACTTCCAGGCCCAGCCGCTCGTGCTCACGGCGGCGGCGATGCGACCCTGAGCGTCCTGGGCCAGGAAGTTGACCGTGCCGGTGGTATGCTCGGGGTCGCGGGTGATCTGGGGGGCGCGCTTCAGCAGGGCGGCCAGCAGCTCGGGGGCGCCGGCCCAGTCGAGGGCGTCTTTGCCCTCGATCCCCGCGCGCCAGGTGGCCTCGGCGGGGGGCGAGAGCAGGTTCTCGGGCGCCATGCCGAGCTCGGCGGCGAAACGGGCCGCGCCCTCGCCCACGAGCATGACGTGGGGCAGGTCCTCGAGCACGCGGCGAGCGACCGTGATCGGGTGGCGGTAGCCCTTCAGGGCGCCCACGGACCCAGCGCGCAGGTTTGTACCGTCCATAATCGAGGCGTCGAGCTCGACCTCGCCGAGCAGATTGGGGTAGCCGCCGTAACCGACCGAGTGGTCGTCGGGGTTGTCCTCCACCAGCCGCGTGGCGGCCTCCACCGCGTCAAGGGCCGAGCCACCGGCCTCAAGGATCGCCCAGGCCGCATCCATCCCCACCGCGCCATTCGCCGATGCCACAATCTGCATACGCCCTCGTCGGGAAGCGCCGCCAGCCCGCGAGGCGACAACCCTCGCGGCGGCCGGCAACGCGCCGGGGCACTATGGTACACCAGGTTGAGGCAGGCGCCTGCGGCGGGCGCTGGCGCTTATGCCGGCGCGCGCAGCGCCTGCAGCTGCCGGCCGAACTCGGCGGCGCGGGCGACCGTGGTACAGATCGCGCGGGCGCCGTCGCTGCCGTCGACCACCAGGGTGCCGTAGCCGAGCAGGCGGCCCATGGCGTCCTGGCGCACGCTGACGCCGTCGACCCGCTCGAGGGGCAGGTCGAGGTCGGTCCGGTAGATCGTCCCGGCGCGGATGAGCACCCGCCGCTCGGTGATCACGAAGACCGAGCTCCAGGCCGCCATCAGGGCCGCCGCCCAGAACACGCCGGCGACGATCGTCGCGGCCGCACCGAAGAGCGGCTCGCCATAGTTGAACAGGATCATGGCCAGACAGGTGACCATCACCGGGCGCACGAAGACCGCCCAGTGGAGCTTCCCCTGATAGATGATCAGCTCTCCGGCGGGCTTTGGCTGCGGATTCTCGCTCATGACGGCTCCTGAGGTATCGGCTGGATTGCTGCGCCGATTCTCGCCTGCCGAGCTTACCGCCACGTTACCCGCTCAGCCTTCATCCTTCATCCTTCATCCTTGCCAACACCGCCAGGGCCGCGTAGAGCCCCACCAGGGTCTTGCCGTCCTCGAAGCGGCCGGCCGCCAGGGCCGCCGGTAGCTCGGCCAGGGGCAGCTCGAGCGGGTGCAGGCGCTCGTCCCAGTCGGGCGTGGCCGTGGCGGGGCTCAGGTCGAGGGCCAGGAAGATCGTGGTCTCCTCGTCGGTGAAGCCCGGCGAGGTCCTGTAGGCGGCCAGCTTCACCAGGCGCCCCGCGGCATAGCCCAGCTCCTCGGCCAGCTCGCGGGCGGCCGTGGCCTCGGGCAGCTCGCCCGGCTCCTTCAGGCCCGCCGGGATCTCCTCGAAGTCGCGGCCCGAGGCGATGCGGAACTGGCGCACCAGCAGCACCCGGTCGCCCAGGATCGGCACGACGCCCACGCCGCCCCTGTGGGCGACCATATCGCGCCTGGCCACCTGCCCGTCGTCGAGGGCGGCCTCGCCCGTGTACACCTTGAAGATTGGCCCGCTGAAGACTTCGCGTCGCTCGATCCAGGTCTCCAAGTGGTACTCCTTTTCAAACGGCCGGGCCGTTTGATTACCATAGCCGTGCTGTCCCACTGCTCATCGGGAGGGCGCTTCCTGGTCAGCCGCGCTGGCCCCCGGGGGCGCGCTCCACGAGCACGCCGCGGCGGTAGGCCTCGACGAGCTTGGCGAGGTCGGCGAGCTGGCCTTGCAGCTCGCGGCCGGTGTCGGTGTCGGCGATCAAGAGGCGGCGCGGGTAGGTCGCGACGCGCTCGGTGGGCGGGGTCGGGTCGTAGCCCTCGGCGATCATGGCCTCGGCGCTGGTGAAGGCCTCGTGGGCGGCCAGCAGCAGCTCGTGCGAGTTACCGATCAGGGTGTAACCGGCGATCCCGGTGACCGGCTGGTAGGCCTCGCTCATGCCGCCGTCGATTACGATCATGCGGCCATTGGCCCGCAGCGGGCGCTCGCCCTTCTTGACCTTGATCGGGGTATGCCCGTTGATGATATGCCCGTGGTCGGGGTCGCCGCCGAAGGCCGCCAGCACCCGGCGGCAGAAGCCCTCGTCGTCGCGCAGGGCGTAGTAAGGGCCTTTGGGCTCCTCGTGGGTGGCCGGGTCGGCCAGCACATAGCGCTCGAAGGTGGTCATGCGCTGGCGCCCGAACAGGGGCGAGTGCTGGCCGCACCAGAGGTACCACATAGCGTCCTGGCCGGCCTGGCGCGCCGCCGGGTCGTGGCCGAAGAAGGCCTCGCGGCACATCTGCTCGTAGCGGGTCAGCAGCGCGGGCCCCGCCAGGGCCTCGCCGCCCAGGGGGAAGGCCACAAACTCGCCCTGCTCGTCGACCGGCAGGCAGCCATGGAACTTCAGGTTGCCGTCCTGGACCTGGAACATGCCGCCGTAGCTGTAGAGAAAGCGGATGTGCTCCTGGAGCCGCTTGCTGCCCTGGAGCTGCTCGCACAGGCCGACCATGACCTCGGCCTCGGCCGGGGTGAGGGCGGCGCGGTCGCCCTCGCCCAGGGTCGGCCAGTTGGTGTCGAGCATGGAGTGGGCCACGCCGTCGACGGTCAGGGTGCCGCGCCGCAGGTCGATGGCGTCGAGCAGCAGCCGATCCTCCATGGCGTACTCGGGGTGGCGCTGGATGACCTGGGCCTCGATCTTCTGCTGGATGACCGTGATCGCCTTGTGCATGCGGGCCAGCAGCAGGGGCGCGAAGCCTTCGACCGGCGGGCCGGCCTTCGGTCGGAACTGCGCACAGGGGTCGTCGCCATAAGTGGCCTCGGCGAAGCGGGCCAGGCCGCGCAGACTGATCCCATAGCCGTCGACCAGGGTCTCGAGGGTGGTGTAGCGCAGGGCCAGGCGCACCACATTGGCCACCAGGGCCTCGCAGCCGGCCGCGGCGCCCATCCACGAGACGTCGTGGTTGCCCCACTGGATCGAGACATAGTGGTGGGCCATCAGGCGCTCGATCACATGCTCGGCGGCCGGGCCGCGGTCGTAGAGGTCGCCCAGAATATAGAGCCGGTCGACCACCAGGCTGCGGATCAGCTCGGCCAGGGTGACGATAAATGCCTGGCCCTCGCCCAGGTCGACGATCGAGCGCACGACGCTGTCGTAGTACTGCTCTTTCTGCGCGTTGTCGCTCTGGCTCTCGGTCAGCAGCTCCTCGAGAATATAGGCCCGCTGGGGGGCCAGGCGCTTGCGCACCTTGCTGCGGGTGTACTTCTGGGCCGAGGTGCGGGCGACGCGGGCCAGGCGCGCGATCATCAGGGCCAGCCAGCCCGCGGGGTCGGCGGCCTGGCCGAGCGAGCGGCGCAGCTGCTGCTCGGGGTAGTAGATCAGCATGGCCAGCTCGATCTGCTCGGCCGCGCTCAGCTCGGCCTCAAAGGTCTGCGCGATCTTGCGCCTGACCGCCCCCGAGGCGTGGCGCAGGATATGGTCGAACTGCTCGTAGGCCCCGTGGATGTCCGAGATGTAGTGGTCGGTGCCCTTAGGCAAGGCCAGGATGGCCCGCAGGTTGATCATCTCGATGTGGGCGGCCGTGACCGTCGGGTAGCGTTTGCTCAGCAGCTGCAGCAGGCGCAGCTCCTGGCCGTCGTCGGGCGCGGGCGTCGTCATCGTCGCCTCCTCCAAGCTTCAGGCCGGCTCGACCCGGATCTCGTGTTCGGCCCCGGCCGCCGAGTGGCGGTAAATCAGGCGCTGGGCGGCCTGATCGAGCTCGTACGTGCCATCGCTGACCCAGACCCTGCAGCCCAGCGGGTACTGGAGCCGCGGCAGGAAGATCTCGGTGGGCGCCGTCGCCGCCGGGTCGTGGCGAAAGCGGTAGATGAACTGCCGGCTGCGGTACCTGAACTCCATGTGCAGAGGCTCGCCCGCCGTGGCCATAGCATAGGGCCGCACCGCCGCCCGCAGGGCCCGCCCGCCCGAGTTGAGGTCCGCCGGGTCGGCGCGCTGGTCGCGGCTGTAGAGCGAGAGATCCTCGTCGTTCCAGAGGTCGCCGCGGGCGTTGCTGTTATCCGCAGTATAGTTCCAGAGCGTCGCGCTGACCAGAGCGTCGTCGATCGCCTGAAAGCTGCGAGCCATGGCCCGCTCGACCAGGCCGAAGTCGCCGCTGCGGTAGGCTCGCTTGTGAAACATGTCGAAGGGGATGCCGAACTCGCCGATCAGGGTCGGCGCGCCCATGCGCTCGGCGCCGTGGCGCCTGTGGGCCAGCAGCTCGCCGGCGAAGTGGCGGCGCACCGGCCCCAGCCCGAAGACCGGCCCCTGCCGGGTGAGGTCGACGGCCACGCCCGGGATGTAACGCTTCGTATAGAGGGTCACCAGGTCGTACCAGTGGGGCGCATAGACGATCTCGCGGGCGTCCTCGGGGCCCCAGGCCGGCCCAAACTCGCCGAAGGGCGGCTCGACGAAGATCTTGGCCCCGGGGTGAACCTCGCGCAGCGCTGCCGCGACCCGGTTGCAGAAGGGCCGCCAGTAGTCGCGGCTGAAGTCGACGAAGCGGCCGCGCACATAGCTAAAGTGCTGCGGCCGCAGCAGCCTGGCCCGCCCGTCGGCGTCGAGATCCCAGACCCCGTTGGCCCGCCACACGCAGTCCCGCCCCGGCAGCCAGGCCCTGGCCCCGCCCGGGTTGACCGTACGGACGCCGACGCGCCGCGGGCGCAGCGACGTGTCCCACAGCTCGACCGGCTGGGGGATGCCCGCGCCAAGCAGCATCGCCTGGAAGGGGCTGGGGCGCTCTTGCTGGGCGAGGGGGCCGGCGGGGCGGTGCAGCTCGCGGTTGCCGATATAGCCGGCCATGGGCTCGTTCAGCACATCGTAGCCGAGCACGTGGGGGAAGCGGGCGAGGCGCGCGGCCACCTGGCGCATCGCGCCGATGAAGTGGCGCTGCAGGTAGCCCTGGATCGGCTCGCCGTCGACCAGGGTGGCCGGCGCGAAGTCGTCGCCGCCGAAGAAGAGCGTGAACATGGTGGCCGCGGCGAGCTTCCAGCCGTTGGTCGGCCAGATCATGCGCGGGAAGGGGTCGCCGTGGGTGGC
>CAZKTU010000327.1:0-6287 GCA_964555675.1 uncultured Oscillochloris sp.
CGTAAATACCATGTAAACACTTCACGCAGTCCCCCTTTTCCCCCATGAAGAGCCTCCCCCGCTTGCACCTCGCGCCCCTGCGCGCCCGTCGGGACGCCTTTGTCCTCGTGGCCGTCCTCCTTCTAGTTGCCCTCGCGACTGTCCTCGTCGTCGTCTCGACCATGATGGCCCACATTGAGCGCACCGCCGCCGCAAACTCGGCAAAAACCGAACGCGCCCGGGCCAATGCCCTTTTTGCTCTCGACGTAGCGCTCAACCAACTCCAGACCGCTGCCGGACCCGACCAGCGAATTACCGCCAGGGCGGAGATTTTGGATTCCACACCGGCCACCACGAATGTGGACGGGGTCAATCAACCATATTGGACGGGTGTGTGGAGAACCGGGAACGCGAGCCTTGATATTGCGAATTCAGGCACGCCTCAGCGTCAGACGAGTTTTAACGCAACAAGCACCTCTCCGACGCAAGCCGAAAAGGCTGCGAGCGCGGTGTGGCTTGTTTCTGGCACGAATACGGTCAGCCCCGTGACATTTAATGACACCACGGCCTCGAGCAGAAACGCAACGGCCGTCGTCATTGCCCGGCGACTCGGGGCCCAATCGGCCAATGTGACTGTGCCACTTGTCGCTATAAGGCCGTCTGGAAATACTTCCACAACAGTTGGAAGTTACGGTTTCTGGGTCTCCGACGAAGGCATAAAGGCCAAAGTCAATCTTAGTGACCCTAACATAGCGGCATCGACCGTCTCGCGAACGCAAGCGCGCTTCGTAGCTCCGCATGGCACAGATACGAGAAAGGGAGTTCTCGGAGTGAATGCATCCCCCGACCTCCGAAGTGAACCGAATCTCCCTCGCATCACTACACTGGCATCCCTCACCCAAGTTAATGGACTCTCGAACTTTTCCTCGCGCAACTCTTCCCTCGATGCGACAACTGTCAGCTACGGCGTGCTTGCCGATGTAGTGCGCGGAGGCCTGAAGAAAGATCTGACATCCGCATTTGAGAATGCATCTGGCTTTGCAGCATTCTCAACAACCTACGGTAACGGAGCCACTCTGCCCATGCTTTACCGCTATGCAACTGCTGCCGGACAAACTGTTCCCGTTGGCAATCAAGGTGCCAACGTCGGGATAACCGATGGCCTGCCTTGGGCATCTCTGTTCTTTTTCTACAACTGCTACAAGGGCCAGATGTCTAGTCCGTATCCCGTGGCGGGAACTCCTCTTCCTATCACGCCTACTAGCTCAGGGAACCCTGCTACTCAGCCCAACCAAGTTTCACCAAGAGCATACGGGCTTAACGTGGGTGCATCTACAAAGCAGGCCTCTCTGTTACCTCTCCCCATTGCTTTTCGTGTCGATATAGCTCTTTCAAGCTACAATGCGGGAAGTTCGGGCTCGCCTGATTGGCGACTGCGGCTGCATTATTACCCACAGTTAGTACTCTACAA
Organism: uncultured Oscillochloris sp.; assembly: GCA_964555675.1. Classification (GTDB taxonomy): domain Bacteria; phylum Chloroflexota; class Chloroflexia; order Chloroflexales; family Chloroflexaceae; genus CAIWXH01. Next base: position 1,451 of record CAZKTU010000327.1, read on the forward strand.
CCCCTACACGGTTCGAATTTCCGCTGCAAATTTCCAGTTTGTTCGAAACTTCGGAGCATTCGCAACTGCGGGATCGTTCAATCACACATCCCCGACAGTAACATCTATTCGAATCAATGCCGTCACGCCTGGTGCGCCTCCAACCACCGTTACGATACCATATTTTCTGGTGAACCAGGCAGCAAATGGACGTCTTCAACTTGCGACGCAAGTCGGCTCTGCGGCGGTAATGGAACCCGGCGAGACAAGGGTGTTCGGTCTTGATGCAGATGCGTCACGTTCAACACCTCGCGATGCCATTACCTTTGCAAACTTGGTATCCACACCGAACATGTCGCCAGACTTTTCTCAGTATTGTGATGTGCTCACTACTTCTGATGGGACAACAGGCATCAGTGCAGGCGCACCATACTCGACGACTGATCCCAACACTACGATATCTGTCCAATTGGCGGCCCCCTCTTTGAGGTGTCAAGCCGTTGATAGCTTTATCGAGCCAAGATCTCTCAAGTGGCCAAACAATGATGGAGGTGTGCGATTTCAAGCTGGAGGAACCTATCAACAGTCGGCAGCTTCGAGCAGTTGGGCAACCATTCCGATTTCGGCACTTTCAGGAGCCCCTCGCCGTATCATCGGCTTCTATATTCGGCAGAAAGGGATACAGCAGACCTCCAGCACGTATACCTACACAAATGCAGCCAGTCTATTGCCTGCTTTTATGGGTAACTGTGCGTCCTTCAATCCGCTCGAAGATTCAGCTTCGACATTCTGGAAGGAAGTCTACCTAAGTCCTCTCGGTGTGAACTACCAAAACGGACAAGCAGATGTTCAAATGGCACCAGCCCGCTACAATTCAAACATGTGGGAAACCTCATTTGGTCAATTGAGCGCAGGAGCAGGAGCCCCAGGAACGAACGTGCTACTCAGGGATGTTCCAAATCAGCCTTTGATCTCCTTGGGTCAGTTCATGCATATGCCAACCCTGAATTTTCTAACTATTGGGGCATTCGCATACTATGCTACAGGCAACATGTTTGTCGGAGGTTCGCTGGCTCATCCGCTCATGCCGACTAGCCAGAATGCGCTTGTTGTTAACTCCACGACAAGTGCAGCTGCGGGCGCAGATACCTTGTTTATGGACGACTCCTTCCTCTCCAATCAGGAGCTTTTTGATCGATTCTTCTTGTCCACTGTTCCCCCTTCCTCATTAAACGCGGCAGGAACGACCTACCCTCAAGCTTGGACGGAGTTCAATAGTGCAAACTCTGGCAGCCGACTTTCCGATGCTACCAAACCGCTCTTGAATCCCCGGATTAGACCATATTTCAACAATGGAATAGCTCCATTGATGGATGATTTGAGGAACGTGGACCGCGCGGCCGCAAATCTCCTGCTTGACGGAGCATTCAATGTCAATTCTACCTCGGTGCCCGCGTGGGTGGCATTGCTCTCGAGCCTCTCAGGAAACAGTTTTCAAGTTTGGAATGCAAATTCCCAAGGTTTGTCGTCAGGAAGCCCGATCACATTCTCCTCATCAACTCTGCAAAATCCCATCTCACGATTCTGGTCCGCTGTTGGTCTTGGTAGTGTGAACCAGCCATGGTCGGGTTTGCGGGCTCTCTCCGACAGTCAAGTTCAGGAATTGGCGGCTCGAATCGTTGAAGAGGTCAAGACCCGAGGGCCCTTCTTGTCGATGGCTGACTTCTTGAACAGACGGCTCGGAACTGCGAGCGCACTCACGCGGGTTGGAGCTCTTCAAGCGGCGATAGATAAAACGAGCCCCGATATCAACGCTGCCATGAAAATTGGTGCTCCCATCTCAGTCTCTGGTGGCAACCCAGTGGTTTATCCGGCCAACATGCAAGATGCACAAGGTAACCCTTGGAATTCTGCTATTGGAATCCCTGGTTACCTGATGCAGCAGGATCTCGTTCAAGCGTTTTCCCCGGTTATGACAGCAAGGTCAGACACCTTCACGGTCAGAACCTATGGTGAGGTGAGGAACCAAATCACAGGAGTAGTAGAGGGGAGCGCATACGGAGAAGCTGTGGTGCAGCGCCTTCCAGAGTATTTTGATCCAAGCCAACCGCCCGAGACCGCTCTTGCAGCAGCGAATGGGATCAATTCAAACTTTGGCAGACGATTCCGCGTCGTGTCGTTTAGATGGCTGAATGAAAATGAAATTTAATCGTTCCGTGACAACCAAAGGCAAGTCGTTCGCGACAAAGTCAAAACCGCTATCTGTCTCAGTTGAATCGACGACTAGCTTTCGCATTCTGTTTCTGATCGTCTTTCTTCTTTGCATTCTCTGTCTGGGGGAAGCGCTATACGCCCAGTCTGCCTCCCCCACGCCTTCCCCAGCCCGTTTTCGCACGCTGGGGTTGGGAGTTTCCATCTCAGATTTGAACTACCTCTTGGACGACAAAGATGTTCCGATCCAAGTCATCAGCGATGCCCGTTCGGTCTTTTACCCCAGGCCAAAAGTTGATCGTTTCACACTCTATCGGTTGAAAGCGCAACCCGATGGCACCATGGCTAGGGTTCCGGCAGCGGAGGTTGACCTTGGCCCCGGAGGAGAATTGCCACTCGTCATTTTGTCGGGCGATTCAACCTCTTCAGGGAAACTCAAAGTCGAGGTCTTGAACGATACGATCAAGGCATTTCCCGGAGGCACTTTTCGAGTTTTGAACCGTGACAAGGCGGAGTTGGGAGCTGTGCTTAGCGGTAAAGCTCATCGCATTCCGCCGCTTAGCGAGCAGGTTATCGAGCCTCGGCTCGAGCAAGACCGCCGAACGGTCTTCTTCCAGCTCTTCAAATTTGCTGGGGGCAGATCGACGCTTCTCTACAGCAGCAACTGGGCCGTGAATCGGGAACTGAGAACGATGGTGCTTGTTGCCGCTCCACAACCCCCGCAAATCGAGCCCATGGTTCTCCGAATCGGCGAGAGCATTGGCCTTCTTGACTTACCAGAGCCACAAGCCTCGCGGAACTGAACAATGACTGGTCGTTTCGAGCGTTCTAATGCCTTCTCCCTCGTGGAGCTCCTCGTTGTGATCGCAATCATCGCGATCATGGCCACGGCGGGAACTGTGGCTCTCACAAGTGGTGGGAATTCGGTCCAGAGTGCATCATCTGCTGCGGCTTCGCTTTTCACCATGGCGAGAACGGAGGCGATTCTTCGGCGGACCAACACGCTGGTTCTGGTGGATACCGCCTACAACGCACAAAGGCCAGATAACTTCTTGAGAAGGATGACTGTGGTGTATTCGACAAACGGAGGCGCAAGTTGGACCCAAGCCACGCGCTGGACAGCGCTCCCCGGCAATGCCTTCTTCAACCGTGATGCAAGCGCGGGTACGGGAACCCTACCGACCACAAATATTCCCAGCCTGCCGGGTGCCAACGGCAGCGGGCCCTACGTATATTACGAGTTCCTGCCCAACGGACAGACGAGCAGTCGACAACTCTTTGTCGTGTCGCGCGGCACCGCTCCCGGGGGCCAGTTCCAAGAAATTAATTCCACGAACCGCGCTGGGTTCGTTCTCCAAAGAATGGGGCGGCCCACGTTTTTCCAATCCTATTCGGAGGTCGGCACCCCATGATGGCACGAAGCACAAAAGCGGGATTCAGTCTGGTCGAAATCGTTCTGGCGCTCGGAATTGTGAGCGTCTCCTTGCTGGCCATCTTCGGCATGTTTGGCGCCGCGCTCAAAACAAACAACGAGACGATTTCCCAGCAGGAGGTGCTCGGGATGACACGGTCCTTCAACGATTTTCTGAGGGCCACAAATGCCAGTGGAGGTGGCGGATTCACCAATGTGTATCCATGGATCGTAAACACGAACAATCAGCCCCGCCTCATGGCCTTCGTCATGACGAACGGCATCATAACCAATGGATTTGCGACGAACAGCACCTTCCGTTCAGTCGCAAGTGATCCGAGACAGCGTCAGGGCAGGCTCTACGAAATGAAGCTCTCGCTCTCGCCGAACATGCCGCTTCGTCAGGCAAACGGCTCCCTCATCGCCCGGCCGCAGGCCTCTGATCTTCCCGCCACTGCCGCTGCCTACACGAACGACGCCATGCTGGCCATCCAAGTCTCCGCCCATGTTGTCCCTTCGGTGGATGCCATCGTCACAAACCAGCCCGTATTCACCTATGAGACGACACTGTCACGCTAGGCGGGGGTTCACACTCATCGAGATGCTGGTGGCGTTCGCCGTCGGGGCGCTTGTGCTCGTGACGCTGGCTCAAATCATTTCGTCCTCCCTGACGGTCTCTCGTCGTACGAACAGTTCGCTCATGGCCGCCAGTGGAGCCTCGGCGGCAATTGACATGGTGGCCAATGATCTGGAGTCTGTCGTGGCCACGGCCCAACCCTTCGCAGTGCTTGAGACGGTCAACGACACGGTCGGTGGACTGTCCAACGTGAAGCGCGTCTTTATGCTGACGGCTGGTGGCGCTGACCTCCTCAGTGCAAATGCCAGCGAGTTCGGGCAAGTGCGGGCGATCTCCTACCGCCTGGCGCGGCAGGACATCATCAAGCCCGGCGGCAGCAACGACGTCTACGGCCTGTATCGGCAAACGGTCTCCTCGAACCAAACCTTCTCGGGCTTTCTTGGTCGGACGGACAACCTCTCCGGTGCTGCCTGGCCGGGAAGTGCAAGCCTCGACGAGCTGATCCTTGCGAATGTCGTGGATTTCCAAGTCCGTCTTCTCCCGGCGGGTAACGCGGAGCCAATGAATCGCTCCAACGAGCCAATCCTAATCCGTGGGCGCACTCCGGCCGTGAGTGGCGCAAACCAAACATCAACTCCTGCTTGGATCGAGGTGACCCT
>CAZKTU010000328.1:0-6113 GCA_964555675.1 uncultured Oscillochloris sp.
ACGGCGCGGGCGGGCCAGGCGCAGACCGCTACGGCGCTGGCCGGGCCAGGCCTGCCGACCCGGACGCCGACGGGTGCCCCGCTGCCGGCGCAGTCGCCCGCCCCAACGCTGCTCGTGCCGACCAGCGAACTGGCGCCCACCAGCACTCTCGAGCCGACGCTCGAGCCGGCGCCGACCGGCGAATTGGCGCCGACGAGCACCGTCGAGCCGCCGCGGCGTGCGCGCGACCGCGACCCTGATGCCGATGACGAGCCGGACCCGACCGACGAGCCGGCGCCGACCAGTCCGCCCGCGCCGCAGCCGACCGGCGGACCAGCGCCCGCGCCCGAGCCGCCGACCGCGGAGCCTGCGCCGACCGCAGCCCCGCCGACCGCGGAGCCTGCGCCGACCAGCCCGCCCGAGCCGACGAGCACGCCCGACAACTCCATCACGCCGCCGCCCGTGGGGACGCCGGTGTACGGGCCGTAACGGGCGCGGGCGACCGACGATAGGCGAGCGAGTGCCGCAAGCGAAGAGCTGCGGAGTCGCTCGCCCGTCGTCTGTAGTATACTTGCCCTATTCGCGCTCAGCCCGGAGCACCGATGGCCCCCGCCGCCCAGCTGACCTTCGCCGCCGCGAGCTACGCCCTGCTCTGGGCGCTCTCGTGGTGGGCGGCGATCGGGCGCGGCTGGGGTGTGCGCGAGAGTGCTCACGACCCGACGAGCCTGTGGCTGTATGGGCGCCGCCTGCTGCTGGTCGTCGCTGCCCTGTTCGGGATCGTGGCGGTCGGGGGTGCGTCGCCGGCCTCGCTGGGCTGGGGCCTCTCGCCTTGGCTGCTGCTGGCCGTGGCCGTAGGCGCGGCCATGGCCCGCGGCAACAAGGGCGGCTTCGAGGTCTCCGGGGTTACGCCTGCGGCCCTGGCCCTGTTCCACACCTTCGCCACCGAGCTATACTTTCGCGGCTACCTGTTCCACCACCTGGGCGCGTTCCTCGGAGGGTGGGCCCTGCCGCTCTCGGCGGCGGCCTACGGGCTCTACTACCTGACGGTCGACACGGTCTGGGCGGGCGGGCGGCGCGGTCGGGTGGCGGGGGTGATCCTCTTCAGCGTGCTCGGGCTGGTCTTCGCCGGGCTCTACACCCTGAGCGGGAGCTTCCTGGGCGCATGGCTCGCCCACTACGCCGCGGTGTTGCGCTGGCCGAAGCGGGGCCAGAGCGCCCTGGCCAGGGGGTAGCCATGCTGGAGAGTGGGCTCCTTGAGCTGGAAGGGCACCGGCTGCACTACCTGGCGGGGGGCAATGGCCCGCCGCTGGTGCTGATCCACGGCTTCGCCGGCTCGGCGGAGGCCTGGGGCCAGGTTGCCGCGCTGCTGGCGGAAGATCATACCGTCTACGCGGTCGACCTGCTGGGGTTCGGCCGGTCGGACAAGCCGGCGCGGGCCGACCACAGCCTGGCGGGCCACGGGCGGCGGGTGGCGGCCTCGGTCGCGGCCCTGGGCCTGCGCGAGGTGACCCTGGTCGGCCACTCGATGGGCGGGGTCGTGGCGGCCCACGCGGCCCTGGCCGACGCCGAGGAGCGCATCACGCGGCTGGCCCTGCTCGACGCCAACTTCTACCGGCGCAACGGCCCGCCGATCCCGATGCTGCCGCCCCTGCCGCGGCTGCTGGCGGCCCGTTTCTACGCGCCGGCGGCGCGGGCGGCCAGTCTGCGCCGCTGCTTCGCCGATCCGGCCCTGGTCACCCCCGAGCTGCTCGAGCGCTACCTCGCGCCCACGCGCGCCCCGGGCGCCCGCGCGGCCCTGGCGGCCTTCCTGGCCACGCCGGGGCCCGCGACCTACGCCGATCTGCCGCCCCGCCTGCGCTTGCCGACGCTGATCCTCTGGGGCGAGGCCGACGCCCTCTGGCCTCTCGCCGACGCCGAGCGCCTGCGCCGCGAGGTGGCGGGCAGCGCCCTGGCGGTGATCCCCGGCGCGGGCCATATGCTGCAAGAAGAACGGCCCGCCGAGGTGGCGAGCCGTTTGCGGGCCTTCGTCGGGGGCCTGTAGCCGCCCTTGCGGGAAGGCTAGAGCACCCCCATCGCCGCCAGCGCCAGGATGAGCAGCCCGACGACGATGCGGTAGATGCCGAAGGCGACGAAGTTGTGGCGGGCGATGTAGCGCAGCAGCCAGCCGATCGTCACGTAGCCGACGATCATCGCGACCACGGCGCCGAGGATCAGACGCCCCCAGTCTGCGGGCTGGATCAGGTCGAGGCTGCCGAGCAGGTCGACCAGGGTGGCGGCGCCGAGGATGGGGATGGAGAGGTAGAACGAGAAGGCGGTGGCCGTGGTTCGGTCGAGCCCCGAGAGCAGGCCGCCGATAATCGACGAGCCCGAGCGCGACATGCCCGGGATGAGGGCGAAGATCTGGGCGATGCCGACCCCGAGGGCCTGGAGCGGGGTGATCCGGCCGAGGCTGGTGGTGCGGGCCACGCGCTGGGGCAGGCGCTCGATCACCAGGAAGATCACGCCGCCGACGATCAGGGCGGCGGCGATCACCTCGGGCGTGTCGAAGAGTACAGTCTTGATGAAGTCGCGCAGGAGCAGCCCGACGATCGCGGCGGGCAGGAAGGCGATCAGCACGCCGATCCAGAGGCGACGGGCCGCGGCGGCCTCTTCGCTTCCGCCCCGACCGATCAGGGCGCGAGCCTGGCCCAGCAGGTCGCCGAAGTAGAAGGTCACCACGGCGAGCACCGTGCCGAGCTGGATGAAGATCTCGAAGGTGCCGCCAATGCTGCCCTGGTAGTTCAGCAGGTCGGCCACGATCAGCAGGTGGCCGGTCGACGAGATCGGCAGCCACTCGGTGATGCCCTGGACCACGCCGAGGATGACCACCTTCCACCATTCGGGGTCGAATGGCACGGTGGCCGCCAGGCTTCCCAAGAGCGCGAGGGCGGCGATGACGATGAGCGGCGTGGGCAGGCGGGCAGGTGCGACCGCGGTCGCCGCCGCGGCGGTTTTATTCTGCATGGGGGACACTCCGATGAGGGGCGCGATATCGGGGGTCAGTATAGACCCCAACGATTGCAGCCGGGTGAACGTACGCAGCCCCACTGTTACAGCGGGATAATCCGCTCGGATTGTAGCATAGTGATCGCGTCGTCGAGGGCGGCGGCCGAGGCGGCGATATCCTCGGCGCTGTGGGCCGCGCTCACGAAGGCGCTGCGCCCGCGCATCAGGTCGACGCCGCCGAGCTGCAGGGCCATACGCAGCGCCGAGACCACGCGGGCGTCGCCGCCGCGCTTGAGGGCGGCCAGGGGGGCGTCGAGGGGGGGCTGGCCGGGGTCGAGGTCGAGGGCGGGATCGGCGAAGAGGTGGACGATCGAGCCGTCGCCGTAGGCGCTGAAGCCCCGCGCCTCGCGGGCCAGCAGCACCTGGTTGAAGGCGGCCGTCAGCTCGCGACCGCGGGCTGCGGCGCGCTCGGGCGCGCCGGCGGCGACCTGCTCGAGACAGGCTACGCCCGCGGCGGCCGAGAGCGGGTTGGCGTTATACGTGCCCTGGTGGCGGATGCGCCCGCGGCTATCGCTGGCCTCGTCGGCGGCGAGGCGGCGCAGGATGGCCTCGCGCCCAACGACGGCACCCCCGGGCAGCCCGCCCGCGAGGATCTTGGCCAGGCAGATCAGGTCGGGGACGACGCCGGCGGCGGCGCTGGCCCCGCCGGGGCTGACGCGGAAGCCCGTGACCACCTCGTCGCAGATCAGCAAGGCCCCGTGCTCGGCGGTGAGGGCGCGCAGGCCCGCCAGGAAGCCCGCCGGGAGGGGCAGAGCGCCGTAGGCCGCGCCCGTGGGCTCGAGGATGGCGGCGGCCACCTTCCCCCGGGCCAGGGTGGCGGCGACCTGCTCGAGGTCGGCGGGCAGGGTGATCAGGTTGCCCAAGAGCTCGGCGGGGAGGCCGGCGTTGGGGTCGTCGGGGTCGGCGCCTGGGGCGATGCCGTCGTGCCAGCCGTGGAAGTGGCCGGCGAAGCGGATGATCTTTGGGCGGCCGGTGAAGGCGCGGGCCAGGCGCAGGGCGAGCATGGTCGCCTCGGTGCCCGAGGCGGTGAAGCGCACCCGTTCGGCGCCGGGCACCAGCCCCTGGATCAGGGCGGCCCAGCGCAGGGCCAGGGGGCTCTCGCCGCCGAGGTGGGTGCCGCGCTCGAGCTGAGCCCGCACGGCGGCGGCGACGGCCGGGTCGCCGTGGCCGAGGAGTAGGGACCCGTGGCCGCACCAGTAGTCAATCAGCTGATTCTCATCGACGTCCCATTTCCGGGCGCCCTCGGCGCGCGTTATGAACAGTGGGAATGGTGTTGCCGATCGGCCGTCGTGGGTGACACCGCCGGGGAAACGATCCTTGGCCTCGGCGGCGAGGCGGGCGGAGCCGGCGAAACGCTGGCGGTAGCGCTCTTCGAGGGTCATATGGGGCGCCCTTTCCGGCTACATCCCGAACTCGAGGCGGCGCACCAGAGGGCCGGGTAGGCCGCACTCGACCATCTGGCGCTGGGTGCGGGCGATCTCGTACTCGGCGCGGCTGAAGGTGATGGTGGCGGCCTCGGTGTCGACGATCGCGTAGGCGGCCCGTGGGTCCTGGTCGCGGGGCTGGCCAACGCTGCCGGGGTTGATGAAGAAACGGCAGTGGCCGGTCAGCTCGACAATGTGGTGCCGGGGCGGGTTGCGGGTCATATCGGGCAGGAAGCGCTCGACCCGGTCGAAGCCGTAGCGCTGGCGGAAGCCGAGCTGCACGTGTGAGTGGCCGATGAAGCAGACCTCTTGCGAGAAGTGGTCGAAGTTGGCCGAGGCTTGCTCGGTCGAGAGCAGATATTCCCAGACGGGCTGGCGGGGGCTACCATGGGCGAGGGTGAAGCGCGAATCGACCGGCTGCTTCGAGGGCAGCATCTCGAGCCACTCGCGGTGCTCGGGCAGCAGCTGGCTGCCGTTCCAGAGATTGGCCTTGCGCGCGTCGGGGTTGAAGTCGTGCAGGTCGATCTTGCCCAGGCAGGCCAGGTCGTGGTTGCCGCTGATCGCGACGGTGGCGTGCTGGCGCATCAGGGCGATGCACTCGTTGGGGCGCGGGCCGTAGCCGATTGTGTCGCCGAGGCACCAGAGTGCGTCGAAGTTGCCGGCCGCTTGCAGGACGGCCTCAAGGGCAACCAGGTTCGAGTGGATGTCCGAGACGACAAGTATCCGCATAGAGGACCTGCGCTTCTTTGACGCCGCCCAAGACGGCAGTCTATAATAGAGGGCGACTGCGTCGTTGCCGGAGCACTCACGCACTATGGTCGAGCCAACGGGCCACTGCCCTTACCTTGGGCTAAAGCAGAACCAGGCGATCCGCTTTGCCTCGCCTACCCCAGAGCACCGCTGCTACGCTGCCGGCCAGGCCCAGGAGATTCCCCTGATCCAGCCTGACTATCAGACGGCGTACTGCCTTTCGCCCGGCCATATCAAGTGTCCATTATACACGGGCTCCGGTCTGCCTTCAACGCCGGCCGTCGCTATCGATCCACGCGGCGCGCCGGCCCTGGCCTCGGCCGGGGGCCTTGGCGGATGGCTGGCCGGCCTGCCCGGCCGCGACCGCCTGATCTACCTGGCGCTGCTCGGCCTGCTCGGCGTTATCCTGACGATCTACGCCGTCGCCGGCGTCGGTCTGCTCAGCGAGGGCTCGCTGCTGCCGGGCGGCTCGACCGGCGCGCCGCCCCCGCCCTCGGCGACGGCGCCCGCTACGGCCGCGCCCACAGACGAGCCCACTCTGGCCCCGAGCGCATCGCCGACCAGGGCCGCTACGGCGACGCCGACTGTCACCGACCGGCCCACGCGGACGCCCCAGGCCACGCGGACGGCGCAGCCGAGCGCAACCTCGACCGCGGCCGGCCCCTCGGCCACGCCGGTGCTGCCTACGATCGAGGCGATCTCCCCCACCCCCGAGCCGCCGACGGCCCGTCCTACGCTCCCGCCGCCTCTGCCGCCAACGGCGACCAATACGCCGTCGAACCTGGTGCCGCTCCCGCCTGACGAGCCGACCGTCGGGCTCGAGCCTTCGTCTACCTCGGCGCCGACGCCCCCGCTCGAGGCCTCGGCCACCTCGGTGGCCGAGCCCACCGTCGCGCCGCCCGCCGAGCCCACCGT
>CAZKTU010000329.1:0-6075 GCA_964555675.1 uncultured Oscillochloris sp.
ACCTGTGGGCGTGGTGACGAGCCGCGCCGGTGGGTTCGACTCCCACGCGCTCTCGCCATACTATCAGGCGAAGCTGCGGGCCTGGGCCAGGTGCTGCATCGTCATCGTCGTCTCGTCGATCATGGCGACGAAGCTGGTGACCTCGGGCATGGTCGCGAAGGCCGCGGCGGCGGCCAGGGCCTCGGCTTCGCTCCGCCAGTGGACCACGTCGACCCACAGGCCATCCTCGCCCCGCAGCAGCTCGCGGGCGAGGAGTCCCGGCAGGCGGGCGATCGCGGCCTGAGTATCGGCCGCCGCGGCCAGGAAGGCGTCCTCGTCGACCCCCGGCTTCAGTCTGAACTGCACGATCTCCACGGTCTGGGTGCTCATCAAGCTCCTCCATCAGTAGATGTCCTTCGACACCCCGATGGTAGCGGGGCCGACTGACAACCCTATGTCAGGATCGCGAGGAGTCTGCGCACCTCCTCGCGCACCCCCTCGCGCAGCGCCTCCGGCTCCAGCACCTCGGCATTGGCGCCCCAGCTCAGCAGCCAGGGCAGCATCTCGGTCGGGTCGGTCACCGCATAGCGCAGCACGCCGTCGTCCTCGTCGGCGACATAGCCGAAGTGCTGCCGCTCGCGCACCCAACGTAGTACGGACGGGGTAAAACGCACACGTACCGTCGTCGGCGCGGCTGATGGCTGCTCCATCATGCGCGGCTGGAATGTCGCCTCGAGGACGCGCAGGCCCTCCAGCCGGTCGAGGCGGAAGCTGCGCTGGCCCCGTCGCAGCCGGCAGTAGCCCCCGAGGTACCAGACCCCGTGGTTGTAGGTGAGCCCGTCGGGCTCGACCTCGCGATCAAGGGTCTCGTTGCCACGATAGCTGTGGTAGCGCAGGGCTACGACGCGGCGCTCGGCGATGGCCCGCTGGAGCGCGAGCAGGCGTGGGTCGTCGAGGTCGAAGGGGCGGTCGGCGGCGTAGAAGCGCACCACCGCGCTCAGCTCGTCCACCCGGCCCCGCAGCTCGCGCGGGAGGATCGCGGCGATCTTCGTCAGGGCTCGCTCGGCATCCTGGCTGGTGCTGCCCTTGGTCTGGGCGAGGAGTAGCTGCACGGCCAGGGCGAGGGCCCCGGCCTCGCCAGGGGTGAAGAAGAGCGGCGGCAGGCTGAAGCCCGCGGGCAGCTCGTACCCGGCGTTGGGCAGCGAGACAATCGGCACGCCGAGCTCGTTGAGCGCGGCGATGTCGCGGTAGATGGTGCGCTCGCTGACCTCGAAGTGGCGGGCGAGATCTTGCGCACGGATGCGCCCGGCCCGCTGGAGCCGGAGCAGGATGCCGAAGAGCCGGTCGATGCGGTTCATCGCCGAGTATTATAGCCGCGGCGATGCGCTCCCTGGCGCCTGAGGCGCCTCGTCCGCGCCCGGTGTAGGCAAGAGCGTGCGGTAGGCCCCGCCCAGGACGACGGCGGTCGCTTCGAGGGCCTCGCGGGGCGGGCGCTTCGACCAGTCGGCGCTGATTGTGAAGCCGTCGCCGGTGTAGCGCGGGAAGACGTGGAGGTGGACATGGAACACCTCCTGGAACGCCGTCTCGCCATCGGCGAGGAACAGGTTCACGCCCTCGCAGCGGAGGCCGGAGGCGCGCAAGGCCGCCGCAGTGCGCTGGGCGACTGTCCAGAGGCGTTGCCCGGTGATCTCATCGAGGGCGGCGAGGTTGGCGGCGTAGAACAGACTGCGGGCGCCTCCTCGCGCAGGATAGCGCAGAACACACAGTCGCTCATCAGGCCTCATCCTTGCGGTACACGATCACCTCCCGCGCCACTGTGAAGCCGGCCGCCGTGTAGAGGCCAAACGCCGCATCGCGGTAGTTGTCGGTCTCGACGAATATCGTTTGCGCCCCTGCCGCACCAAGTCGCCCCAAACACGCGTTGAGCAGCGCCCGGCCAAGACGTTGACCGCGTATATCCGCACGTATGCCCATTGGCTCAATTTGGCCAACCGGCAGCCGCCCGGGCCCTCCAGCGGCAAGCCAGCCGACGCAGAACCCCGCCAACTGGCCTTCGTCATCGACCAAAACCAGATCGAGCGCGGGCCGATAGGCCGGGTGCTCCAGCGTGCGCCTACGCCACCCCACGGTCATGGTCTCGCTCTGGAACACGGCCCGGTGGAGCGACACGTATGCCTCCACCTCGGCGGTGCCGCTGAGGGGCCTGATCTGAAAGCCCTTGGGCAGCGTCGGCGCGACGGGGGCCGGCACGGCGTCGCGGCAGAACAGCACCTTCGTCCACGAGTTGGGCCCGACGTCGGCCTGCGAGCGGAAGCCGGCGGCCTCCAACTCCGCGTTGTGGGAGGCGCCCGCCGGGCTGCTGATAAACCAGGCCGGGCGTGCGAACGGCGTCCCTGCCACAGCGCGGGCGCGTCTATCCGCCCAAGCCAGGAGCGCCTGGAGCGTGTCGGTGGGCGCCGCCGGGTCGAGCGCGTAGTCGATGCTCCAGAACGGCGTCTGGAGCACTGCCCAGGCCCGCACCATGCCGGCGGCATCTTCCCAGAGCGCCGCGTTCGCAGGGTCGTCGAAGGCCCAGGAGCACAGCCGGTAGGGCAGGTCGACGCGGTGGAGGTGGCCGTCAGGCTGTGCCTCGACCACGGCGGCCATCGCCGTCCAGTCAGAATCACCGCGAAATGGACGCTGTCGTAGCGCCATAGCACCCCCTTCACTTCACGCTGTGATCCGGTGCAGCGTGCGGTGGCTCAAAGCTGTCCGAGCAGGCGGAAGAGCCGCGAGCGCTCCGCGCTGATGTCGCCGCGAGGCACCACAGCCAGCATAGCACAGGGACGTGCGTGAAGGAGCTACGCGCGGCCCTCCGGGCCCTGGATGCGCACGGTGCCTCTGGACCAGATCGCTTTCTCAGCCCGGCGTGCCGGCAGCTTGGCGTCAGCTTATCACCGTGAAGTCGCTATAGCGGACCGAATACGTCCGCTACCCCCGCTATGCTGGAGATCGAGGAGCAGCCGGAGATGACGTGCCCGACGCCGCGGTGGCCGCGGTCACCGCCAACGGCGACAAAGCCCTGAGCCCCATCGATCCCACGCCCTTCGGCCGCATGGCCGCCTTGGCCGGGGCGCAGTTCAAGAACGTCGAGGTTCCCGCAAGCTAGTCTGTCACAGCTCGTGTGTCGCTTAGGAGGAGCCAGTGCGCCACCCGGTTGTCTACTTCGAGATCCCTGTCCTTGACCTTGATCGCGCCACGGCCTTCTACAGCGCCGTGTTTGGCTGTGAGTTGGAGCGGGTAGAGCTGGACGGTAACGAGATGGCGAACTTCCCCGACGCCGGCGAGGCGGGCGGGATCACGGGCGCCCTTGCAAAGGGCGACAGCTACGTCCCCGGAAAACAGGGCGCCCGCATCTACTTCCGGGTCGCGAGCATCGACGAGACACTAAGCGCCGTGGAGCGCGCCGGGGGGCGGGTCCTGTACCCGAAAACCAGTATCGGCGCGTACGGCTGGGTGGCGGAGTTCGAGGACAGCGAGGGCAACTGTATCGCCCTGAGCGAGCAGTAGGCGGCCTTGATGGCCAATGGCGATCTTCATAGTGCGTGAGTATGTACCTATTCACCTGGAAGTCGGCACAGCAGTCGAAGGAGACAGAGCACCTACTTACCGCGCCTGTGTGGTAGGCCGCCACACGGTCGAGATACTCCTGGTAGAAGCTGTTTTGCTCGGGCTGCCTGTTGGGGTGGGGCGCCGGGCAGCCACGCCCGAACGGTGATATCGTCGTCGTGCTACAATAGTCGTGTATATTTCCGCCGTCAGAGCATGCGCCAACGATGCACGACGAGAGCTTTGGCCAGCTGCTGCGCCGGCTGCGGCGCGCCCGCGACCTCACCCAGGAGGCCCTGGCCGAGCAGGCCGGCTGCGCCGTAGATACGCTGCGGGCGATCGAGACCGGTCGACGCCGCCCCTCGCGCGAGTTGGCCGCTATCCTCGCCGAGCGGCTGGCCGTGCAGGCGGCCGAGCGCCAGGCCTTCCTCGAGCTGGCCCGTGGCACCGGCGCCGAGTCTGCACCCGGGTCGCGCGCGCCAGCGCCCCCCGCAGCAGCATCGCCGCCGGCAGCGGCGCCCCCCTTGATCGGCCGGGCCAGCGAGCTCGAGACGCTCGCACAGCGCTTGGCCGACCCGGCCTGTCGCCTGCTCACCCTCACCGGCCCCGGCGGCGTCGGCAAGACCAGCCTGGCGACCGCCCTTGCCGCTCGCGTCGCCGCGAGCTTTCCCGACGGTGTGCTCACCCTGGCCCTGGCCGGCGCCCAGCGCCCACCCGAGGCGGTGAGCGCCCTGGCCGAGGCCCTGGGGCTGCGCTTCGAGCACGGACAGGCCGCGACGGCCCAGCTCGTCGCCGCCCTGGCTCCGCGCAGGCAGCTTATCGTGCTCGACAATCTCGAGCAGCTGCTCGACGGCCCCGAGCTTGTGGCGCTGCTCGCCGCCATTCTGGCTGAGGCGCCGGATGTGCGATTGCTGGTCACCTCGCGCGAGCGGCTGCGGCTGCGCGACGAGTGGGTGTACGAGCTGGGCGGGCTGGCCACCGACGGCGAGGCTGTGGCCTCTGATGCGGTGCTGCTGTTTGTGGAGCGGGCGCGGCGGGTACAGGGCGACTTCGCCCTGAGCCCGGCTAACGCCGCCGCCGTGGGCCAGATCTGCCGCCTGGTAGGCGGCACGCCCCTGGCGATCGAGCTGGCGGCGAGCTGGCTGCCCACCCTCAGCCCGGCAGAGATCGCCGCAGAGCTGACGCGCAGCCTGGAGCTGCTGTCGAGCGACGCCCGCGATCTGCCGGCGCGTCACCGCAGCGTACGCACAGTCTTCGAGGGCTCGTGGCGCTTGCTGAGCTCAGACGAGCAGCCCCTGCTGTCCAGGTTGGCGCTCTTTCGGGGCGGCTTCACCCGCGAGGCGGCCGAGTTCGTTGCGGGAGCCCGGCTGCCCCAGCTCGCCGCCCTGATGCAAAAATCCCTGGTGCAGCGCCAGGGCGAGCGCTACACGCTCCACGAGCTGATCCGCCAGTTCGCCGCCGAGCGGCTGCGCGCTGTGGGTGATGCGGAGCCGACGATGCAGCGCTTTGTGGACTACTACCGCTCGCTGGCGGCCCAGATCGCCGCGCGGCTGACGACCGAAGGCGAGCTGAGCTGGATCGGCCAGCTCGCCGACGAGGCCGACAACCTGCGGGCAGCACTGCGCGCGGCGCTCACGCTGCGCCAGGGCGACGCCGGCGCCAGCCTCTGCATGAGCCTGTACGCGTTCTGGGCTGTGCGGGGTATGACCCGCGAGGGCCTGCAGTGGGTCGAGCAGTTCCTGACCCTGGAGCATCTGTCGGCCCTGGCTCGCGGGCGGCTCCTGACGATCGCGGCGCTGATGCAGCAGCTGCTCGGCGAGTGGGCGCGGGCGCTGCGCAGCGCCGAGCAGGCCCTCGCCCTGCTGCCGGAGGACGACGACACCGCACGGCCCATGGCGACCTACGGCGCCGGTCTGGCGGCGCTCGACAAGGGCGACTTCGCCGGCGCGCGTGGTCACCTCGCCGCCAGCCTGGCCTATGCCCACGGCGGCGCGCAGCGAGCCACGAGCGCCGCGGTGCTGGCGATCACCGGCCTGACCTACTACTTCGAGGGCCGGCCGGACGAGGCCCGCTCCTACTATCGACAGGCGCTGGCGACCGCCGAGCAGGACAATCTAGTCTTCGTCGTGGCCTACGCCACCTACGGCTGCGGCGCTCTGGACGTACTGAACGGCGAGCCGTCCGGGGCGGCGCAGGTTCGCGAGGCGCTGGCAGCCTTCCAGCGCTACGACTACAAGATCCTGGTCGCCTACTGCCTCGAGACCCTGGCGGCTCACGCTGGGATGCTGGGCGACGGCGCGCGGGCGGGGCTGCTCCACGGCGCGGCCGAACAGCTCCGCAGCCTGCACCACCTCGTCGTCACGCCGGGCATCAGGCCAATGTACGAGCGTCTGACGGCCCTCGCCCGCGGCCCGCTGGACGCAACAGCCTGGGAGCGGGCCCGTGCGGCCGGGCGGCAGATCAGCCTGGCCGAGGCGGTGACACTGGCGCTGAGCGAGGCGTAGGGGG
>CAZKTU010000330.1:0-6009 GCA_964555675.1 uncultured Oscillochloris sp.
AGACCTGGTTACAGACCCGGCAGCCCGAGCAGTAGTCGACCGAGTCGTCGGGCACCGGCTGGCCCTCGCGGCGGAAGCGCTGGGCCTGGGGGCCGACGTACTTGGGGCCGGGGAACTTATCGGTGACGGCGGCGACGGGGCAGGCCGACGTGCAGATATTGCACTTGATACAATGATCGAGGGACTGGGCAAGTGAGAGCTCGATATGATCCATGGCGCTTACAGCTGTCCCGCGGCGTAGCCCGTCGCGACAGCGGCTCCTTCCAGGCAACCTTCGCGGATCGGGTCAAAGCCGGCCAGGGCCGACCCGACGATGGCGACATTCGCGTAGACCACACGGCCGGCGGCGTCGAGCGGGCGCAGGCTGCTATCGGCGGCGACCCCGGCCTTGAAGATCGGGTGCCCCGCCTCGTCGAGGAAGCGCTGGGCGAACCAGTCGGCGCGGCCGACCGGCGCCCGCACCGGCAGGCCCAGGGCCGTCTCGCGGAGCTCGCCCGTCGGCGCGGCCCGCAGGCCGCCCCCGGCGACCCCGCCCGTGGCGAGGACCCAGCGCCGGGCGGTGTGGCGCTGCTCGCGGGCGGCCGCCTCGCTGTAGACAGCGAGCAGTTGGTCGCCGGCGCCCTCGCCGCGCAGCACCCACGAGCCGATCTGCACGCTCCCACCGGCGCGCACGACGGCGTCCTCGAGGGCGTGGAACATGCGCGCCCCCGGCACCGAGGTGGGCAGGGTCGGGATCTCGAAGATCAGGGCCCCGCTGCGGGCCTGCAGGTCGCGCACCACCTCGGTGGCCCGCCGCAGGCCGAGGATGGCGGGCAGGCCGACGCGGGCGTAGCCGCCGCGGCGCACCAGGGCCGCCAGCTGGGCGCCGATCTGGGCGCGGAAGTCGGCCCGCTCGAAGAGGCGCGCGAAGATCATCGGGCCGAACTCGCGCCGACGCTCGGTGGGCGGCAGCTCGAGGTAGACGCCCTCGGCGGCGAAGCCCTGGGTGCGCAGGTTGGCGGCGATCAGGGGCGGGAAGAAGTCGCGCAGCTCGTGGAGGCCGGCGATCAGGGTCGGGCGCCCATCGCCGAGCTGGCGGGCCTCGCCGGCGGCCATGGTGGCGGGCAGCAGACTGGTCGGCCTGAGGGCGCCCACGGCGGTCGGCAGGCGCAGGGTGCGCCCGGGGCTACCCACCAGCGGGTAGCCGGCGGCCTCGCAGGCGGCGCGCAGGCGGGCCAGGCCCGCCTCGAGGGCGGGGGCGCCGGCCAGGGCGTACGGATGGTCGGGGCGCTCGGCGGCCAGGCCGACGGCGGCGGCCAGGGGATCGTCGGCGCCGTCGAGGATGTCGACGCAGCCGGCCGCCCAGTGGGTGGCGCCGTTGCCCTTGGCCAGGACCAGCACCCGCTCGCCTCGCTCGAGGCGGCCGAGGGCGGCCACGAGGCCTGCGAGGCCGGCGCCGATCACGATCGTGTCGTAGTTCATTTCAGCCTGCTTGCAGAGTCGCGGGCCAGCCAGGTTGCCCGTAACCCTCACGCCTTGACATACTCGGTCGCCACCGCCGGGTTATCGGTCACCAGGCCGCCGCCCTGCTCGGCGATCGGCCGCAGGCGCTGGGCGCCGAGGACGCCGACATAGATCAGCTCGTCGAGACGGGCCTGGCGCAGCTGGTCGCCCCACAGCACGGGGGTGAGGCCCTTCCAGCGGGCCTGCAAGAAGTGCAGCAGGGCGTCGTTGGTATTGGCGTTGGTCACCCCTGCGTCGAGCTTCTGCTCGAAGAGCAGCGCCGCGGTGCGATAGATGCACCAGCCGCCCTGGCAGGGGCCCATGCCCATGCGCACATCGCGCCTGATATCGTCGAGGTTGGTGGCCCCGCTGTCGATCGCGGCCAGGACCCGGGCTTTGGTGGCCAGCTCGCACTCGCAGATCAGCTCGCCCTGAGCGTGCTCGCGCTCGACGTCGGCCAGGTGCTTGCCGAGGTAGTACAGCTCGGAGTCGAGGCCGTAGACCCTGGTCTCGCCGAGGGGCGCGGCCAGGCCGTTGATGCGCGGGGCGGCGAAGGCGTGGGGCTCCTTGCGCGGGTAACTCTCGGCCGAGCCGGCCAGAGCGACGGCGTGGGAGCGGTGCTCGGTCTGAGGGACGGGCAGGGGCTCCTCGGCGGTGCGACAGGGGCGCGTATTGCCCAGGCGGTGGGCGATCTCGTCGACCGACTCCTCGGCCATCAGGCGGTAGGTCGTCCACTTGCCGCCGACGATCGAGAAGATCCCGGCGACCCCATCGCGCTCTTCGTGGTCGAGCAGCTTGAAGGTGCGGGGGATATCGCGGTCGCTGGAGACATCGTGGTCCTTGTAGAGGGGGCGTACCCCGGCCCAGGCTCGCAGCGCCCGGTGGTGACTGAAGCCCGGCACCAGCTTCTCGCCCTCGTCGAGCATGAACTGGATCTCCTCGGGCTCGATGCCGAACACATCGGGGTCGGGCACGTGGACATCGGTGGTGCCGATCACAGCCACGGTGTGGATGGGCACGATGATATCGCCGTCGGCGGGCAGCTTGCAGCGGTTGACCACCGTGTTGACCATGCGGTGGTTCATCGCCACCATGGTGCCCTTGCCGGGGACGACGGTGACGGTCACGCCGGCCATGGCGGCGATCTTGCCGGCCCAGGCGCCCGAGGCGTTGAGCACATAGGCGCAGACGATGCCCTTGCGCTCGCCAGTGCGCAGGTCCTCGACGATCGCGCCGGTGACCCGATCGCCCTCGCGCACGATATCGACGACGTTATGGTACGTCAGGATCGCGGCGCCGTGCTCGCGGGCCGACTGGGCGGTCGAGTGGGTGGCGAGGAACGAGTCGGCGGAGCCATCGGGCACCTCGAAGACGCGCGAGATGCGCGGATTGAGGGCGGGCTCGCGGCGCAGCATCTCGGCCACCGTGATCTCTTGCACGGGCACGCCGGTCTTCTGACAGTTCGCGAAGAAGAGATCGCCGTAGTCGGGGTCATCCCAGGGGGTGATTGCGAAGAAGCCGGAGGTATCCTCCAGGCAGTGGGGCATGATCTTGCGCAGGATGGCATTCTCGCGGGCGCACTCATTGGCCGACTGAGGGTCTTTGGTAACGTAGCGCCCGCCAGAGTGGAGCAGACCGTGGTAGCGGCCGGTGGTGCCGTGGGTCAGATCGCCCTTCTCGACCAGCACACAGCGGATCCCGCGCATAGCCAGGTCGCGGGCGCAGCCCGTGCCAGTGGCGCCGCCGCCGATCACCAGAACGTCCGTCTCGATCGTCTGCATATGCGCCTCGCACTATCGCCCGCTGGTGCGGTTCGGCCAGGCCGAACCGCACCAGCGCAAGAGAAACCTACTCGACCCAGTCGAAGGTGCGGGTCACGGCCTTCTTCCAACCCTTGTAGAGCTCAGCGCGCTTATCGGCGCTCATCGCGGGCTCCCAGGTGTGGTCGACCTGCCAGTTCGCCCGCATCTCGTCGGTGTTGGACCAGAAGCCGACGGCCAGGCCGGCGGCGTAGGCCGCGCCGAGGGCCGTGGTCTCGGCCACCTTGGGCCGGATCACGGGCACGCCGAGGATATCGGACTGGAACTGCATCAGGGTGTTGTTGAAGACCATGCCGCCGTCGACCTTGAGCGCGGTGAGGTCCACGCCCGAGTCGGCGTTCATCGCATCGAGCACCTCGCGGGTCTGGTAGGCCGTCGCCTCGAGCACCGCGCGGGCCAGGTGACCCTTGGTGACATAGCGGGTCAGGCCGACGATCGCGCCGCGGGCGTCCGAGCGCCAGTAGGGGGCGAAGAGGCCGGAGAAGGCCGGCACGAAGTAGATGCCGCCATTGTCCTCGACCAGACTGGCCAGGGCCTCGACCTCGGGGCTGGTGGTGATCATGCCCAGGTTATCGCGCAGCCACTGCACGAGGGCGCCGGTGATGGCGATCGAGCCCTCGAGGGCGTAGACCGCGGGCTGGTCGCCGAACTTGTAGCAGAGGGTGGTGAGCAGGCCGTTCTTCGACTGCACGATCTCGGTGCCGGTGTTGAGCAGCATGAAGCAGCCGGTGCCGTAGGTGTTCTTGGCCTCGCCGGGGCTGTAGCAGGTCTGGCCGACCATAGCGGCCTGCTGGTCGCCGAGGATGCCGGCCACAGGGATGCCGGCCAGGGCGCCGCGGGCCTCGCCGTAGACCGCGCTGCTGGGCATAATCTTGGGCA
Source organism: uncultured Oscillochloris sp. (assembly GCA_964555675.1). GTDB lineage: Bacteria > Chloroflexota > Chloroflexia > Chloroflexales > Chloroflexaceae > CAIWXH01. The sequence continues at coordinate 4,182 of CAZKTU010000330.1, forward strand.
GCATCTGGCGCGGGATGCCCATAATGCCCAGGATCTCGTCGTCCCAGTCGAGGGTCTCGAGGTTCATGAGCATGGTGCGCGAGGCGTTGGTGACGTCGGTGATATGCACGCCGCCGTCGGGGCCGCCGGTGAGCCACCAGGTGAGGAAGGTATCGATATTGCCGAAGACGACGTCGCCGGACTCGGCGGCGGCCTTCGCGCCCTCGACGTTATCGAGGATCCAGCGCACCTTGGGGCCCGAGAAGTAGGTGGCGAGGGGCAGGCCGACCTTGGCGCGGAAGCGATCCTGGCCGCCTTCTTTGCCCAGGTCGTTGCAGATCTGGTCGGTGCGAGTGTCCTGCCAGACGATCGCGTTATAGACGGGCCTGCCGGTCTTCTTATTCCAGACCACCGCGGTCTCGCGCTGGTTGGTGATACCGACGGCCGCGATATCCTTGACGTCGATGCCGCCCTTGGTCAGCGCGCCCTGGATCACGCCCTGGGTGCGCTCCCAGATCTCGTCGGGGTTATGCTCGACCCAGCCCGGCTTGGGGTAGATCTGCTCGTGCTCGCGCTGGTCGAAGCAGACGACGCTGCCCGAGTGGTCGAAGATCATACAGCGGGTGCTGGTCGTACCCTGGTCGATCGCGGCTACATACTTAGCCATGGTTCGTCCTCCGTGAGGGCGCGGCCTCCCGCGCCCGTACATCTTCGTGTGCGAGGCGACATCGCCCCGATTAAGGACTAACTGATACCCTCAACCACCTCGAGCATCGCGCGGGCGATCAGGTGGGCCGAGGTGGCCCCGGGGTCTTGGTGGCCGATCGAGCGCTCGCCAAGGTAGGAGGCCCGGCCCTTCGTGGCGAGCATGGGGATGGTCGACTTCATGCCCTCTTCGCAGGCTGCGACCGACTTGCGCAGGGCGCTGACGAGGTCGTCGCCGGCGGCGCGGGCCGCCTTGAGGGCGTCGACGGCGGGGCCGATCGCGTCGATCATGGTCTTCTCGCCGCGCGTCGACTTGCCGCGGGTCTGGATACCCTCGAGGGCGGCTTCGAGGGCGGCGACCAGGTCGTCGGGGCCGAGCTCGAAGCGGTCGGCGGCGGCCATCCCGGCCCTGAGGAAGGCCGTGCCATAGAGCGGGCCGCTGGCGCCGCCCACGGTCGAGACCAGGGTAGTGCCGACCGTCTTCAGGATCGAGCCAATATCCTTGTCGGCGACGCTGGGGAGCTTGCCCAAGACGGTGGTGAAGCCCCGGTCGAGGTTCACGCCGTGGTCGGCGTCGCCGATCGCCGAGTCGAGCTGCGTCAGGTAGTCGCGCTGCTCCTTGATCCGGGCGGCCACCGTCTCGACAAACTTGATCACATGCTCTGCTGAGATTTGCATGACATTGCCCAAATACGGTCTACGGCTCCCGATTTACGATCTCCGCTTTGCGGGCCAGCGGTAGGTCCGGCTCTGACAGGGCCGGGCGGCTGCGGCGCCTCTGCCAATCGTAAATCAGCAAGCGCAAACTCCTACAGGCCCCAGCGGAGCGCAGGGGTCAGCACAGGCGCGTCCCAGAGCTTGGTCAGCTCGTCGTCAAGCTTCACCAGGGTGAACGAGCAGCCGGCCATCTCGAGCGAGGTGATGTAGCTGCCCACCAGCTTGCGGCTGATGCTGATGCCGTGGCCCTTGAGGATCTTGTTGAGCTCGTTGTACATCACATAGAGCTCGATCAGGGGGGTGCCGCCCATGCCATTGACGAAGGCGAGGACCTGATCGCCGCTCTTGAAGGGCAGATCCTCGAGGATGGGCGCGGCCAGCATCTCGGCGATCTCGGCGGCGGTGCCGATCTTCTTGCGGGTGCGCC
>CAZKTU010000331.1:0-5975 GCA_964555675.1 uncultured Oscillochloris sp.
CTTGCCTCGCCCTGTGCCAGCGTGCTATAATCGCGAGCGGTTCTCTGCATAAGGAGCGGGCGGTGACGGTCCCACGGCAAATCTGGCGGGCTCTGGTCACCGCGGTTGTGCTCCTGACCCTGGCCGGCTGCGCGGCCTCCAGCGCCGGCCCCACCCCCACGGCGGCCCCGGCTGCGCCCCAGCCCGGGCGTGTGGTGCTGTTGATCTGGCACGCCTGGCCCAACCCCGAGGGCCGCGCCCTGGCCGGCATCGTCGAGCGCTTCAACCGAGCGACCTCGGGCGTGCAAATCGTGCTGCAGGCCCGCCCGGCGGCGCGGCTGCGGGCCGAGCTTGCCGACGCCGTCGCCGATGGCGCCGGCCCCCACCTGGCCCTCGTCCCCAGCCATACCCTCGGCGCCCTGGTCGAGGACGGCGCTCTGCTGCCCGCCGAGGGCCTGCTGAGCGTCGAAGAGCTGGCCCGGCTGCTGCCCGCGGCTGTGGGGGCGGGGCTGGTCGGCGGGGCCGACGGCCCGGCCCTCTACGGCATCCCCGTGACCTTCGACACCCTGGCCCTCTACTATAACAAGGCCAACTTCGCCGGCGAGCCGCCGAGCGACACGGCCGGGCTGCTCTCGGTGGCCCGCAGCCTGACCGACACCCGCAGCGACCCGCCGGTGTGGGGGCTGGCCTACAATCTGAGCCTCGACCGCACGATCGCCTACATGTACGCCTTCGGCGGCGTCGTCTTCGACGAGCAGGGGCAGGTTGCCCTGGGCGTCGAGGGGCGCGCGGGCGTCGAGGCCTGGCTCAGCTGGCTGATCGCCCTGCGCGAGGACCCGCGCATCCTGGCCAGCGTGGACGGCGTGGCCGTCGACAACGCCCTGAACACCCAGCAGGCCCTGATGACGATCGACTGGGCCCACGCGGCGGCCGGCTACAGCGCGATCTGGCCCGAGACCATGGGCGTGGCGCCCCTGCCGCGCCTGTCAGAGCTCGACGCGCCGCCCCGGCCCTACGTGCAGACCGAGGCCCTGGTGCTGAATACGCGCCTGCTGGACGGCCCCGAGCGCGAGGCCGCCGCGGCCTTCGCCCGCTACCTGGTGGGCGAGGGCGCGCAGCGCGAGCTGCTGCGGGCCGGGCGTCAGCCCGTGCTGATGAGCCTTGACCTCGACGAGGAGGACCCGACTGTCTCGCCCGCCCTGCGCGAGGCGGCAGCGGCCTTCAGGGCCCAGGCCGCGGGCGGCCAGCCGATGCCGAACAGCCGCGCGGCCAACGAGGTCGTCTGGGGCGTGCTGACGGATATGCACGGCAGCGCCCTGCGCCGCCTGCTCACCCCGGCCCAGGCCGTCGAGGGGGCCGACGCCACCCTGCGCGCTCGCCTCGAGGGGCCGTAGGCCCCCAATTGCCCCCGCCGCGGTAACGGCAAAATGCTATAATTACGACTATGCCTAGTCATTACACTTCGTGGCGGCCCGGTGCGCGTACACCCCATTAGCACGAAGTAAACTAGTTGCCCGCCGTGCCAAGATGTAGTAGAATAGGGCCGTACGGCCGTCAATCACGGCCCGTGCTCTCCGCTGGTAAAGGCCGGCGCGCTCTTGCCTCTGCCCCACAACTGGCTGACGGCCCAAGGAGGATATGAATGGCAAGCAGAACCGAAGAGATGGTGCGGCATCTGAAGGCCCTGTCCATGAACACGCCCGACATCGAGGCATCGGCCGTCGTGAGTGTTGATGGCCTCATCATGGCTTCGGCGCTGCCCGCAGACGTCGAGGAGGACAGGGTCTCCGCGATGAGCGCCGCCATGCTCTCCCTCGGCGAGCGGATCGCCAACGAGCTGCGCCGCGGCCAGCTCGACCAGGTCTTCGTCCGTGGCGAAGACGGCTACGTCATCCTCATGGCCATCGGCGAAGAGGCGGTGCTCACCGCCCTCGCCCAGAGCCGCGCGAAGCTCGGTCTCGTCTTCCTCGACATGCGCCGGACCGCCAACGAGCTGATCAATCTCGTGTGACAGAGTTGTGGGGCGGGTTGCGCCGAGAGGGCCAGGGGTGTCTCCCCCGGCCCCCTTTGATTCTCGCCGCCGGGCCCGCGCCCCTACTCGGTGAACAGGCTCCCCAGGTTGATGCTCGCCCCGCCGCCGCTGCTCCCGCTCGAGGCGGGCATGTACTGGCCGAGCTTCTTGGCCAGGTTCATCGCCGGCATGGTCTGGAGCCAGACCCGCCCGGGGCCGCGCAGGGTGGTGAGGAAGAGGCCCTCGCCGCCGAAGAGCACATTCTTGAAGCCGCGCACCATCTCGACGTCGAAGCCGACCGTCGGCTCGAGCATGGCCACGTGGCCGGTGTCGACCTTCAGCACCTGGCCCGGCTCGAGGGTATACTCGACGATCTCGCCGTCGAGCTCGACGAAGGCCAGGCCCGGCCCGGTCAGGCGCTGCATAATGAAGCCCTCGCCGCCGAAGAAGCCCGCCCCCAGCTTGCGCCGGAAGTGAATATCGAGCTGCACGCTGCGCTCGGCGACCATGAAGGCGTCCTTCTGGCAGATCATCTGCTGGCCGGGGCCGAGGTTGAGCGGCAGGATCTTGCCGGGCAACTCGGCCGAGAAGCCGACGATCGCGGTGCTGCCCGTGGCGGTGAAGTTGACCATAAAGATCGACTCGCCCGAGAACATGCGCTTGAAGGCGCCGCCGAGACCGCCCTCCATATTGGTCTGCATGGTCACATTGGCGCTCATCCAGCTCATGCCGCCGCGCTCTGAGAAGATCGACTGGCCCGACGGGACCTCGAGCACCACGGCCTGCATGGTCGTGCCGAGGATCTTGTAGCGCAGCCCGCTCTGGCCCTGGCCCGCGCCGACGATGGTCGGGTCGGGCATGTCGATTCGCTCGCCGGGCCGATTATCATAGACATCGGCCATCGACTGGGCGGCCGCACCCTGGCTCGCTGCCACGGCGGCAGGGGCTGCGGCGCTGACCGGCGCCCCGCAGCTGGTGCAGAAGCGCACGCCAGGCGCAAGCTCGGCGTCACAGGTCGTGCATCGCATGGTAGAGGCTCTCCTTCCTGGTCCGTGCCTTAGGCACGGCCGTAACCCGCCTGAATGTGATACGTTGACGCGCCGGGTCAGGTTTCACAAACGCGATCACATACGGCAAAAGGACGGGCCCCGAAGCGATGGCTCCGTGGCCCGATGGAAACGCCTGGAGAAAAACCCTTACGTGTCGCTGCCGCAAGGGGAACTTGCGAGCGGCTAACTGCCCTTGCTGAGGGTGGCCAGGAACTCGACGTTGGTCTTGGTCTTCGACATGCGGGTGAGCATGAGCTCGGTGCCCTCGTTGTCGCCGAGCATGCTGACCATGCGGCGCAGCGTCCAGACCTGGCGCAGGGCCTCGGGGGCGAGCAGCAGCTCTTCGCGGCGGGTAGAGGAGCGCTGGATGTCGAGGGCGGGGAAGATGCGCTTCTCGGCCAGCTTGCGGTCGAGGTGCAGCTCCATGTTGCCGGTGCCCTTGAACTCCTCGTAGATCACGTCGTCCATACGGCTGCCGGTGTCGACCAGGCAGGTGGCGATGATCGTGAGCGAGCCGCCGGCCTCGATGTTGCGGGCGGCGCCGAAGAAGCGCTTGGGGGGGTAGAGGGCGACCGGGTCGATGCCGCCCGAGAGGGTGCGCCCGCTGGGGGGCATATCGAGGTTGTAGGCCCGGGCCAGGCGGGTGATCGAGTCCATCAGGATGACCACGTCCTGGCCGCCTTCGACCAGGCGCTTGGCCCGGTCGAGGGTCATCTCAGAGACCTTGGTGTGGTCCTCGACCGGCTCGTCGAAGGTCGACGCGATCACGTCGCCCTTGACCGAGCGTTTCATGTCGGTGACCTCTTCGGGGCGCTCGCCGATCAGCAGCACCATCAGGTGGCAGTCGGGGTGGTTGCTCGAGATCCCGTTGGCGATCGCCTTGAGCAGCATCGTCTTGCCGGCCTTGGGGGGCGAGACGATCAGGCCGCGCTGGCCGCGCCCGATCGGGGCGATCAGGTCGACGAGCCGGGTGTGCAGCAGGTTGGGCTCGGTCTCGAGCTTGAGCTGCTCGTTGGGGAAGATCGGGGTGAGCTGGTCGAACGAGGGGCGCTTGCGGGCCGTCTCGGGGTCGACCCCGTTGATCAGCTCGACGCGCAGCAGCGAGTAGAAGCGCTCGCTCTCCTTCGGGGGGCGGATCTGGCCCCAGATACGGTCGCCGGTGCGCAGGCCGAAGCGGCGGATCTGCGATTGCGAGACGTAGACATCATCGGCCCCGGGGAGCATACGCTCGCCGCGCAGGAAGCCGAAGCCGTCAGAGACGATATCGAGGATGCCGTCGCTGAAGGTGTTGCCCTGCTCCTCGGACTGGGCCTGGAGCAGCTTGAAGATGAGATCCTGCTTCTTTAACCCGCTGTAGCCGGTAATATCAAGTTTGCGGGCCATCTCGCGCAGGTCGCTGAGAGTCTTCGACTCCAATTCGGCGACGTTCACTACAGTCCTCTCCTTGAGGTGGTCACATGCAGGCGTGGTAGAGCGTACAAGGGTCGCGGCAAGGCTGAGCGTCACCGCTCCGGCGCGGTCGACCTCGGGGGCGGCGCGGCGTTGATGCGCGCCACGGCGCGCGGGCAGGCCCTGGAAAAGGGCAGGGGTAGACTACCCCGGGTACGCGGCGGAAGATCTACCGGTGAGCGCCGTGGGGCAGCCGTCACTCGCGCGATACACCGCGATCAGGCGCTTCGCGTCACCAGAGACTGACTAAGGAATCGGTGTTTGGGGAGTGATGGCCGTCTGCCTGGCGATATGCCGGCACAACCTGAAGAGGGACTTTAGCACTTGCGGCCTGGTGTCTGGCGCTAGTATAGCATAAGTGTCAAGGTGCCGCAATTGGAAGCGCTGCGTTGGGGCGCGGCGGGGAGGCCTCGGCAAAGGCAGACCGACCGCTCAGTATTGCAGCAAGCTATAGATCGGGTAGGGCGCCAGCTTCTCGCGGCCGCCGAGGAAGGCCAGCTCGATCACGAAGGCCAGCTCGACCACCGAGGCGCCGGCCCGCTCGATCAGCTTGGTGGCCGCGGCGATCGTGCCGCCCGTGGCCAGCAGGTCGTCGACCACCACTACGCGCGCGCCCGGGGCAAAGGCGTCGCGGTGGATCTCGAGCTTGTTGCTGCCGTACTCGAGCTCGTACTCGATCTGGTAGGTCTCGGCGGGCAGCTTGCCGGGCTTGCGCACGGGCACCAGGCCCACGCCGAGCCGCAGGGCCAGGGGCGCGCTGAAGATGAAGCCCCGCGACTCGACGCCCACCACGGCGTCGATACTGACGCCGCTGTAGCGCTCGGCCATCGCGTCGATCACCTCTTTGAAGGCCGGGCCGTTGCCGATCAGCGTGGTTATATCTTTGAACTGGATGCCCGGCAGCGGGAAGTCGGGCACGTTGCGCACCAGGCTCGCGAGATCGACGTTCGCCATTGGTCCTCCTGGGCAGTCTGAGGGTTGCGCCCCCATTATACCCGCTCCGCGCAGGCCCCTGCCTACTGCAGGGCGGCGGTCAGGCGCATGATATTCTCGAAGAGCTTGACGCGGGCGGGCCGGGTCGCCCACTGCTCTCGGCTCAGGGCGAGGCTGCGCTGGAGGTATTCGGCCTCGACCGCGCGCAGGTCCGTCACCACCTGGCGCTCGTAGCAGACCAGGCTCACCTCGAGGTTCAGGTGGAACGAGCGCATATCGAAGTTGCTCGACCCGATCATGGCGACCTCGTCGTCAATGGTCATAAACTTCGAGTGCAGCAGCACCGGCGCCTTATAGAGCCGGATCTTCACGCCGCAGCGCAGCAGCTCGTCGTAGAACGAGCGCTGGGCGTGGTAGACCATGAACTGGTCGGGGGCCTCGGAGTTGATCATGGTCACATCGACGCCGCGCTGGGCCGCGCTGCAGATCGCGACCATCAGGGCGTCGTCGGGCACGAAGTAGGGGTTGACCAGGGTCAGCTTGTGCCTGGCGCC
>CAZKTU010000332.1:0-1370 GCA_964555675.1 uncultured Oscillochloris sp.
GCGAAAGGATCGCAATGGCGCGCTATTCGCAGACCCTTGGCGGGCGGACCTATGGCTTCGCCGACTTGCGCGACCTGATGGCGAAGGCCACCCCCGAGCGCTCGGGCGACCAACTGGCCGGCGTGGCCGCGGCGAGCGCCGAAGAGCGGGTCGCCGCCCAGATGCTGCTGGCCGAGGTGCCCCTGGCCACCTTCCTCGAGGAGCCGCTCATCCCCTACGAGCAGGACGAGGTGACCCGGCTCATTCTCGACACCCACGACCGGGCGGCCTTCGCGCCGATCAGCAGCCTGACGGTGGGCGAGCTGCGCGAGCACCTGCTGGCCTACGAGACCAGCGGCGCGACCCTGAGTGCCCTGGCCCCCGCCATCACCCCCGAGATGGCCGCCGCCACCTCGAAGATCATGCGCAACCAGGATTTGATCGCGGTCAGCCGTAAATGCCAGGTGGTGACGCGCTTCCGCACCACGATCGGCCTGCCCGGGCGCTTCTCGTCGCGCATCCAGCCCAATCACCCGACCGACGACCCCAGGGGCATCGCGGCCTCGATCTTCGACGGGCTGCTGCACGGCTGCGGCGACGCGGTGATCGGGATCAACCCGGCCACCGACAGCCCCCAGGCTGTGATCACGCTGATGGAGCTGATCGACGAGCTGCGCCAGCGCTACGCCATCCCGGCCCAGTCCTCGCTGCTGGCCCACGTGACCACCCAGATCAGCGCGATCGAGCGGGGCGCCCCCGTCGACCTGGTCTTTCAGTCTGTGGCCGGCACCGAGGCCGCCAATAAGAGCTTCGGGATCGACCTGGCCCTGCTGCGCGAAGCCCGGGCGGCCGCCCAGGCCCTCGGTCGCGGCACCGTGGGCGACAATGTGATGTATTTCGAGACGGGGCAGGGCAGCGCCCTCTCGGCCAACGCCCACCACGGGGTCGACCAGCAGACCTGCGAGGCCAGGGCCTACGCCGTGGCCCGCCACCTCGAGCCGCTGCTGGTCAATACCGTGGTCGGCTTCATCGGCCCCGAGTATCTCTTCGACGGCAAGCAGATCATCAGGGCCGCCCTCGAGGATCTCTTCTGCGGCCGGCTGATGGGCGTGCCGATGGGCTGCGACGCGTGCTACACCAACCACGCCGAGGCCGACCAGAACGATATGGACACCTTGCTGGTGCTGCTCGGCGCCGCCGGATGCGCCTATATCATGGGCGTGCCGGGCGCCGACGACGTGATGCTCAACTACCAGAGCAGCTCGTACCACGACGTGCGCTTCGTGCAGACCACCCTGGGCCTGCGCCCGGCCCCCGAGTTCGAGGCCTGGCTGCTGGCGATGGGCATCAGCGAGCCCGACGGGCGCCTGGCCGCCATCCCCCAGCCGGCC
>CAZKTU010000332.1:1470-5968 GCA_964555675.1 uncultured Oscillochloris sp.
AGCCGGCCAGCCCGTGGCAAGCGCTGCGCCGCTACACCAACGCCAGGATCGCCCTCGGCCGCACGGGCGACAGCCTGCCGACAGGGCCGCAGCTGGCCTTTCAGCTCGACCACGCCCGGGCCCGCGACGCCGTGCACTTGCCCTTCGAGGCCGAGGCGGTGGCCGCGGCGGTGGCTGCGGCCGGCCTGCCGGTAGTGCTGGCCCAGAGCGCCGCGCCCGACCGGGCGACCTACCTGAAGCGCCCCGACCTTGGCCGGCGCCTGAGCGAGGCCTCGCGCGCGACCCTGGCGGCCCATGCGCCCGCCGACGGCGCCGGCTATGACGCGGTCTTCGTGATCGCCGACGGGCTCTCGGCCCTGGCCGTCCACAGCCACGCCGCCGCCCTGACGACCCGCATGGCCGCGGCCCTCGACGGCCTGGGCTGGCGCCTCGCCCCGATCGTGGTGGTCAGCCAGGGGCGTGTGGCCGTGGCCGACGAGGTGGGCGCGCTGCTGCGGGCCGAGCAGGCCGCCATCCTGATCGGCGAGCGCCCCGGCCTGAGCGTTGCCGACAGCCTCGGGGTCTACCTGACCTACGGGCCGCGCCCCGGGCGCAGCGACGCCGAGCGCAACTGCATCTCGAACATCCACGGCCAGGGCCAGAGCTACGAAGCCGCGATGCAGACCCTGGTCTATTTGATGAGCGAGGCCCGCCGCCTGCGCCTCACCGGCGTGGCACTCAAGGACGACCGCGCCGAGCGCGATGCGGCCGCCGACCAGCTGACTGGCTGAATCAGACCTGCAGGGCTTCTTCGGTGGCCTGCTCGGGCGTCATGGCGCGGCCCTGCGAGGCCGCCGCTGCTTGCTCGGCCTCGCTCAGGGCGGCCCGGGCGGGGGCCAGGGCGGCGTCGAGCTGGGCCTGCTCGGGCGGCGAGAGCGGCGCGCCGATCGCCTCGCGCAGGGCCGCCGCCGCGCCCGCGAGACGCAGGGCCCGCTCGGGCTGGTCGCTCAGGGCCGCCAGGACCCCGAAGTCCTCGAGCAGATAGTTGAGCGCCCAGGGCTCGCCGAGGTCGCGGTTGATCAGCAGGGCCTCGCGCAAGGTGGCCCGGGCCTGCCCATACTCGCCCTGGGCGGTGAGGGCTTTGCCCAAATTGTTCAGCGAGATGGCGATCGCCGAGCGGTCGCCCGTCGCCCGCTCGAGGCTCAACGACTCTTCGATGAAGTCCCGCGCCTCGCTATACGCGGCGTTGTCCAGCGCGAACATGCCGAGGTTGCCGAGCGAGTTAGCGATCCAGAGCGGGTTGGCGGCCTGGCGGCGCACGGCCAGGCTCTCCTCGAAGCGCACCCGCGCCGCGGTCATATCGCCCTGGTGTACAGCGACAATGCCCAGATTACTGAGGAGCCGGCCGGCGAGGATCAGGTCGCCGAGCTCCTGGACAAGGGCCAGGCCCAGCTCGTACTGGCTCCGGGCGGCTGCATAGTCGCCTTCGTGCAACGCGAGCGTGCCGGCGATGTTGAAGGTCTGGGCGCGCCCCGACTGATCGCCCAGAGCCTCGAAGCCGGCCAGGGCCCGATCAAGCCACTGGTGGGCCTCGCCGTGGCGTCCCTGCTTGCGCAGCAGCTCGCCAATCAGCATCCGGCAGCGCGCGGCCGCGCTCGCGTCGCCGCGCCCTTCGAACAGGGCCAGGGCGGCCTCGTAGCGCGCAAAGGCTTCGTCCCACTGGCCGAGCACCACAAGCACATCGGCCAGGCGCACCAGGGGCTCGCCCTGCTCGTCGGCGGGCAGCAGGGCCAGGAGGCGCGTCAGGTAATCAATCGCCGCGCTGTTGGCATAGATGCCCTGAGCGGCCACGCCGGCCCGCAGCAGATACTCGCGGCGCTTGGGCAGGTTCTCGCTGCGGTCGTAGTGGAAGGCCAGCAGGTCGACCAGCTGATCGTGGCCGGCGCTGCTCTGCTCGAGGTGCTGGGCGATCTGCTCGTGAATCACCGCCCGTGTGGCGAAGGGCAAGCTCTCGTAGGTCACCTCCTGGGTGACAATATGCTTGAAGAGATAGGCCAGCTCGGGGTCGGGCGTGTCGAGGGGCGTCAGCTCGAGCGAGCTCAGCTCCTCAAGCTCGCGGCGCACCCGCTCTTGCTGCCCGTAGAACGAGGAGACGCCCCAGAGCACCGCGGCGCGGAAGAGCCTGCCGATCACGCTGGCCACCTTGATCAGGCTCTTCTGGCTCTCGCTGAGGCGGTCGATGCGGCTGAGGATCAGGCTGTGGAGGCTGGCGGGCAGCTCGAGGGCGGCCAGGGCCCCGGGGTCGCGCGGGTCGACCCCCTGGTCGCGCATGTAGTTCAGCAGCTCTTCGACATAGAAGGGGTTGCCCTGGGTGCGCAAGTTGACCCGTTCGACCAGCTCGGTCGGCACCGCCTCGACGTCGCCGAAGAACTGGCCGAGCTTCAGGCGCACCAGGGTCGCCACCTCGTCGGGCAGCAGACTGTCGAGGGGCAGCTCGCGGAAGTGGGGGAGCCTGGTCACGCGCGGTTGCAGCAGCGGCTGGACCTGAGGCGGCCTGTAGGCCATGACAATCAGCACGGGCATACTGGCCGAGGCGCGCCCGAGCACTTCGAGCAGATCCTGCGAGAGGGCGTCGATCCAGTGGCAGTCTTCGAGCACCAGCATGATCGGCAGCTCGGCGGCGCGCGCGCGCAGGCAGCTCACCAGCAGGGCTTCGAGCGACTCTTTGCGCAGGCGGGCGTCGAAGTCGCGGGTCAGCTCGTTGTCGGGGATGGGCAGGTTGAGGGCCGCCCCAAGTAGGGGCAGGCGCGGCAGCAGTGCGGCATCGATGCGGGCCAGGGCGATGCGCAGGGCGCCGATCTGCTCGTCGGCACTGGCGGCGCTGTCGAGCGCGAAGAAGGCCCGCCAGATGCTCTGCCAGACCAGGTAGGGTGTATTGACGCCGTAGGACTGGCACTCGCCGCCGAAGACGCTGACCTTACGCTCCCAGGCCGCCCGCACGACCTCGGCCACCAGGCGCGATTTGCCCATGCCGGCCTCGGCGGTGATCCCGACGAGCTGGCCATGGCCGACCTCGGCGAGGGCCAGGCGCTCCATCACGAAGGTCAGCTCGGTCTGCCGGCCGACCATGGGCAGGCCGTAGCGCGGCTCGTGCAGCCTGATGGTGTTGCGGTCGACGTTGATCAGGCGAAACGTCGTCACAGGCTCCGACTTACCCTTCACCATGATCGGGGCCCGCGGCTCCCAGGTGAAGCGGTCGCCGGTGCTGCGGCGCAGGGTCTGGCTGACGATCACCTGGCCCTCAGGGGCGTTCTGCATCAGGCGAGCGGCCATATTGACCTCGTCGCCGAGCACGCCGTAGGTGCGCCGGGTGACCCCACCATAGGCCCCGGTGCGGGCGCGGCCCTGGCTGAGGCCGATTCGCACCGGATCGAGGAAGGGCAGGCGCGGATCGCGCAGCTCGAGGGCGGCCATCACCGCGCGCACCGGGTCGTCCTCGTGGGCGACCGGCGCGCCGAAGGCCGCGTAGAGGAAGCTGCCTTTGTCGCCGATGGTCAGCTGAAGGATGTAGCCCTCGTAGCCGCGCAGGATGCGCTGGACCCAGAGGATGAAGCTGTCGAGCTTTTCCTGGGCCAGGGGGTCGCCGTCGTAGTCGATGCCGCCGAAGCGCAGGAAGAGGGCCACGATCGGGCGCAACTCGGTGAGGAAGGCGCCCATGCCGGCGCGCAGCCGCTCGAAGACCGGCGGCAGCAGCCAGGGCCTGTAGGCCGCCTCGCCGAGCGCGCCATCGGGCAGGGGCGGCCAGGGCGCTACGGGCGCTTCGCCGCGCAGGGCCAGCAGCACGGCGAAGCGCTGGCCGTCGTCGATGTCGAGGCGCCAATCGCCGAGCTCGGCGCGCCCGCCCAGGGCCTGGGCCGTGGGCTCGTCGATGATCACGTCGCCCTTCTGGGCCATGTGCTCGGCGCCGGCCATGCGCTGCAGGGTGTCGCCGGCGAGCACATCGATGGTCTGGATGCCCGGGTCGCCGACCAGGAAGCGCCGCACCGGCCCCGAGGCTACCCCCACCTTGATCGCCAGGCTGACCGTGCCAGCGCCGGGGATCTCGATTGCGGTGAAGGGCTGCATGGCCTGCTGCAGGGCCAGGGCGCAGGCTGCAGCGCGCAGACTCGCGCCGCCCGGCGTCGCCGTAGTCGCGTCCGGCGCCAGGTCGTCGAACCAGCATGTGATCGCGTCGCCGGCGAAGCCGAGCACCGATCCGCCGTAGCGATCAACCTCGGCCACCAGGGCGTCGTAGACCCGGTTGAGCTGCCGGGGCAGCTCCTCGGTGCCGCGTTGCGGGCCGAGCACGCGCACGAGGGCCTCGGTCAGCGGCGTGAAGCCCGAGATGTCGGCGAACAGGGCGGCCCCGCTGCTGCGCTCGGGCAGCTGCGCCCCGCGCGCCAGCGCCTGCCGCCGGTCCATCGGGATGTACGCGAGCGGTGATTCCATGGTTGCTCATTATAGACCAGGTGGAAGCCTG
>CAZKTU010000333.1:0-2468 GCA_964555675.1 uncultured Oscillochloris sp.
GTCTGCCAGGGCCAGCGCCCCGCCACCGTCGCCGGCACCCGCGTGAAGTCGTAGAGCGTCCAGGCTACGAAGCCCGCGCCCCCCACCTGCCGCTGCGCCGCCAGCACATCGCCGTAGTAGACCGCCTGCTCGGCCTCGCTGTGGCCGCCCGGGAAGAAGGGGCTGTTCCAGGTCGGCAGCCCGAACTCGCCCAGCAGCAGCGGCTTGCCGGTCGCCCGCAGGCTCGCGTAGGCGTCGGGCAGCTCGCTCGCCGGCGCGTAGAAGTGGAAGCTGACCAGGTCTACATACTCGGCCAGGGCTGTGGCTTCTTCAGCCGAGGCCCAGCCGATCGTCAGCAGCGCCTCGGGAGCCACCTCGCGCGCCAGCCGGGCGGTGTGGGCCAGCCAGGCCAGCATGATCGGCTCGCCCGCGCTGTCGAAGTCGAGATCCGGCTCGTTCTTCAGATCCCAGGCCAGCACCGCCGGGTGTGCGCCGTGGCGGGTCAGGATCGCCTCCAGGTGGCGGTCGGCCTTGGGCCAGAGGTAGGGATCGTAGCCGATGTGGAAGTCGAAGAGGGTCACAATCACGAGCAGATCCGCCGTCTCGGCCCGATCGAGCAGGTCGCCCAGCCGGTCGAGCTGCGCAGGATCGACCTCGTCGCCGCCAAACTGGACATAGGGTACGAAGACGCGCACGGTGTTCAGACCCAGCGCGCGGATCGTGGCGAAGTCGCGCGCGACCAGCTCGCCGTCGTACTGCGGCCAGAACAGCTCCCACGGGGTAGCCTGCGGGTAATAGTTGACGCCCGCCACGCTGAACGGCCGCCCGTCGCGGGTGAGCCCCATGCCCTCAGCCCGCACGCGCCCCCGCGCGGCCCGCGGCCCTCGCGGCGGCCCGAGCAGCTCGCCGCCCTGGCGCACCATGGTGCGGATCTTCCAGCGCCCGCTGTCGCGCACCATGATCACATCGTAGGGCGCCACACTCTCGCCCGAGAAGACCACGGCCCCGTCCGTGTCACGGATGATCTGGACGACGCGGGCGCCCTCGTCGTGCAGGGCGATCAGCGAGCCGCCCGCGGCGTAGAAGCGCAGGCGCGGCTGGTGCGCAAGGTTAATCTGGGTGACCGTCAGCCCATCGGCGGCGGCGGCGCGCACGCTCGCCTCGGCCTGGGCCAGGGCCGGCCCCGCGAAGTAGCCGCCGAGGCCATAGGGCACGCCGCGCCCGTACGAGATACTCCATTGGAGCCAGGCGCCCAGGTAGGCGCTCTCGATCTCGTCGCGGTCGAGCTCGCCGAGGGCTTCGCCCGTATCGGGCGGGTCGGGGCTCCAGCGCACCGGGATGTCGAGGTCGGGCGGCACATTCGGCGCCAGGTTGAGCGCCGCGGCCGGGTCGGCGCCCGACTGGAAGTAGACGATCAGGTCGCCGATCTCGTGAATCGCCACGGCGGCGAGGCCCAGGGCCATGGCGAGCAGCAGCGTGGCCGCGATCAGCTTGAAGAGCGCCTTGCTCATGGTGCGCCCTCGCCGTCGGCCAGGGGCGCGTTGAACTGCTCGCGCCGCGGCTTGATCAGCTCGATCGCGATCGGCTCGCTGGTCACCCCCAGCACCAGAGCCCTCACCAACCCCCGCCCCGCCCGGTTCGAAGCGAGCAGGGGCGCCTCGGCCAGACCGCCCCTGGTGAAGGCGGGGATGCGCCGCGGCCCATCGGGCATGTCGACCAGGAAGACCACCAGGGCCCCATCGGCCACCAGGTTGCCGGCCGCGTCGGCGATCGGGCCGGCCCGCAGGGTCGCCGTCAGCCGCCCATCGGCGGGCAGGCGCGGCGGGTCGACCGCCAGGGGGATAACCGTCGGCGCGCAGGCCACAATGTTGAGCGGCGTGTCGAGCGAGCGCGAGCCGCCCGCCTCGGCCCAAACCCCGGTGCGCCCGGCCCGTGGCCCCACGCTGAGCCGCCCAATCGCGACCCCGCCGTCGGCCGGCAGGGCCAGGCTGATCCCCGACTCGCCGGTGAAACTGGCGCGCAGGGTGACCATAGCGCCGTCGGCCAGCGGATTGCCGAAGGCGTCCGCCGCGAGCATGGCCACCAGGCTCGGCTCGTCGCCCCCCGCGCAGATCGAGCGCGGGGCCACCAGGGGCGGCGCGACGCTGGCCGCCGGCCCCGCCGCGATGCTCAGCCCCGCCGTAGCCTGCGCCGCGCCCACTGCCGCCACCAGGCTCAGCCGACCCGCCGCCGCCGTGTCCCCCGGCGGCAGCGCAAAAAGGGCCGCCCCGCCCGCGAAGCTCGCCCGGTAGACCCGCGGCCCATAGCTGCCCAGCACAGTCAGCCTCGCCGGCGTACCGTCCGGCGCCTCGCCCAGCACCACCACCGGCACAGGCTCGCCCGCCTTAATCAGTGCCGGCGCATCAATCCGCAACACCCCCTGCCACAGCTCAGGCGCAGGCGCGGGCTCACGAGCGCAGGCTGTGAGCAGACTCAGGGCCAGCACAAGC
>CAZKTU010000333.1:2568-5957 GCA_964555675.1 uncultured Oscillochloris sp.
TCATCCTTCATCCCTCATCCTTCCCTTACGGCGCTCCGGTGAACGACTGCACGCTGATGCGGATGCTGGCGTAGCCGGCCCCGTCGGGCAGGGCAATGCGCTCGGGGGCGGCGGTGGCCGGCGCGCCCGCGGGCGGCAGGGGGCTGATCGCCCCATCGGGCAGGATGGTCTCGACCCGCACCAGGGGCGTGACCTCTACCGAGAAGGGCCGCCGCTCCTGCGGCAGCACGCCGCTCTCGACGAAGTGCTGCTCGACCCAGCGCACCCGGCCCGCGGCGTCGTAGCAGGTGACCAGGATCTGCGGGATGGTCGCCTCGGCGGTGCCGGTGTTGTGCATAGCCCCGCTGACCGTGATCGTGCCCCCCGGACCAACCTCGGCTTTCAGCTCTTGCAGGGCCAGAGTGCGCACCAGGTCGCGCCCGGTCACCACGGCCCGCCCGCTTACGGCGAAGCTCTGCACCGGCTCGCGCAGGTCGGGCGGGGTGAAGTCGCCCGGCTGGAAGTCGCCGACCTTCAGGGTGTCGGTGATCATGGTGCCGGCCACGCCCTCGAAGTCGACCCGGAAGGGCGTGGTCTCGCCGGGCAGCAGCTTGTGGATGATCGCCGTCTGGGCGTTGTAGCGGCTCAGCTCGCGCGATTCGGCCCCGTACAGCACCGCGGTGACGGTGACGTCGGCGGGGTCGGGGTCGCGGCTGGCCACTTCGCCCACCAGGCTGTAACGCTCGCCCAGGCGCACCAGGCGCGCCGAGCGCACCTCGAGGCGCGGGCGGTCGCTGGCCGCCGGCGGCAGCGAGGCGTCGCGCGAGCGCATGTCGGGCGAGTAGAACTCGAGGGTCGAACGCCTGATGAACAGGTCGGCCGGGGCCTGGGCGCGCAGCTCGTCGGGCAGGATGTACCACTGGCCGCCGCGCCGCACCAGCTCGTGTTCGCGACTCGAGGGGTAGAGGTTCAGGGCGGTCACCCAGAGCGTCTCGACCTCGACGATCACGCGGTCGGCGTCGGCGCGCAGGGTGCGCACCTTGACCCCGTCGAGCTTGCCGTACGAGGCTAGCAGGCCGCCGCGTAGCGAAAGCTCGAGCACATAACGCTCGAAGTCGGGCCGGGTCTGGGGGTCGAGCCGGGCGTGGGCCGCCTCGAAGCGCCGGAAGTCGAGGTCGTCGTAGTAGGCCTGGATCACCGCCTCGGGCCGCGCGGCGCCCCGGGTGTAGCTGATTGCCGTCTGCATGAGCAGGGCGAAGCCGATCACGCCGAGCGCGGCCACGCGAATAGCCCGCGCCGGCCGGGCCACGGGCCGCGGTCGAGGCAGCCGGGCCAGCCAGCCGTTCCAGACCTGCCAGGGGATCGGCGCGCCTTGGTCGCCCGGCGGCAGCGCCGACCAGCGCAGCAGCAGCCCGTCGAGCCAGCGCCAGGGCGCCAGGACCACATGCACCAGCCGGCGCCTGGCCCGTATGAGCCGCGCCGCGAGCCGGCGCCGTTGCCGCAGGAAAGGGCCGCCCAGCGGCGCCCGCGGGGCTCGCGCCACGGGCAGGTAGCCCGCCGAGCGCATGGCCCGCCGCACCGCGTAGATGCTCATCAGGGTCAGGGCGGTGAAGATCGCGCCCATCGGCACGATGCCCCACATGGCCCGCTGGTAGACCGGGATCTCCTTGCGCGGCAGGGCCTCGGGCAGGGCCGGGATGTCCGCCCGCTCCCAGACCATGATCCCGTTCTCGAGGCGCTGCAGGCGATGCCAGCCCGAGAAGTAGAGCAGCGGATCGTAGAACTGGTCGTTCGAGAAGATAAACTTGAGGTTGTACTTCTCGGGCACGGCCAGGAACTGCTGCAGCGAGCCGATCCCGGGGATGCCGCGGAACTTGGCCCCCTCCAGGCGCTCGATCGGGGTGCTGGTCAGCTCGGGCAGACGCCGCGCCGAGTGGTAGTTGCCGTCGACGCTGGTCGCCGTGGTCATCGCGCCGAGCCAGGCCACCTGGTCGCCGAAGCCCAGGGTCATGTAGCGCCACTTCCAGTGCTCGTCTTTGGCCAGGAAGGTGGTGATCGGCTGGACCTCGATCGCCGCGGGCTGGAAGCGCCGAAACTGGGTCAGGTTGACCACGAAGATCGCGATCAGCAGGTAGGCCGCCACCAGCACAGCCTGGACCCCGAAGTGGGCCGTGCGCCCCAGCTGCCCGCGGATCAGCCGCGCGATCCCCCCGTGGCGCAGGCTGACGATGAACTCGCCCAGCAGGGGCAGGATGCAGATCGTCGCCCAGAAGGTGAAGCGGTCGAGGGTCAGTACGTCGAAGGCGCCCCTGAGCAGCATCTTGGGGAAGGGTGTTGTGCCGCCCGTGCCCAGGAAGAAGAGCAGCCCGATCGAGAGCGTCAGCGGCCAGGCCCGCGTGGTCATGCCCTTGTAAGCCACATAAGGCAGGGCGATCAGGCTCAGGCCGTAGGGGATCAGCCAGAAGACCAGCCCGGCGCTCGTGTTGACGATGAACGAGTCGCGCGAGGAGTGGGGGATGGCGACCTGGGTGATCGGGTCGGCCTTGCTCCACAGCCAGTAGGGCAGCACCACCAGCAGCAGCATGGCGATCATGCCGGGCCCATAGATCCCGGCGCGCACTGTCGCGGGCAGTATGCGCCTGACGCGGCGCATGGCCAGGGGCCAGAGGTTGCGCCTGGTCAGCTCGAGCGGGTTGCCCGCGGGCTCGTCGGGCAGGGGCTTGCGCAGCTCGTCGACCAGGCCCAGCACGATCACCGGGGCGACGAAGAAGACCGCGCCGAAGAGGGTGGTGACGTGGTGGCCCGCCGTCGTCGCCGCGTTGATGCTCCAGGCCAAGAAGAGGATGCGCAGCTCGCCCCGCCGCAGCCAGCGGTAGACGAAGGGCAGCGCGTTGAGCAGGAAGCCCAGCGAGAAGGTGGTCGGCAGCTGGCCGAAGACGTGGATGGTCTCGGTGATCGACGAGGAGAAGACCGTCAGCAGGGCCGCGTAGCCCGCCGCCTCCTCGCTGACCCACAGCTTCGAGAAGCGGTAGATCCCGATCACCATCATCAGGGCCGCGTAGGTCTGCACGAAGACGAAACCGTTGCGCAGCCCGAACAGCTTCGAGACCAGGGCGATACTCTGCTGCGAGCCCGGGGGGTAGCTGGTCATGGGGAAGCCCGTGTACCAGCGGTAGTCCCAGTGGTCGAACCAGGCCCGCGCGTAGTGGTCGGCGAAGAAGATATGCACGAAGGCGTCGTAGGTGCGCCCGAAGGTGTAGAAGACCAAGGCCCCGTGGAAGACCAGGGCCAGGCTCAGCGCAAGCAGTAGGTTCGGCGGCACGAAGGCGCCGACGCGCGCAACAGCAGAGCTCGGAAGCTCCGCCGTTGCGCTGCGCCGCTCGCTGTCGTTTGCCAGTGCCATGCTCGCT
>CAZKTU010000334.1:0-5954 GCA_964555675.1 uncultured Oscillochloris sp.
GCTTTCGCCGCCTGCACGGCGTGGTCTACGAAGGCCCTGCGGGCCAGGGGGAAAGTCGAAGCAAACCCAGCGAACCTGTCCCAGAAGCGGGGCGTCAGCGTTCATTGGTGGCCGTTGCCTTCCCAGCGCGGGGCCTCAGCCATCAGGATCGCCCGCCGCGAGGGTGTGAAGCCCGCTCCTTGCAACTCGGCTTCCAGCGTGTCGAGCAGCAGCGCCGCCCCGCTACGCCTTGCGCACCGGATAGCGCAGGTGGGTCACACCGACCCCCTGGATGACCGTCGGGTCGCCAAGCACAGCTTGCGTGTCGGCGAGGTGGTCGAAGAGGCGAACTCCGGAGCCAAGCAGGACCGCTGCGATGTCGACGCTGATTTCGTCGAGCAGGCCCGCACGCAGCAACTGCTGGATGGTGTCCGCACCGTGGACCCCGACCGACTTCCCAGCGGCGGCGGCTTTGGCCTGACGCACGGCGCTCTCGATACCATCGGTTACAAAGTGGACCGTCGAGTCAGGCCGTGGCCATCCGACAGGGATGTGGTGGGTCAGGACGAAGGCCGGCCCCCAGGCATGATTGCCGCCCCAGCCCTGGGCCTTGTCGAACGTGCGCCGACCGGTGAGCACGGCGCCAAGCTCGGACCAGAGGCCGCGCAGGTGCTCAGCACTCGGCCCGGAGACCTTGAACGTCATGGGATCCGACCCTCCGGCGTTGAATGCGACCTCCCCCGAGCGGAAGTACCAGTCAAAGACTTCCGCTACGCCATCGTTGCGGTCGGCGACGAAGCCGTCGAGTGACATGGACATGATCGCGATCAGCCTGGACATCACGGTGGTCCTTTCGTTGTGGGCGCTCACTCGGCCAGATCGCGCCCCGCTCTGCGACTGAGGCAATCTACGCCTAGGGCGGGCAATCCCGCCGCTGGAAATCGCAGCGGCTCCCTCGGCACCCACGAGCTAGATCTCAACCCCAGGCAGGCCAGCTGCACCCAACAGCAGCGACAGTTCTCCGGCGTGGGGCAGATCGTGGTCGAGCAGACCCCAGATCATCTGCAGGATCGACCCCCGCTCCTCGGGGATTGCGTCAGTGGGTGAGCCGTGCATCAGACTATCGGTGATGAGCTGCCAGGTTCGTTCCAGCCCTTGCAGTATCTCGGCGGCAGTATGCGGTGGGCTGTCGGCGTCCCCCCAGCGGAGCAGCGGCGTGAGCTCCGCCGCCCCCTCACCCAGCGTGCGGTGCAGATGCAGGGCTCGCCCAAAGACGATATGTTCGGCGATTTCTCCGGGCGTGCGCAGACCAGGCAGAAGCTGTCGCTGCAACTGTTCCTCACTGAGCGGCGCAATTGCACGCTTGAGGGCCTCCTGGTAGTCACGCCAACTTTCGAAGGCACGGGCCTCCGCGAGAGCTGCTCGTATCATCGACACTTCTCCTCCATTCAATGCGCCGGTCTTCACTGTAAGTGATCCACTTTTCAGATTTCGCGTCGTGCTCGGCCCCAGCGGCGCTCCAAGCGGTTATTCACCGGGCGTGTCACCTCCTGAAGCTTGTAGACATCATGCCAGGCTCCTGGGCAGTAGAAGACACGCGAGTCATCGTCGAGATACACCCGGCCGTCAACCGAGTGCCCAGCGAAGATGTCCTCCTTCTGCTGCGCACAGCGAACCGCCTGATCATCGTAGCACAACGGGCAGCCGGTCTTCCAAGCAAAGACGACGCTGGCGGCCTACTGATGGAGGCCGAGGGATAGTATGGCCACGTCAAAGTGCAAGCGCCGGTCACCGCCCAGGGGCAGCGCCCGCAGCTCAGCCGTCGGCTTCCTCGCCGGTGTAGCGCACCGCGCTGGTCGGGCGCGTGTTGACGGTGAGCTGGAAGAGATCGGGGCGGGCATAGTGGCCCACCACATCCAGGTCGAAGGTGCCCCGGCTGATGGCCCCAATATCGATCTCGGCGCTCAGAATCGCCGGCGCGTCGAAGACCGGGCCGGCAAGCACCTCGCCCAGCGGGCTGACGATGCAGCTGCCGCCGCGGATGAACACCGTCTCGGGGTCATCGCCCTGGATGGGCGAGACATCAGGCGGGAAGTCGCAGCGGCGGGCGAACTGGCAGGCCGAGAGCACGAAGCAGCGCCCCTCGAGCGCGATGTGGCGCATGGTCGGCAGCCAGGTCTCGCGGTCGTCGACGGTCGGGGCACAGTAGAGCTGCACCCCCTGGCCGTAGAGCGCCATGCGCAATTGAGGCATGTAGTTCTCCCAGCAGATCGCCGCGCCCAGCCGCCCAAGCTCGGTGGGCAGCACCTGAAGCGTCGAGCCGTCGCCGAAGCCCCAGATCAGCCGCTCCATCGCCGTCGGCATGACCTTGCGATGAGTGCCAAGCAGTGCGCCGTCGGGCCCGAAGAAGAGTACCGTGCAGTAGAGCGTGCCGCCCGCCCGCTCGATGACGCCGATGACCAGGTGGATGCGGTGGGTGCGCGCGGCGGCGCCCAGCGTGGCCGTGACGGGGCCGGGCACCTCCAGGGCGCTCTCGTAGTAGCGGCGGAACAGGTCGCGGCCCTCTGGCGCGCGCATCCCCACCCGCGCCCCGAAGTCGAGGCCCTTGGGGTAGCCGCTCAGAAAGGCCTCGGGGAAGACGACGAGCTGCGCGCCCTGGGCGGCGGCCTCGGCGAGCAGCTGCACCGCCCGCTCGACAGAGGCCTGAAGGTCGAAGGCCAGCGGGGCATCCTGCACGACGGCGGCGCGAAACGAGGTGCTCATCGCCGTACCTCGCTCGCCAAGGCGGGCGGGCCCGCGTCGGCGACAATATCGCCCTTCGCACAGGCCTCGTCGACGAGGGCCAGCACCGTGGGCCAGAGACCCGGCGTCGCAGTCTGGAGCGGCGCCATGCGGGCGAGGACCTGAGCGCGGGTGATGCCGTGCTGGCGCCAGGTGCCGCCGCCGTTGGCGTGGTTCTGGAGCAGCGGCTCCAGGCGGTCCATGGCGTGGGCGAAGCGAGCTTCGGGCGTAGCGCCGGCCTCGAACTCCTCCCAGAGGCCCCGCAGCTCCACGGCCTGCGGCGCGGGGAGCATGCCGAACAGCCGCTCGGCGGCCCGCTCCTCGCGGGCCTCTTTGTCGAGGTTGCCGTCGGCGTCGTAGCAGAAGGTGTCGCCGGCGTCGATCTCGACCACGTCATGGAGCAAGAGCAGCTTGAGCGCTCGACCCAGGTCGAAGGGCTCGGCGGCGTGTTCGGCGAGCACGACCGCCATCGTGGCGATGTGCCAGGAGTGCTCGGCGCTGTTCTCGCGGCGCGAGCCGTCGATCAGGGCGGTCTGCCGGAGGATGTGCTTGAGGCGGTCGAGCTCGCGAACGAAGGCGAGCTGCTGGGTGATCGGGCTCATGTCGCTCATGGTGATGTCCTGGCAAGGGCACAAAGGAGCCTGCACCGCCTGGTCTGGCAGGTACCCGCGGGCCATAGGGGTCTACTCCTGCGCTTGGCGATGTTCGGGCACGCCTCATTGTATGAGAACATGCCGGGAGAAGGAAAGTCCGTCATGCAACCGATAGGAGCAGCCATGCCGTCGATCTCTGATCCGGTCCTCGTCAACTCGTGGCACCCCGTCGCATCAGTCCGCCAGCTCGAGGAGCGCCCCGTGCTCGCCGCCCGCCTGCTCGGCGAAGAGCTGGTGCTGTGGCAAGCCGGCGGTCAGATCCTCGCCTGGCGCGACCTCTGCCTCCACCGGGGCACGCGCCTCTCGCTGGGCCGCGTCGCCGGCGAGACCATCGTCTGCCCCTACCACGGCTGGGGCTACGGCCCCGACGGGCGCTGCGTCCACATCCCCGCCCACCCAGGCCAGACCCCGCCAACGAAGGCGCGGGCCACGACCTACCACACGGCGGTCGCCTACGACCTGATCTGGGTCTGCCTGGGCGAGCCGCGCGAGGAGGTGCCACCCTTTCCCGAGTGGCACGATCCGAGCTATCGGAAGATCCTCTGCGGCCCCTACCGGTTGGCGGCTGCCGGCCCGCGCATCGTCGAGAACTTCCTCGACGTCGGCCACTTCCCCTTCGTACACGAGGGCATCCTCGGCGACCCAGCCTACCCTGAGATCTCCGACTACACCGCGACGATCAGCGCCGACGGCGTGCTCGCCGACGGGGTGCGGGTCTACCAGCCCGACCCCTACGGCACCGGCCAGGGCGACTGGGTCAGCTATGTCTACCAGGTACTGCGGCCCCTCACCGCCCGCTTTCGCAAGGCCTCGGACGACCAGGGCTTCGCGATCACGCTCTTCGTCACGCCCCACGACGCGACGACGAGCAGCGCCTGGATGTGGATGGCGATGAACTACGGCCACGCCATCCCCGAGGCCGAGTTGGTCGCCTACCAGGACCGCATCTTCGCCCAAGACAGGCCGATCGTCGAGTCGCAGCGCCCCGAGTTGCTGCCGCTCGACCTCCAGTCCGAGCTGCACCTGCGCAGCGACCGGGCCGCGATCGCCTACCGCCAGTGGCTCCGCGAGCTCGGGCTCACCTATGGCGTTAGTTAAGCGTCAAGACAAGCTTCGTAACCGAGTTACGCTCTTCGCCGCTGCACTCTGCGAGGATGCCTTTGGCATTCGCGGCGGGGGTACGAGGCCTTCGGCCCCGCAACGGGTGGATGTGGAGGGCCAAGCCCTCCACGCCTCCCGCAAGGCTGTAAAGTAAAAGCCCGCGCAGCGAAACCTTGCCCAAGCGCAACGCGCAAATCGAGCGAACAGAAGCGGCTGTTGTGTGCGCTCCATGGGCCTGCGGACAGCTCAAGGTTGGGCATCGCCGCTATCGGGCAACTCCCAGAAGGGGCCGCCGAGCCCCTGGGCGCGGATCAGCGCGGCCATCATCGCCAGGGGCGGCCGCCGCCAGCCCGGCCGCCGCGGGTCGGTGAACCAGGCCTGCGCCAACGCCCAGCCTTGCTCCAGCGTGAGCAGCGCTCCCACCTGGCGGCTACGGAGCTGACACCACTGTCGCACATCCTCTTCCGACCGGAAGAGTCGAATGTGGGCTCAGGTATCGGCGATATTGTCCCACCACCGGGCCAGCGGCACAGCCATGTGGAGGACGCACCCGGCGCTGGTCGGCTCGCCTTGATGAAGAGTGACCGCAATCGGCGCGCCGCTCTGGGGGCAGGCCGTCGCGACCACGGCGTCGCAGCCGAGCATCGCCGGGATGCCGAGACCGTCGAAGGCACAGTTGGCCCACCACGTAACGCCCGGCCCCCTGACCAGGACGTCGGTCGGTATCGCCGAGAACGGGATGGCCATCGCGATAGCGCCGTCCGCGTCGAGGAGCAGGGCGCGCTGCTCGGCCAAGCGCCGATAGCTTGCCCTGAGATCTATCTCCGCGACCTCGAGCCGGACGGCGAGATCGGCCAGATCAGGCGCGCAGCCCGCGTGGACGAAGTGGTCGTAGACCGCGATACGTACCACCTCGTCGAGCTGATCATCGGTCTGCATAAAGCTCACTTCCCCGGCGCCGGGGCAATACCCACCAGCAGCACCAGCCGGCGCTCGCCGCTGTTGGCGACCCCGTGGGGCACATCGGCGGGCGCCCAAACCGTCCAGCCCTCGCTGGCCTCGCGCACCTCGTCGCCGACGGTGAATGTCCCCACGCCCTCGACCACGAAGTAGAACTTGTCCTGCCCGGCGTGGGTGTGGACGTGCTGCTCCTGGCCTGGCTCCAGGCAGTTCAGGCCGAGCAGCAGCCGCTCGCTCTGAAACAGGGTAGACTTGAAGAACTTCGTCGGGCTGGCCCCAACGTGATTGCGGTAGTCTGCAAACGTGCTCATACCATCCTTCGGCATTTTGGTCCGATACTAGCTCGACTGCGGCCGGGGACGGCCAGCACACCGTCGTGCTCGATGTCGCACGCTACGACCCGGTCACGCAGCTGCTTGAAGAAAATCACGTCAGCCTGACGCCCGGAGGCATTACGATGAGTCCGATCGTTTGCCGGCT
>CAZKTU010000335.1:0-5933 GCA_964555675.1 uncultured Oscillochloris sp.
CGGCAGCGCGGCTGTTTGTGGACAAAGGTCGTTTCCGGGGATGGAGCGGAAGCTTACAGCCGGGGCGGTGATTCTGTCAAGGTCGCCACGCAGGCCGGCGGAAGTGGGTATAATAAAGGTCGGGGTTGTGTAACAGCCTGCGCCTGCGGCGGACTGTATGGGCGGGTCTAGCCAGAGGTTGCTGAGAAGGAGCGAGGAGCAACATGTACAATGCCTTCAAGAAGAAGCATGACCGTACCCCCGAGGGCGAAGAGGGCCGCGTGCCCCCAGGGCAGTACGTGACCGACAAGTTCCCCGTGCTCCACTACGGCACCGTTCCCCAGTACGCCGACGTCGCGAGCAGCTGGGATTTGCGCGTGTGGGGCGAGCTCGAGGCCCCTATCCAGCTGAACTTCGCCGAGTTCAGGGCTCTCCCCACGGTCGAGATTGTCACCGACATCCACTGTGTGACGCGCTGGAGCAAGCTCGACACCCGCTGGGAGGGTGTGCGCTTCAGCGACTTTCTCACGCACATCCCCACCGTGCTGCCCACGGCGCGCTATGTGATCGCCCACTGCGAGCAGGGCTTCACGACCAACATGCCGCTCGAGGTGCTGATGCACCCCGACGCGATGCTGGCCTACAAGTTCGACGGCGAGGAGCTGACCCCCGATCACGGCTACCCCCTGCGGCTGCTCACCCCGGGCAAGTACTTCTGGAAGAGCGCCAAGTGGCTGCGCGGCCTCGAGTTCACCAGCCACGACAAGCTCGGCTTCTGGGAGCGCTACGGCTACAACAACAACGCCGACCCCTGGAAAGAAGAGCGCTACGCTGAGTAGTGAAGACTGGCCCCTTACCGTCGACCAAGCCGTGGTCGTGCAAGAGCGTCTGCGCTCGCAGGTGCTGGTACACGATGACTATGGCGAGCTCAGGACGGTGGCGGGCGTCGATGCGGGCTTCGAGGACGAGGGCGCGACGGCGCGGGCCGCGGTGGTCGTGCTCAGCTTCCCCGCCCTCGAGCCCATCGACTACGCCGTCGCGCGCGGCCCGGCTCGCTTCCCCTACATCCCCGGCTTCCTCTCCTTTCGCGAGGCCCCTGTCATCCTCGACGCTCTGGCGATGCTGCGCGCGGCGCCCGACCTGCTGATCTGCGACGGTCAGGGCATCGCCCACCCGCGCCGGCTGGGCATCGCCAGCCACCTCGGCGTGCTCAGCGGGCTGCCCACGATCGGCTGCGCCAAGTCGCTGCTGGTGGGGCGCCACGACGAGCTGCCCGACGAGCGGGGTGCGCGCGTGCCCCTCGTGCATCGGCGCGAGCAGGTGGGCTGGACGTTGCGCACGCGGCCGGGCGTCAAGCCGGTCTACGTCTCGCCGGGGCACCGGGTGGGCCTCGACAGCGCGGTTGCGCTGGTAATGGCCTGCGTGACACGCTATCGCCTGCCCGAGACCACCCGCTACGCCCATAACCTCGCCTCGAATGGCGTGATCCCCAAGCAGAAGCCCGGGCGAGGCGGCACCGGCACCGGCACCGCTTCGATGGTTTGACAACCCCCGGGCGAAATGTTATACTCCCTTATCGCCGCGCATGAGCGTGAGCAGAATAGATTCGTGTGCCTAACCGGCCCACTCTAAGGCGCAGCTGTGGCTGTGACCAGACCGGGGCCCGGATATTATTTTGTCTAAGCAGGTCAAGTGGGCGATTGAGACCAGGAGTGCTGGATGCCGACGATTAATCAGCTCGTACGAAAGCCGCGCAAGCCGGTAGAGAAGAAGACCAAGGCCCCCGCGCTGCGGTTTACCTATAACTCGCTTAAAGGTAAGCTGACCCGCGGCAAGGGCTCGCCCCAGAAGCGCGGCGTATGCACGAAGGTGGCCACGGTCACCCCGAAGAAGCCGAACTCGGCGCTGCGCAAGATTGCCCGCGTGCGGCTCTCGAACCAGATTGAGGTCACGGCCTACATCCCGGGCGAGGGCCACAACCTGCAGGAGCACTCGGTGGTGCTCATCCGCGGCGGCCGCGTGAAGGATCTGCCGGGCGTGCGCTATCACATTGTGCGTGGCACCCTTGACACGCAGGGCGTGAACGGCCGCAAGCAGGGCCGCTCGAAGTACGGCACCAAGAAGAACGCCCAGCCGATTGGCAAGAAGCGCTAGTCACGGCCGCGGCCGTGGGGTCTCTGGCCCAGAGCCGGAGCCCAGATGAGGAACAGCTATGCCCCGCCGTGGTGATATTCAGAAGCGGATCCCCCCGCCGGACGCGCGCTACGACAGCGTGTTGGTCCAGAAGTTCATCAATAAGGTGATGGAGCGCGGCAAGAAGAGCGTCGCCGAGCGTATCGTCTACGACGCCCTCGACCTCGCCGCCGATCGGACGAAGAAGACCCAGATGGAGGTCTTCGAGCAGGCCCTGCGCAACGCGAGCCCCTCGATCGAGGTCAAGCCGAAGCGCGTCGGCGGCGCCACCTACCAGGTGCCCGTCGAGGTGAAGAGCGATCGCCGTTACGCCCTGGCGATGCGCTGGCTGCTCACCGCCTCGCGCGGCCGCAGCGGCCGCCCCATGCACGAGCGCCTCGCCGCCGAGCTGGTGGACGCCTACAACAACACCGGCAACACGATCAAGCGCAAAGAGGACGTCCACAAGATGGCCGAGGCCAACCGCGCCTTTGCCCACTACGGCAGGCTCTAGCAGCGTAGGCGGGCCTGCGCCCCGCGAAGAGAGAGAAGAGAGATAAACCAGCGGCGACCTAGTCGCCCGACTTAGGAGTAGGGACGGTATGCCACGCCAGTTCGAGCTCGACAAGGTACGTAACATCGGCATCATCGCCCACATTGACGCGGGCAAGACCACGACGACCGAGCGCATTCTGTTCTATACAGGGCGCACCTACAAGATCGGCGAGGTCCACGAGGGCACCGCGACGATGGACTGGATGCCCCAGGAGCAGGAGCGCGGCATCACCATCACCTCGGCGGCCACCACCGCGCAGTGGAAGCTCGGCGAGACGGTCTACCGCATCAATATCATCGACACCCCCGGCCACGTCGACTTCACAGTCGAGGTCGAGCGCTCGCTGCGCGTCCTCGACGGCGGCGTGGTGGTCTTCGATGGCGTCGCCGGCGTTGAGCCCCAGTCTGAGACCGTCTGGCGCCAGGCTGATAAGTACAGCGTGCCGCGCATCTGCTTCGTCAATAAGATGGATCGCACCGGCGCCAGCTTCGAGCGCTGCGTCAGCATGATCATTGATCGCCTGGGCGCCCGCCCCGCGATCGTGCAGCTGCCGATCGGCGCTGAGGACACGTTCAAGGGTACGATCGACCTCTTCACCATGAAGGCGACGATCTACAACGACGACCTCGGCAAAGATGTGCGCGAGACCGATATCCCCGAGAATATGCTTGCCGCAGCCCAGAAGGCCCATGCCGATCTGGTTGAGGCGATCGCCGAGACCGACGACGAGCTGACCCTGCTCTTCCTCGAGGGCGAGGAGCTCGGCCAGGAAGAGCTCAAGCGGGGCCTGCGCAAGGCGACGATCGAGGGCAAGCTGGTTCCGGTGCTCTGCGGCGCCGCCCTGAAGAACAAGGGTGTGCAGAAGCTGCTCGATGCAGTGGTCGAGTACCTGCCCTCGCCCCTCGAGCGCCCGGCGATCCAGGGCAGCCTGCCCGGCCATGTCCTGGGCGAAGAGGGTGTTGAGGCGATCACCCGCGAGGCCAGCGACAAGTCGCCCTTCAGCGGCCTGGTCTTCAAGATCGTCGCCGACCCCTACGTGGGCAAGTTGGCCTACTTCCGGGTCTACTCGGGCACGATCGAGAAGGGCAACTATGTGCTCAACTCGACCCGCGGGCAGCGCGAGCGCCTCGGCCGCATCCTGCAGATGCACGCCAATCACCGCGAGGATATCGAGCAGGTCTACGCCGGCGATATCGCCGCCATGGTGGGCCCCAAGCAGAGCTTCACCGGCGATACCATCTGCGACCCCGACCAGCCGATTGTGCTCGAGAGCATCCGCTTCCCCGAGCCCGTGGTCGAGCTGGCTATCGAGCCCAAGACCAAGGCCGACCAGGATAAGATGGCCGTCGCCCTCAACCGCCTGTCGGAAGAGGACCCGACCTTCCGGGTCTACACCGACCAGGAGACCGGGCAGACGATTATCAAGGGCATGGGCGAGCTGCATCTCGAGGTGATCGTCGACCGCATGCGCCGCGAGTACAAGGTCGAGGCCAACCAGGGTAAGCCCCAGGTGTCGTACCGCGAGACGATCACGGTGCCGGCCGAGATCCATACCCGCTTCATCAGGCAGACCGGCGGCAAGGGCCAGTTTGCCGAGGTCAAGATCCGCTTCGAGCCCCAGGAGGCCGGCAAGGGCTTCGAGTTCATCAACGGGATCACCGGCGGCTCCATCCCGCGCGAGTATATCGGCCCCGTCGAGCAGGGCATCAAAGAGGCGATGCAGACGGGCGTGATGGCCGGCTTCCCCGTGGTCGACGTCAAGGCCACCCTCTACGACGGCTCGTTCCACGAGGTGGACTCGTCGGAAATGGCCTTCAAGATCGCCGCCTCGATGTCGCTGAAGGACGGTGTCCGCAAGGGCAAGCCCCAGCTGCTCGAGCCGATCATGAAGGTTGAGACGGTCACCCCCGAGGATTTCCTCGGCACGGTGCTCGGCGACCTTAACTCGCGCCGTGGCCATGTCGAGGGCATGGAGGCCCGCGGTAACGCTCAGGTGGTGCGCGCCTTCGTTCCGCTGGCGACCATGTTCGGCTACACCACCGATCTGCGCTCGGCCACTCAGGGCCGCGCGACCTCCTCGATGGAGTTCGCCCACTACGCGCCGCTGCCCGATGCCCTGGCCAAGGAGATCATCGAGAAGCGCAGCTCGAACTAGGTTCGGTCGGGGGGCGGCGCCCGCTCTGGGGCCGTCCCCCCCTTGTGGATAGGCAATGGCCGAGCTGCACCTGCTGGCGCCGCCGACGTGGAATGATTACGAGCTGCTCGACACGGGCGATGGCGCCAAGCTCGAGCGCTTCGGGCCCTATACCCTGGTTCGACCAGAGACCCAGGCGATCTGGCCGGCGACCTTGCCGGGGCGCGAGTGGCAACAGGCCGACGCGCAGTTCGAGAAGACCAAAGGCGGCGAAGAGAGCCCCGGACAGTGGCTGCAGCGCCGCCAGCTGCCAGAACAGTGGCAGATGCACCATAACAATTTGAAGTTCTGGGTCCGGCCGACCCCCTTTCGTCATACGGGGGTCTTCCCTGAGCACAGCGCCCATTGGGGCTGGCTCGGCCGGCAGATTGCGACGCGGCGCAGCCCGACAGCCCTGGTGCTGTTCGGCTATACGGGGCTCAGCAGCCTCTTCGCCGCAAGCCGCGGCGCCCACGTCACTCACGTGGACGCCTCGAAACCCGCGATCCGTTGGGCCCAGGACAACCAGCAGCTCTCAGGTCTCGGC
Organism: uncultured Oscillochloris sp.; assembly: GCA_964555675.1. Taxonomy (GTDB): domain Bacteria; phylum Chloroflexota; class Chloroflexia; order Chloroflexales; family Chloroflexaceae; genus CAIWXH01. Next base: position 5,428 of record CAZKTU010000335.1, read on the forward strand.
GAGCGGCCGATTCGCTGGCTGGTGGACGACGTGGGCAAGTTTATCGCCCGCGAGATCCGCCGCGGCAGCCGCTACGACCTGATCCTGATGGACCCGCCCGTCTTTGGGCGCGGCCCTAAAGGAGAGATCTGGCGCCTGCATGAGCAGCTCACCAGCCTCGTCATGCAGTGCACCCAGCTCTTGAGCCCCGAGCCTCTCGGCCTCCTGCTCAGCGCCTACGCGACCAACATGTCGGCGCTCACCCTGCACAACGTTCTGGAGGCCTCGACGAAGGGTAAGGGCGGTACGGCTAGCGCGGGCGAGCTGGTGTTGCGCGAGCAGAGCGGGCGGCTGCTCCCGGCGGCCCTGTACGCATGTTGGTCGACAGGGGCGCACCCGCACGAAGAAGAACCGAGATCCTGGTAACGGCACCTGCCGTCGGCAATAAACCTGTAGCAGAGCGAGGACAATAATGGCGAAGCAGAAGTTCGAGCGGACGAAGCCGCATGTGAACATCGGGACGATCG
>CAZKTU010000336.1:0-4055 GCA_964555675.1 uncultured Oscillochloris sp.
TAGCGCTCGAGGCCCATGAAGCAGCGGCTGGTGTCGAGCTCGGCCCCGCCCTCGGCGTTGTTCCAGTGGGGCAGGAAGGCCAGGTTGAGCCCGAAGGGGCCGAAGAGGTCGAGGCCGGGCTGCCAGTGGAGCTCGGCGCCGACCTTGTAGATCTCGTAGACGGGCAGGACGTGGGCGCCCATGGCGATGGCGGCCGCGCTGGCGATGGCCAGCCCCGCCCCACGACGCTGGCGGGCGATCAGCCGGTACCAGGCCAGGCTGCCGGCGAGGTGGGTGGCGGTGTAGGTCGGGCTGCCCGCGCCCAGAAAGATCATCTCGGCGGTCAGCACAGGGGCGGTGACCGAGGCGCTCTCGGTGCTGTCCGGGCCGTCGCGGCGGCGGGCCGCCACCAGCTCGATCTGGGGCCGGTTACCGTGCAGGCGGGTCTGGAGGAACTCGGCGACCTTGCCCGCCACCCGCGCCGAGTTGGGCTGGAAGCCTGCCGGGGTCTCGAGGATCGCCACCCGGAAGGGCGTGCCGGCCCGGCGGGCCATCAGGTCGTACACCAACCCGCCCACGGGTCCTGTCTCGCCCGAGCCAAGGAGGGCGATCGGGCCTGGAGCCACGACATTCATGAAGTCTACCTCGTTGACAGCGGCGCACCTTCCTCTCTATAATACCTGAAGAATGTGAGCATATGTGCATATCTTCAGACAGAAGGGGCCACCTGGCCCCGCTTTTGCGCTCGCCGGGCGGCCGGTTGCGGCGAGGCTGGAGCTACGAGCATGGGTGATCTGCGGGGGGCCCTGGCCCTGGTCGGCTCGGGAGAGTACACGGCGGCCATGGCGAGCACCGACGGCTGGCTGCTTGAAACCCTGGGCGGGCCGGGGGCGTCCCAGGTGGCGCTCATCCCGACCGCCAGCGCGCTGGAGGAGGGTCAGCCCGAGCGCTGGAACAGGCTGGGCGCCGCCCACTTCACGGCCATTGGCGCGCGGGTCGCCCCGCTGAGCCTGCTCGCCCGCGAGGATGTCGTCGCCCGAGTCACGCTCGACGCGCTGCACGAGAGCAACTTCTACTACTTCTCGGGCGGCAACCCCGAGTATGTGACCGAGACGTTCGAGGATACGCCGGCGTGGGAGGTGATCAAGGCGCGCCACAGCGTCGGCGGGGCCGTCGTGGCCGGGTGCAGCGCCGGCGCGATGATGCTGGGCAGCTACCTGCTACGCGTGCGCGCCATCCGCGAGGGCCAGCCGCCCCGCTGGCGCCCGGGCCTCGGGCTCGCCGCGGGGCTGGCCATCCTGCCCCACTTCGACCGTATGCGCCTCTTCCTCGACGAGGCGCGCTTCCACGCCGCCATGGCCGCCACGCCCCCCGGGGTCACCGTCGTCGGCATCGACGAAGACACGGCCCTGGTGCGCCAGCCCCACGCGGAGGGCGCGCCCCTGCACTGGCAGGTCATGGGCCGCCAGACCGTATCGGTCTTCGACGCGAGCGGCCGGGCCACGGTCTACCACGCGGGGGCCACCCTCAGCTTCGAGTAGGCGCAGCCTACCTTAGGCAGGTTTCGCTGCGCGGCGCTTTACTCTACAGTCTTGGGGGAGGCGTGGAGGGCCTAGCCCTCCACATCCACCCGTTGCAGGGGCCCGAGGCCCCGCGCCTCCGCCGCGGGCAACGGCGAAAAGCGTAACTCGGTTACGAAGCTTGCCTCACTCGGCCAGGCGGTCGATCACGGTGACGCCGACCCCACGGAACGAGTCGAGGTCGGCCAGGGCGGCGGGGGCCTCGCTCAGGCTGATCGTCTTGCCCACCATCTGGCCGGGGCGCACCCTACCCGCGCGGATGAGCTCGAGCATGGCATCGTAGCGATAGGCCTGCATGCCGTGGCTGCCCAGGATGGCGAGCTCGCGCCCGACGACAATATCCATGGGGATGGGCGGGCGGCTCTGCTCGGCCAGCAGCAGCCCGACCTGGATGTGCCGCCCGCGCTTGCGCAGGCTGGCGATCGAGCTCGCGCAGGTCGCGGGGCTGCCCAGGGCGTCGAGCGAGACGTGGGCGCCCCCGCCGCTCAGCTCGCGCACGGCGCCGACCAGATCGCCGACCGCCCCGGCGTTCACCGTCGCCACGGCCCCGAGCGAGCGGGCGAAGGCCAGCTTCGCCTCGGTGATGTCGATGGCGACCACCTGGGCCCCGAGGGCGGCGGCGATCATGATCGCCGAGAGGCCGACCCCGCCGCAGCCGTAGACGGCGACCCACTGGCCCGCGCTGACCTGCCCCTGGTCGACCACGGCCCGGAACGCGGTGGCGAAGCGGCAGCCCAGGCCCGCCGCAGTCACATAGTCGAGCTCGTCGGGCAGGCGCACCAGGTTGAGGTCGGCGCGGTCGATGGCCACATACTCGGCGAACGAGCCCCAGTGGGTGAAGCCGGGCTGGAACTGGCGGTCGCAGACCTGGTGGTTACCCGAGAGACACTCGGGGCAGGCCCCGCAGCCGCAGACGAAGGGCACGGTGACCCGATCGCCGGCCCGCCACCTGCTCACGCCCCGCCCGGTCGCCACGACCTCGCCCGCCAGCTCGTGGCCGGGGACGTGGGGCAGGACAATGTCGGGGTCGTGGCCCATCCAGCCGTGCCAGTCGCTGCGGCACAGGCCGGTGGCTCTGACGGCGATCACCACCCCGTGCTCGGGCGGGGCGGGGTCGGGCAGCGACTGGATCGTGATCGGCTGAGCGAAGGCCTCGTAACATGCAGCACGCATACAAACTCCCGGGGGTGAGCGCGCGTCGAACGACGGCACTATGATACACCCTCGGGAGCGGATCTGGCGGAGCGCAGGCCCTCGCTCGCCCTAGTACGAAACTTCGGTTCTTGCGCTTGCCAGCACCGGGGAAGACTGGTCGGACAAGGGGCGCAGCCCGGCCCTGGTCGCGCACAATTTGACCACGAAGGACACGAAGGTCACGAAGATCAGGAGAGAGGCTGTGCCAGGCCGAGAGCGGACGCGCCTCTCGCACGGCACAGACGCACGGCTTTGGCGCCGGGCAGGCTCCAATCTTCGCGTTCTTCGTGGTCTTCGTGGTGAAAAATGCAACCCTCGTTGCAATACTAGACTGTGGCGGCCAGCTGATTGGCGAGCTGGCCCTCGTCGGCGAAGCCCTGGTTGAGAAAGCGCACGCCGCCCTGGGCGTCGAGCACGACGGTCGAGGGGACGGTGAGAATCCCGAGCCGGTCGGTGAGGCTGGCGTGGGCGTCGGCGGGCAGCGTGGTGACCGCCACGGCGGGGCCGAGCCTGGCGCGCAGCCGCTCGAGGGCGGGGGCCTGGCGGGCGCGACAGTCGACGCAGCCGGGCAGGGTGAAGGCGACCACGGCGGGGCGGCCGGGCGGGATAATGCCCTCGAAGGGGCGCTCGACGGCGAGGGCGCGCAGGCGGCGGGCCTGGCGCACACGCAGCAGCTGCCAGGCGAGGGCGCCGGCGGCCAGCAGGGCGATGAGGATCAGCAGGCGCTCGAGCATGGCCTTAGCCCGCCCGCCGCAGCCGGGCCAGCTGGAAGTAGACGAAGCAGCCGGCGCAGAAGCCGAAGAACAGGTTGACCGCGGCCAGAGCCACCACCACCAGGGCCAGAGCCCAGCCCAGGGTGCTCAGGCCGGCGAAGAGGGCGAGCACCGCAGCCACCAGCACGCCACCGCCCAGGCCCTGGGCGAAACGATGGGGGGCGGCCGCCTCGGCGCGCAGGTCGGGGCGCAGCAGGCCGGCGGGGCGCAACACGTCGCGGTAGAAGCGCTGGAACAGGGCCAGCTGGGGGGTGAGCGTGCCGAGCACCATCACCGCGGCGACCAGGGCCACGAGCCAGGGCTGGTTGAACAGGAACGCCAGGACCAGCAGGGTGATGATCGCGGCCTGGTTCACCTTGAGCGCCGTGTGGTCCACCTGCTCGCCTATCCCGCGCGCCTGCCCGTCAGTCAGCGTCGCCATCACCTGCTCCTTCATACTCGCAACGCCGGCACCGTATGTGCGCCGGCCAAGGTTGATAATAGTATTGTGCAAGATACTTGGGTTTTTTGCAAGTCGGCGTCGAGGGGG
>CAZKTU010000336.1:4155-5803 GCA_964555675.1 uncultured Oscillochloris sp.
GGATTAGCGCCGGATCAGGGCGGGGAGGTAGGCCCTGACGGGCAGATCGGCGGGGGCGCCCGCGGTGAGGGCGCGCTCGAGGTTGATGCGCCCGCACGACCAGCTGCCCCCGGTGCCGGCGATGTCGTCGGCGGTGGCGCAGATCCGCTCGCGGATGGCCGCGTTGCTGTAGCCCTGGCTGGCCAGCAGGCCGGCGAGGCCGGCTACGTGGGGCGCGGCCATCGAGGTGCCGCTCAGGAGCGAGTAGGTGCTGCCCTTGTAGGTCGAGAGGATCTGGTCGCCGGGGGCGCCCACCTCGACCCAGACGCCGTAGTTCGAGTAGCTGGCGCGCCCGTCCGCGCTGTTGGTGGCCGCGACGGCGAAGCAGTTGTCGTAGGCGCCCGGGTAGGCGTCGGCGGTGCTGCTCGTGCCGCTGTTGCCGGCCGCGCACGCGAGGAAGGCGCCCTTGCCCCAGGCGTAGTCGACGGCGGACTTGAGGGTGCTCGAGGCGGCCCCGCCAAGGCTCAGGTTGATCACCTTGGCGCCCCTGTCGGCCGCGTAGACGATGCCCTCGGCAATATCGGACACGAAGCCGCTGCCCGTCGCGCTGATCACGCGCACGGGCATGACCCGACACTCGGGGCAGGTGCCTGCGACGCCGGCGCCGTTATTTGTCGCGGCGGCGGCGGTGCCCGCCACATGGGTGCCGTGGCCGACCGGGTCGCCGGGGTCGCTATCGTTCTGCACGAAGTCGTAGCCGGCGACGAGCTTGCCCTGTAGGTCAGGGTGATCGAGCTGCACACCGCTGTCGATCACGGCGATCACCACATTCGCGCTGCCGCGACTCAGGCCCCAGCCGTCATAGGCGTCGATGCGCGACCAGGCGTACTGCTGGCTCAACAGGGTATCGGTGGGCGTGAAGGGCGCGCTGATCGTATAGGTGTAGTTCGGCTCGACATAGCTGACCGCGGCCTGCTCGGCCATCGCGCTCATCAGCTCGGCCTCGGCGGGGCTGCCCGAGGCGATCTGGGCCGTGGGGAAGGCCACCAGGTCGGCCGAGAGGGCGGGGAGATGGCGCAGCAGGCGCCCGCCGGCCGCCTCGATCAGGGCCAGGCGCTGCGCTTCAGACGTGCCCGGCTCGTAGCCGACCAGGTACTCGCCCGCGGCGGCGGGGGCCTCGCCGGTGGGCTCGGCCTTGGTGCGCGAGGCGCCGACGACATTTATGGTGAGCAGCAGCAGGCAGCAGAGCACAGTCAGTCGCCGAAACATCGAAGATATCCTCTCTCGTGGGGAAAGCCTGGCGTCAGTATAGTGTGCGGCAGCGCAGAGGGCGTCGGACGTTCGGGTGGCAGGCGCTCGTCGCTTCGACCGAGGGAGGTTCGCCCGATCGGATGAGTGAACATCAGTACTATTGATCGATTGTAGCATCGCGGCGCGGGCCGGCCAATAAGAAAAAGGTACGGAGGTTCGACGCCTCCGTACCCTCGCTGGTTGCGCGCCGCGCCGGACTGGCGAGCGGCGCTTTGCTTTACCGTCTTGTGGGTGGATGTGGAGGGCCAGGCCCTCCACATCCACCCGTCGCGGGGCCGGAGGCCCCGTGCCCCCCAGCCGCGAGCAGCGACGAAGAGCGTAACTCGGTTACGAACCTTGTCTTAGCGGCTCAGGCGCC
>CAZKTU010000337.1:0-5779 GCA_964555675.1 uncultured Oscillochloris sp.
AACGGCGACACGGCGGCCGTTCTGACGGGGGCCCTGGCGACGAGCGCCGACGCGGCGAGCCCGGTGGGGGTCTACCCGATCACCCAGGGCACGCTGGCCGCCGCCAACTACACGCTCAGCTTCACCCCCGCCAGCCTCACGGTCGGGCGGGCGCCCCTGGCAGTTGTGGCCGACGCGAAGGCCCGCAGCTTCGGCGCGGCCAACCCGCCCCTGACCTACAGCGTGAGCGGCCTGGTGGCCGGCGACACGGCGGCCACGGCCCTGACGGGCACTCTGGCGACCGTCGCCGGCCCCGCCAGCCCACCCGGGGCCTACCCGATCACTCAGGGCACGCTCGACGCGGCCAACTACACGCTCAGCTTTACGCCCGGGACGCTGACCGTGGCCAACGCCGTGCTGAACGTGGTCGCCGACCCGCAGACGCGGCTCTACGGCGCGGCGAACCCGGCCCTCACCTATAGCGTGACGGGCTTCGTGAACGGCGACACCGCGGCTATCCTGAGCGGCGCCCTGGCCACGCCGGCCACGGCGGCGAGCGAGGTGGGGGTCTACGCGATCACCCAGGGCAGCCTGGCCGCGCCCAACTACGCGATCAACTACACCGGCGCGGCCCTGGAGGTCACGCCGGCCCCGCTGACGGTGAGCGCCGACCCGCAGACGCGGCTTTACGGCGCGCTCAACCCGGCCCTGACCTACAGCGTGAGCGGCCTCGTGAACGGCGACACGGCCGCCGCGCTGACCGGCGCGCTGGCGACCACGGCGACCCAACTGAGCGATGTGGGGGTCTACACGATCACCCAGGGCAGCCTGAGCGCGCCCAACTACACCATCAGCTACGTCGGGGCCAACCTGGCGGTCACGCCGGCCCCGCTCAACGTGACCGCCGACAATCAGACCCGGCTCTTCGGGGCGCCCAACCCGCCCCTGACTCTCACCTATGCGGGCTTCGTGAATGGCGACGACGCCGCCGACCTGGACGTCGCTCCGCTCGCCACGACCACCGCCCAGCTCGGCAGCCCCCCTGGCGCCTACCCGATCAGCGTGAGCGGCGGGGCCGACCTGAACTACACCCTCAGCTATGTGCCCGGCACCTTCACGATCGTCGCCACCGGCCAGGACCCCTGCTCGGGCGACGCGCTGCGAACGCTGCTGAATGGCTCGGGCCCGCTGATCGAGCTTGACGGCGCATGCCGCTACCAGCTCGACGGCCAGAGCGGCGCGAACGGGCACCTGCTCAACCTCTACTTCAAGGCCGACCTGACGATCGACGGCAACGGCGCGGTGATCGAGCGAGCCGCCGGGGCGGGCGAGCTGGGCCTGCTGGCCCTGGTCGACAGCACCAACGTCACCTTCCGCGACCTGACCTTCGTGGGCGGCCGGGCTAACGGTCCGCTCACCGAGCTGAGCGGCCGCGGCGGGGCCATGATGCTCTACAACAGCACCGGCGTGAGCCTGGTTGGTGTGCAGTTCTTCGACAATAGCGGCAGCCTCGGCGGGGCCCTGTCATCCTACGGAGGCTCGGCGAGCGTCCTGAACAGCGTCTTCGCCGACAACCAGGCCGGCTCGGCGGGGGCGGCCCTCTACGCCCAGGGCCCCATGACGGTGCTCAACAGCACGATCACGAGCGCCGGGCCCAACCCGCGCGAGGCCCTCTTCACCTGGGACAGCTTTACGCTGCAGAACAGCATCGTCGCGAACCACGCCGTGGCCCTGGCGGCCGCGGGCGGCGCGAAGGCGGTGAGCGAGGACTATAATCTCTACTCGGAGATCGGGCTGACCCAGAAGCTCTACAACCCCGGCACGCGCATCAGCGCCGGCGCCCACAGCTTCTTCGCCCCCGGCGTCACCGCGAGCTTCGCCGACCCGGCGCGCCGCAACTACCGCCTGACCCCGGGCGCAGTTGCGATCGACCGTGGCGGCCCGCTTGGCGGGGCCTTCGACGCCGACGGTCGGCCGCGCCCCTACGGCGGCTCGGCGGTCGATCTGGGCCCCTACGAGTTTTCGGCCGACGGCTCGCTCTCCATTCGCCGCCTTGCTCCACGCTGGGCCGAGGCAGGGGCGCCCTTCAGCGTCACGCTGATCGTCGCCAATCGCGGGCCGAGCGCCCTGAGCAACCTTGAGGTGCGCGATACGCTGCCCGCGGGGGCCGCGCTCGCTGGGTCGCTCGGCGACGGCGGCAGCTTCGACGGCAAGACGGTGCGCTGGCCGATCGTCGCCCTCGGCCCCGGCGAGTCGCGCACCTTCACCTATCAGATCAGCGCCGGCACGGGCGTGACCAGCGCGGACTACGAGGTCTTCGCCCCTGGTCAGAACGCCCCGCGCGCGGGCGGCCCCGCCGTCACGACGGCGATCAGCCCCGACATCGTCGCGCGCCTGCAAGGCCCCGCGGGCCAATCCTTCGACCCGGCGCTGCACGGCTTCGGCTTCGCAGCGTGGCGCGACACCCCGGCCGGCAACGACCTGAGCGCGGCGAGCATGTACGCGCTGCTGGGGCCCGGGGTCTGCGCGCCCCTCACCGGGGCCGGTCCCGAGGCCTGCGCCCTCACGGCGACGGCCGAGCGGCAGCGCCAGGAGCTCGAGCGCACCCTGGGCGAGGGCCGCTCGTTCGGGCTGGCCGCGGCGAGCCTCAAGCTCTTCCTCGGGCAGCCGCTGCCGGGCGGGGCCGACGCGCCTGCTGCGCTGCAGCCAGGGGCGGCCGTGACCGCCGACCTGCTGCGCTACCCGGCGCTCCAGCACGTGATCGCCGTCTACCAGGCGGGCCGCCAGTGGGCGCCCCTGGCCGACGTGGCGGGCGCCCAGGTGAGCGACGGCAGCCCCGGCTCTGTGCTGAGCTTCCTGCTCGACCACAGCTTTGACGGGCCGCAGGACGACGGGGCCTACACCCTGAGCATCACGCGGCGCGACGGCGGCGGCGCGCGGAGTCTGGTGCCCTACGCCCTCGAACGGCGCGCGGGCGGGCGCTACGGGCTCTATGTCTACGACGGCGCCGCGCCCGGCGACCGCGAGCGGGTGATCGAGCTCGATCCCGGCGCCTGGCGCTACACGAGCGGTGGGGCGCCCGTGGCGGGCTACGAGGGCGACGCGGGCAGTGGCACGATCGCGCTGCGCAGCCTGAGCCACGACACCAGCCTGCCGCGCAGCTGCGACTTCTGCGCCGGGGCAAGCGGGGTCACCTTCAAGCTGCGCGGCCAGGGCCGGCTGCTGGTGATCGACAGCGCGGGGCGGCGCGTGGGCCACGCTCCAGGCGAGGGCGGCCCGCTCAATGAGATCCCCGGCGCGACGATCGCCGCCCGCTGGTCCGAGAGCGAGGCGGGGGGCGGCGCGAGTATCACGGTGCCGCCCGGCGGGAGGTACCGTCTGAGGCTGAGCGGCGAGGCCCCGGGCGGCGCGGGGGCGCGGGTGGCGGCGAGCAGCGGGGTCAGCCTCGACCTGAGCATCAGTGGGCCGGGCGTCGCGGGCGGCCTGAGCGGCCTGAGCCTCGCCGGCCCCGGCGACGCGGCCGAGCTGAGCTTCGACGATGCCAGCAAGACGATCAGCTTCCAGGATGGGGGCGCTGGTCAGGCCCCTGCGGTGCTGCTGGCCGTGGCGCGGGCGGACGGGACGAGCTATAGCTTCACCGTCAGTGGCTTCGAGCTGACGACCGGCCGGGCGCTGAGCATGGCCTATGACGCGCGGGCCGAGACCTTCAGCTTGCAGGATGACGACACCGCGCGCACGCAGCGCTACAACCTGGTGCTGGTGCGGGTCAACCCCGACGGGACGAGCCAGAGCTATCGGCGGGACGACGTGACGGGCGGCCTGGGCGCGGGGGTGATCTTCGCGCTGGCGGGCTGGGATGGGGTGGGTCGGCCGGGCAGCCTGATTGTGCCGAACCGGCTGTATGTGCCCCTGGCGCTGCGAGATGGATGAGGAGGGCCTGGCCCTCCACGCCTCCCCGGCGAACGCTCAGGCGCAAACCGCAGCTAACGCAGCTTCTGCTGGGCAACCATTAGCGAAAGGAAGGACGGGATGGATCTGACCGTACTGACGAACATCATCGTAACTGGCCTGATCGCGATCGCCATGGCCGGGGCCGGCTACGTCGCCTCGCTGCTAGTCGCGCGCATGCTGACGCCGATCGCGCAGCGCTTCCTCGACCCCGGCATGGCCGGCTTTGTGGTCAGCCTGGCGCGGGTGGGCGTGCTGCTCTTCACCCTCAAGCTGATCGTCGACCAGACCGGGGCGGCCGGCGTGCTGGTCATCCTGGTGACGGCCTTCACCGGCGCGTTTGCGCTCGGCTCCGAGCGGATCGCCTCAGACATTGTCGCAGGGGCCAACCTCTTCCTGCTGCGCTATTACAAGGTCGGCGATCTGGTGACGATCGGCGCGATGCGCGGCAGGATCAGTGCGATCTCGCTCACGCATACCTCGATGGGCAACGACGAGCGCGATCGGATCATCATCCCGAACGCCGAGATCCTCGGCCAGACCATCGTGAACCATAGCAGCTTCCCCGGAGCGCGGCTCAGCGCCCTCATTCCGGTCGACGGCAAGCACGAGCGCAGCGCGGCCATGGAGCGCCTGCTCGAGATTGCCAGCGCCTTCGAGCCTCGGCTGCAGGGCGCCAACGACGCGCCGCGGGTCATTCTGCGTGAAGTGCTGGGGAGTGGTCCGCAGAGCCGCAGCATGTACGAAGTTAGCGTCTATGTCCCCGAGGAGCTCTACGGCGCCAACTCGATGCTGCTCTTTCACATGAACACAGTGTTGGACGCCGAGGGGCTGCGACTCGAGCACGCGGTGAACGGGTAGAAGGGCGGGCGCATGCAGTCTCCACGTCCTGATCCACTGCCATACCCGCCCACGCTCGCCTCGCCGGTGGCTAAGAGACCGCACCGCAAGCGTCGCCGGGCCGCCCACAGACTCTTTCGGATGCTGATCGGGAGCGCGATCACGACCGTCGGCATCGTGACGGGCGGCTTCGGCGTGGCGCCGGGTTGGACGATCTCGCTGCAGGCGCGCCAGATGGCCTCAACCATGCTCGACGCGATGCTGATCGAGCAGCGGGGCGTGAATGAGTTTCTGGCCCAGGGCGGCCTGCCCACGCTGCCCCCGCCCGAGCCGTTGGCGGCCTTTCTTGGGGCGCAGCCGGTCGAGGCCGAAGTGCCGGCGGCCCAGTTGGCGTCCCTGCTCGCGGACGGGGTGGCCTTGCTCACCGGCGGGGTCGGTGCTGGCCAGGCCCAGGCTAGCGGGCAGGGGGGCGACAGCGGCCAGGGGGTCGCCGGCGGCGTCGCTCTGGGCGATGGTGCCACGGCCCAGGCGCTCCAGGCGCAGACGGCAAATGCACTGACGGCCCTGGCGCAGACGGCCGCCGCCATCGCGGGGCCTGGCCTCACGGCGACGGCAGAGGCCGCCCTTGGGCTCACGGCGACGGCCCAGGCTAGCCTCGAGCAGACGGCCACGGCGCTGGCAGAGCAGGCTCAGACGGCCACGCTCCTGGCGGGCCTTGAGCAGACTGCAACCGCGCAGGCTGAGCTCGGGCAGACCGCGCAGGCGGAGCTCTGGCAGACCGCGACCGCGCAGACGGGGCTTCGACAGACGGCGCAAGCGGGGCTCTGGCAGACGGCCACGGCGCTGGCAGAGCAGGCTCAGACGGCCACGGCGCAGGCGGGGCTGGCGCAGACCGCCACGACCCAGAGTGGCCAGGCGCAAACCGCGACCGCGCAGGCGGGGCTGGTGCAGACGGCCACGGCGCGGGCGGGCCAGGCGCAGACCGCTACGGCGCTGGCCGGGCCAGGCCTGC
>CAZKTU010000338.1:0-2454 GCA_964555675.1 uncultured Oscillochloris sp.
GTACCTTCCCTCAGCACAATCAGTGTGCTGAGAAACCCTACGTACGTCGGCGGCTGTAGAGGTGCCAGACCCCCGCCAGCCCGATCAGGGCCGCGCCGATGGCCAGGGTGAGCCCGGGCGGGAAGAAGCGAGGCTGGCCGGCCGAGGCCTGCTCGGCCGGGAGCTCGACGGTGCCCGGCGAACTGCTCTCGCTCGCCTGGACTGTGTCGGCGGGGGCCGAGCTGTTGCTGAGCGGGCCGTCGGCCGTACCGCCGGCGGGCGCCGCGCTGCCTGCCGCCGCCTCGCCCGCCGTAGCGGGGGGCTCGAAGGCGCTGGTGCTGCCGGCAGCCTCGGGGGCCGCCGTCGGCTCTGCGGCGGGCATGGCCTGGGCCGCAGGGGCCGCCGTCGGCTCGGCCTGGCGCGCACTATCGGCGGCCGAGCTGGCGGGCGCCGACTCCATCATCATGGCGGGCGCCTCTGTGGCCAGCGGGGCCTGGGCGGCCGAGGCCGGCGCCTCTTTGGCCGCCATCGGGATCGCGGGCGAGCCGCCGGCGCCGATCAGCTGCACCGTCGCCAGGAGCACCAGGGCCAGGCCGGCGAGGCCGCTGCCCATCTGCATCACCCAGGTGAGGGGGAAGAAGAAGCGCGGTCTGGCGACTGTGGCCGGATCGAGGGTGAACGAGCGCGGCGGGCGCATCAGCTCGAGGGCCCGCAGGGCCGCGGCCGTCCCGCGCAGATCCTCGAGCTCGTCCCGCAGGGCCGGCTCGCCCTCCATCCGTCGCTCGAGGTTGACCCGCTCGGCCACGCTGAGCTGATTGTCGAGGTAGGCCGAGAGCAGCTCGATATCGCGCTCCGGCAGGCTGCTATGTTGTGGTTGCGAGCTATTCATCATCTTGACTACCGGGCCCGGGGCCAGGCAGGTGGCGCACCTTTCAGACTGGGTCTTCGCAAGAGCGCCGCCAGCGCCGCGCCTTGCCCCTGTTCTATGCGCCGCTTCCAGGGGCGCATCAGCTACACGTCATCATGACGAAATTTTGACGGTAGCAGTTCCCCCGCGCGCAGGATGTCGCGCAGCCTGGCCCTGGCCCGGCTGAGGCGTGACTTGACCGTGCCCAGGTTCGTATTGGTGACCTCGGCGATCTCCTCGTAGGTCAGGCCCTGGACGTCGCTGAGGATGACCACGATGCGCTGATCCTCGGGCAGCTGATCGATCCCGCGCTGAATAGCCGCCGACAGCTCGCGGCGCAGGGCTAGCTCGTCGGGCGACTCGCCGGCGTCGGGCAGGTCGAAGGCAGGCGCGTCGTCGTCGAGGTCGCTTGGGGCGCTGAGCGAGACCGTCGGCCTGCGCTTGCGCGCCCGCAGGGCGTCGTAGCAGGCGTTGGTGGCGATGCGGAACAGCCATGAGCGAAAGAGACCGCCGCGGAACCGGTTCAGGTTGCGGTAGGCCGAGATAAAGCTGTCCTGGGTCACATCGGCCGCGGCGTCGGCGTCGCCGAGCATGCGGTAGCAGAGATTGTAGACGCGGCCCTCGTAGAGCCGTACCAGCTGGTTGAACGCCTCGACGTCCCCTCGCTGGCCGGCCTCTACCAGGCGCTGCTCTTCGTTGGCCATAGCGCGCCGCCGCTCCCATAGAGCCCGTTCGCGACCATCATTATAACAGAGCCTTGTCGTCAGCATTGAGCTGCCCCTCCCTGGTACTTGAAGGGCCCGCCCCGGGCCCGCGCTGCTCGCAGCATAGCAGCGCACCCCGCTCAAAAGGTATGACAGACCGGGACAAAAACTGTGACAACCGCCAGACATGCGTATCAGCTATAGCCCGATGGTTTGCCAGGGTACTATGCCACCCGGCAGATGCAGGGGGCCGCCGCCCCTGCTATCATCGCGCTGACGACAGCGTCGCCCGTGCCGGCCGCCATGGCCGGCCTTTTCACACCCGCCAGGCTCTCGTCGCTCCCGGGCCTTGCCCCACACCCGGGGGAGCTGCCTATGATCACCTGCTGGCACTGCAGCGCCACCCTCCTCAATGGGACGATCTTCTGCGATGCATGCGGCGCCGCCCTGCTCGAGGGCGCGGCCAGGCGCCTCGCCCCGCCCTTCGCCGACGCAGGCCCCCCGGATCCGGCGCGCCCCCCGACAAGCGAGCCCCGCCTGGTGCTCGCCGCGAGCGGTGCGAGCATCCCGCTCCCCGCCACGCCCCAGTTGGTGGTCGGCCGCGCCGGCGAGCAGGGCCCCGGCCCCGATATCGACCTGACGCCCTTTCAGGCCGCGGCCGCGGGGGTCTCGCGGGCCCACGCCAGGCTCGATCTGGGCGGGCCCCACCCGCGCATCGAGGATCTCGACAGCACCAACGGCACCTATGTCAACGGCCGCCGCCTCGCCCCCCGCAGCCCGGTGCGCCTCCACTGCGGCGACGAGATCTCCCTCGGCCAGCTCGCCCTGCGCCTCGAACTCTAAGGCAAGCGACGTAGCCGAGTA
>CAZKTU010000338.1:2554-5729 GCA_964555675.1 uncultured Oscillochloris sp.
CACGATCCTCGCGCGCTGGAACAGGTAGTCGCCGTGGCGGCGCAGGCTGAGCAGCCGCAGGGCGGGCGGGTCGTCCGGGCTGAAGGCCACCCCTTCGACGAGGGAGGGGCGCGCCGCGGCCGGTGGGACGCGGTTGCCGATCACGATCGGGCTGAGGGTGGTGAAGACCTCGTCGATCAGCCGCGCCGCCAGCAGCTCGCCATAGACCCTGGCCCCGCCCTCGCTCAGCAGGGCGCCGACGCCGTAGGGCCCGCGCAGCTCGGCCATCAGGGCGGCCAAGTCGATGCCGGGGCCCGGCGAGACGTGGTAGGCGACGTGGGGCAGGGCGGCCAGCGCGGCGCGGGCGCGCGGCTCGCCGGCGGCCGTGGTGGCGACCAGCACCCCCTGGCCGGGCACACGCAGGGCCGCGGCCTCGCCGGGCAGGTCGCCGCTGCCGCTCAGCACCACCAGCAGCGGCAGGGGCGCGCGGCCCTCGGCGGCCCGCATGGCCACCAGCTGAGGCTCAAGGGCGGGGAAGGTCTCCCAGGGGGTCCAGCGGTGCTTGAGGGCGACGCGCAGGGTGCCGGCGCCGGTGAGAATGGCGTCGGCGCGGGCCCGGATCAGGGCCATCAACCAGGTGTCGTGGGGCGCGTGGCGGCTGACGTCGCCCCCGCCCGAGCGGCGCGGCTCGTCGAACGAAATCCGCCCGTCGTGCGAGACCACGAAGTTGGTGAAGGTGTAGGGCCGCCCTGCCGGCGGGTCGGGCAGCAGCCAGTCGCCGCCATAGCTCGCGCGCAGCTCGGCGGGCAACCCCCTGCCGGGGCCGCCATCCTCGTCGAAGAGCAGCGTGTACGGCGCCGCCAGCCCCAGCCCCGAGTCCGGCGGCATCAGAGCGGGACCACCGCGCCGATGCGGCTGACCCCGGCCACCAGACGCATACCCTCGCCCGTCGTCAGGTTGGCGACATCGCGCTGCACATACAGGTCGGCGCGAGCCCCGAAGCGGGCCGTGCCGACCCTGGCCCCGGCCTCGAGCCTGTCGCCGGCCTGCACGCGGCAGATCAGGCGGCGGCCGACAGGGCCGGCCACGAGGGCGATCAGCAGGGGACCCCAGTCGGTCTGCAGACCGATGTAGATGCGCTCGTTGCTCTCGCCGGCCTCGAGGTCGCTGACGGGCCTGTACTCGCCCGCCACGCGCTCGACCAGGCTGACCACCCCGCCCGCAGGGGCGCGCACCACCGGCACCGTCAGGGGGCCGATGGCGACGCTGAGGCGCAGGCAGTCGGAGTGGACGAAGCGGTGCTCGTACACCTCGTCGACGCGCAGCACGGCCCCGTCGGCGTGGGCGAAGATGCTGCCCGGCTCGCCCGGCGTCGTTCGCTCGGGGTCGCGATAGAGAGCTGCGGCAAGGGCCATCAGGGCCAGAGGCACCGCCGCGAGGCGCGGGCGAAGCCCGAGGGCCAGGCCGGTCAGGCCAAGGCCCAGGCCGAGCAGCGGGGTGGCCTCAGGATCCAGACCGGGGATATGAGCGGCACGCTCTTTGGGTAAGGTTTGCTCTGGCATGGCGCGGTCTGCTGGGGCTTGTTGCGCACGAGGTGTGACACTGGGCAGATTCTAGCACGCCCCTCGCCACAGCGCAACAGGTGGCGCAGGGGGTCTGGTATAATGCCGACAACTATTCGCCTAGGTCCGCTCTCTACGCCCATGGTCAATCCATTCCGCGCGCTCGGCAAGGCCGTGCGCGACCTGTTCGACGACTTCCTGCTGCTCGGGATCTGCAACCTGCTCTGGGCGGTCTTCTGCTTCCCGCTCTGGTGGCTGGCCTTGGCCCTGCTGCTCGGCGGCGCCTGGCTGGCCGCCATCGCCGTCGCCCTGCTCGGCGTCCTGCCGGCCGGCCCGGCCACGGCCGGCCTCTTCTATGTGGCCCATAAGGTCGCCGACGGGCGCGCGGCCAAGGTCGGCGACTTCTTCACCGGCCTGCGCCAGTATGCCCGCCCGGGCTGGGTCATCGTCGGCGTCGCCACGGCCAGCTTCCTGCTGCTCATCTACAACCTGAGCTTTTACACCGGCGTCAACAACCTCTTCGGCGGGATCATGATTGGCCTCTGGCTCTACGCCCTGATCTTCTGGAGCGGCATGCTGCTCTACGCCCCGGCCCTCGTCGTCCTGCAAGAGGAGCCGAATCTGCGCCAGGTCGCCCGCAACGCCTTCCTGATGGCCGTCGGCCGCCCGATCTTCTCCTTCGCGACCCTCGCGCTCATGCTCGCCGTGGTCCTGCTCAGCGCCTTCCTGATCATCCCGCTCTTCCTGATCACCTTCGCCTTCCTGGCCCTCTGGTCGGTGAGCGCGGCCCGCCAGCTGATCGACGACGCCCGTCGCCGCCGCGAGGCCGCCGAGTCCGTCGCCACCCCCCCCGAAGAGCGCGGCCGCAAGGGCCAGGTGAGGCCAAAGTAAGTCTATGCTGACACGCCGCATCATCCCCTGTCTCGACGTCAAGGCCGGCCGTGTGGTCAAGGGCGTCTCGTTCGTCAACCACCGCGACGCCGGCGACCCCGTGGCCCTCGCCGCCGCCTACGACGCCGCCGGCGCCGACGAGCTGGTCTTCTACGACATCACCGCCTCGAGCGACGACCGCGCAATCATGGTCGAGGTGGTCGAGCGCACCGCCGCCCAGGTCTTCATCCCCCTGACGGTCGGCGGCGGCATCCGCACCACCGAGGATATGTACCGCATGCTGCGGGCCGGCGCCGATAAGGTCTCGATCAACACCGCCGCCGTGCTCAACCCGCAGCTGATCGAGGATGGCGCGAAGCGCTTCGGCAGCCAGTGCATTGTGCTCTCGGTCGACGCCCGCCGCATCCCCGGCCCCGACGGCGACCCACACTGGGCCGTCTTCACCCACACCGGCGCCGACCCCCGCCCCACAGGCCTCGACGCGATCGCCTGGATCCGCCAGGGCGTCGAGCTGGGCGCGGGCGAGATCTGCATCAACAGCATGGACGCCGACGGCCAGAAGCGCGGCTACGACCTCGAGCTGCTGCGCGCGGTCAGCGCCGCCGTGCCCGTCCCCGTGATCGCCTCGGGCGGCGCGGGCTCGCCCGACGATATGTACCGCGGCCTCGCCGACGGCCTCGCCGACGCGGTCCTCGCCGCCTCGATCTTCCACTTCGGCGAGTACACCGTCGCCCAGGTCAAAG
>CAZKTU010000339.1:0-5668 GCA_964555675.1 uncultured Oscillochloris sp.
GCAGCGACGAAGAGCGTAACTCGGTTACGAACCTTGTCTTAGCGGCTCAGGCGCCGGGCGGCCAGGCCGCCGAGCAGGGCCGCGGCGGCGAGCAGGAGCAGCGCCTGGGCGCCGGCGTCGCCCTCGCCCGTGGCGGGCAGCGTGGTCGGCGTGGTCGGCGCGGTCGTGCCGCTGCCCGAGCCGCCCACCTGCGAGACCAGGATCTCGATGTCGCTGGTCGGGTTGCCCCTGGTGATCACCTGGTAGCTCTGGGTGCTGGTGAAGAGTAGCTGGTCGCCGTCGCGGATCTCGGCGCGCACGGCGTAGGTCAGATTGTCCTGGATCTGGGCGGGGTCATAGCTCAGGGAGTAGGCGTAGGGCGGGCCCTGGCCGGCCGTATCGATCACCTGCTCGGCGATGAGCACGGCGGGGGCGTCGGCGCGCGAGACGTCCTGGAGCTGTACGGTCAGCTTCGCAGTGGGCGGCAGGGCGATGCGCTCGCGGTAGACGACCGTGCCAGTGACGGCCGCCTGGCTCTGAGCGGCGGCGAGCGAGGGCGCAGCCAGTAGGGCGGCGGCAAGCAGAGCCACGACGAGGCGGAGAGGCAGCATTGGTTCCTCCGATTGGTCATTGCCGCCAGCCCAGGGTGGGCCGGCGCGGGCAAGCATACTGTACACCACCGCGAGGCCATGCTCATCCCACAAAGGCCAGCAAGATCCTCGCCTCATGGCCAGGTTTGCGACGCCTTCAGACTGTCGCGCCCGGATGGTGTCGTTCTTGCTAAAAGGATGGGGGTAAACCACGGCCGAGGCCGTCGTTCCCCATTTGCCTGCCAATGGCGCGCCGCAAACGAAGGCCCCGCGCCGCGAGAGACCCCTTTCCCCATGGCCAACCCCGGCGATAGAGCGCTGCCCGTACTCATCGTGGACGACGATCCCTTCATCAGGGACTTTCTGAGCGATGTGCTCGAGGACGCCGGCTATACGGTGCTCACCGCCGCCGACGGTCGCGCGGCCCTCGCGCTGCTGCGGCAGCAGCCGGTGGCCCTGGTGGTGACCGACCTGATGATGCCTTATGTCAATGGACTCGACCTGTTCCGGCAGCTGCGGGCCGAGCCGGCGACGGCCGAGCTGCCGGTGATCGTGATGAGCGCCGCTTATGCGGGCGCACAGGGTGCGCCGTTTACCACCTTTCTCCCCAAGCCGTTCGAGATCGAAACGCTGCTCGAGGTGATCGCACGCTTCTACACCAGAGGTTAGTACTCCGTCCAACCTTGTGTGACGGGTTGAGAATTGGTTTTTCGGGGAGGCCGGGCCTCCCCAAACCCCTCCTGAAGCCGTCAGAGGCCCCGCGCAGCGCGTGAGAGGAATCGTGAAACCACTCCAGATTGTCCCGACCGAGATCCCCGGCCTGGATGCGATCCTTGGCGGCGGGCTGAGCACGGGCGCGCTCACCCTGATAATCGGCGCGCCGGGCGCCGGCAAGACGGTGCTCTCGTCGCAGATTGTGTTCGCAGCGGCGCGGCGGGGCCTCAGAGCCCTGGTGCTGACCTCGTTCTCGGAGAGCAGCCTCAAGTACCTGAGCCACATGCGGGCCTTCAACTTCTTCGACGAAGCTCTGGTGGGGGACACGATCACGGTGCTGGCCCTGCCCTCGCTGCTCTCGCCCGCCGAGCTCGACCCCGTGGGCACCCTGGCGCGGGTGATCCGCGAGTCGCAGGCGCAGATGGTGCTGCTCGACGGCATCCAGGGCATCGGCGAGCTGCTGCCCCCCGGGATCACGCCGCGCACCCTGCTGGCGGCCCTGGGGGTGCAGACGATCTTCCAGCAAGCGACCATGCTGATCACGCTGGCCGGCGAGGCCCGTCTGGGGACCTGGGACGAAGAGGCGACCACAGCCGACACGGTGATCGGCCTGGAGTACAGGCGGGTGAGCCACAGGCATCAGCGGCGGCTCGAGGTAGTGAAGCAGCGCGGGCGGGCGCACCTGGACGGCGGGCACAGCTACAGCATCAGCGCGGCTGGGCTGCAGGTCTACCCGCGGGTGGAGGTCTTCCCGACGCCGGCCCAGCCGCTGCGGGTCGTGGGGCGCACGCCCTTCGGCATCCCCGACCTCGACCGGCGCATCGGCGGCGGCCCCCTGAGGGGCACGAGCACCATCCTGGCGGGGGCCACCGGCACGGGCAAGAGCATCCTCGGCCTGCACTGGGCCCTGGCCGGGGCGAAGGCGGGCGAGGCGGCCCTGATCGTCTCGCTGAGCGACGACCGCGACATGATGGCCGACATGGCGGCCACCTTCGCGCTGCCCCTGGGGGCGACGATCGACACGGGGCTGCTGCGTATGCTGCGCTTCTCGCCGGTCGAGCCCTCGCCCGACGCCATGGCGGCCGATCTGCTCGCGGTGATCCACCAGAGCGGCATCCAGCGCCTGGTCTTCGACGACCTGGCGGTGCTGCTGCGCTCGCTCGACGAGCGCGGGCACACCTACCTGGCGGCCCTGCGCGAGTTGCTGCGGGGCATGGGCGTGAGCGCGCTCTTCCTGCTCGAGACGAACCCGCTGATTGGCTTCCAGCTCAACCTGGCCCACGCGCCGGCCAGTGTGCTGGGCGAAAATATTATCGCGCTGCAGCACAACGAGCACGAGGGACAGCTGCGGCGCTACGTGGGCGCGCTGCGCATGCGCCTGACCGTGTTCGAGCCGAGCGCAGGCGAGCTCTTGATCGCACCGCCCGATCTGCACATCGTGCCGGCGGAGAGCGACGAGGATGGCACAGAGCTTGCTACAGATGAGGCAGACCCAAGGCGCTGATTGCGACGGTCAGCGCCCGGCGCGTACCAAGGCCGAGTGTCCCGCACGTCGCCCCCATACCCCCCTACTGCCCCACGGCCGTCGTGATGACGGCCGTTCTTCTTTGCCCCGTGAGCGTCAGGAGGCGGGGTCGGCGGGGGCGTTGGCCTGCCGGACCTCGACGACCGAGCGCTCGATCAGCTCGCGCAGGGCGGCTCGGTCGACATCGTCGAGCCGCTTGAGGTAGAGGCAGGCCTTGCCGAGCTTGTGTTTGCCCAGGCGGGCGAGCAGCTCGGTGTGCTGCTCGAAGCCGTAGGACAGATAGATGGTCAGGTTCTGCTTGCGCGGCGAGAAGCCGGTGAGCGGCGCGTCGCCCTCGCGCCCGCTGGCGTAGCGATAGTGGTAGCTGTCGAAGCCGACGATGCTCGGGCCCCACATGCGCGGCTCGGCGCCGGTGACCTCGCGCATCAGGGCCACGATGGACAGGCTGTCTTGCCGCTGACGCTCGTCGGGGAGACTCTCGAGGAACTGGTCGACACTCGTGTCCGTCGGCCGGGTCTTCGCATCGCTCACCGCGCGCTCCTCTCACTAAACGAACGTATGTTCCTATTATACCCCGAATTGACACCTCCGCCAGAGGCACCCTTTATTCGACCACTACGAAACCGAGGCTGTCGTAGAGGCGCTGAGCGGGGGTATTGCCGTCGGTGACGAAGAGGGCGAGCCGCCGCTGCCCTCGCGACCAGAGGGCGGCCATGCTGCGCTCGAGGACGAAGCGGCCGAGGCCGCGACCCTTGAGGGCGGGGGCGACCATGACGAAGGCGACCAGGGGCATGTCGGTCCAGGCGGTGATCAGGCTGGCGGCGGCGAGCTCGGGGCCGTCCTCGACCAGGAACGAGCAGCCCTCGAGGTAGGTCCCGTAGCCGCCCCCGAGGGTGCGCTCGATCTCGGCCACGGCTTCGGCATAGTCCTCGCCGCCGTCGTCGATGGTGCCGGCGTACGAGTCGAGCATCAGGCGAGCGAGGGCCTCGCGGTCGGCGTAGCGCGGGTGCCGCGCGGGCCAGGTGTTGTCGGGCCCCCGCTCGGCCAGGGGCGCGACCATCTTGAAGCGCTTCGGTTGCATGGGCCTATTGTAGCCTACGCGGCGTCTTCCTCGCCGACCGGGGCGTGCTGGCCGCGGGCGCTGAGGCGTTCGTAGTTGAGGCGGAAGAGCTCGACGACGGCCGGCACGTCGGCGGCGCCCCTGATGTAGAAGGTGACCCAGCCGGTGTCGGGCAGCATATGGTGGAGCGAAGCCTTGCCCGCGGCCACCAGCTCTTTGCGCACGCGCACGGGGAAGGGCAGGTCGGCCTGGCGGCCCCCGTGGAGGTGGCCGATCTCGTGGCCGTTGAGCTGAAACTCGACCCCGCCGAAGCGGTGGGGCTGGGCCGAGACCCCCGGCCAGCCCTGGACCTCGGCGCTGATCGCCGATGCGATGCTGTTGTCCATAAATGCTCCTCGTGGGCGGGCGCCCATACCCAGTTTTATGCGAAGCGGAATATGTATTCCGTTTCTTAAGTATGCGCCGGGCCGAGGAGGGTGTCAAGCCCGACTTGAGGAGTAGAGCACCGTAGGCAGCGAGCCGCTGTGGTACCATTGGGCGCACCAGGCTTCCGCATTGAGCGACAGGCAGCCCACGATGACACCTCAGGTCGAGCCGATCGCCGACACGTTCGTCAATATGTACCTGATCCGCGAGCCCGACGGGCTCACCCTGATCGACGCGGGCACCCCGGGCGGCCTGAAGGCGGTCGAGCGGGCCCTGCGCAAGAAGGGCGAGCGGCTCGCCGACATTCGCCGCATCCTGATCACCCACGCCGACCCCGACCATATCGGCGGCGCGGCGGCGCTGCAGGCCGCGACGGGAGCGGCACTCTACGCCGGGGGCGTCGAGGCCGCGGCCATGGCCGAGGGCCGCTCGTCGCGCGAGCCGCGCACCAGCCCGGCCATGGCGCCCATGTTCAACCTGATGAACACCATGATGCCGATCACGCCCGTTCAGGCGAGCGGCATCCTCAAACCGGGCGACGAGCTGCCCATCCTGGGCGGGCTGCGCGTCGTCGCCACGCCCGGGCACACCCCCGGCCACCTGTCGTTCTTCGCGCCCGCCTACGGCCTGCTCTTCGCCGGCGACGCCCTGATGGTCCTGGGCGGCCGGCCGCGCTTCCTCGACGGCCCCTTCACCTGGGACTACGCCCGCGGCCGCGAGTCGCTGCGTCAGCTCGCCGAGCTCGCGCCGAAGATCATCTGCGCGGGGCACGGCCGCGTGCTGCGCAACGTGGCGATTCTCTAGATTCCGTAGCGGGCGTGGAAGTCGGCGATGTGGTGGAGCTCGTGGCCGGCGGCGATGTAGAGCCAGGCGCGGGCGCTGCAGGGGCGGCCCGAGACGGTGCCGCGGCGCAGCAGGGCCTCGGCGTCGAGCCCGCCGAGCATGGCGATGGTGGCGCGGCGGTGGGCCGCGAAGGCCGCGAGCAACTCGGCCATGCTGCGCTCTGAGAAGCGCCCGGTGCGCACATAGTCGTCCTGCTCGAAGCCGGCCAGGGGCGTCGTGTCGCCGCGCGCGATGCGCAGGGCCCTGTAGGCGAAAACCTGCTCGCCGTCGGTCATGTGCCCGAGCACCTCGAGGGCGTTCCAGTCCTCGGGGGTGGGGCGGGCCAGGGCCTGCTCGCGACTCAGGGGGGCGAGCAGGGCCGTGGTGACGGCGAGCTGCTCCTCCAGGATCTGGGCGATCGCGCCGGCGGGGACGCGCTCGACGTAGCCCGCGTAGAACGGGGCGTACTCGTCGGCTTCGGGGCGGCCTACGGTGGTCGTCGTCATTGGGGGATCTCCTCTCGCTATGGCTATTCCATGAAAGGGCTCGGTA
>CAZKTU010000340.1:0-5647 GCA_964555675.1 uncultured Oscillochloris sp.
GCGCCAGGCCACCAAGGACGCCGGCAAGATCGCCGGCCTCGAGGTCCTGCGCATCGTCAACGAGCCCACCGCCTCGGCCCTGGCCTACGGCCTCGACAAGAAGGGCAAGGACGAGACGGTGGTCGTCTATGACATGGGCGGCGGCACCTTCGACGTCTCGGTGCTCGAGCTGAGCGACGGCGTGGTCGAGGTCAAGTCGACCAGCGGCGACACCCACCTCGGCGGCGACGACTTCGACCAGCGCATTATCGACTGGCTGGCCACCGAGTTCCAGAAGGAGACCGGGGTCGACCTGCGCCAGGATCGCATGGCCCTGCAGCGCCTCAAGGAGGCCTCTGAGAAGGCCAAGATGGAGCTCTCGACCGTCGGCCAGACCGAGATCAACCTGCCCTTCATCACCGCCGACTCGAGCGGCCCCAAGCACCTCAATATCAACCTGAGCCGGGCCAAGCTCGAGCAGCTGACCGGCGACCTGATCGAGCGCAGCATGGGCCCGGTGCGCCAGGCCCTCAACGACGCCGGCCTCAAGCAGGCCCAGATCGACGAGGTGATCCTGGTCGGCGGCCAGACGCGCATGCCGGCCATCCAGGAGGCCGTGCGCAAGTTCTTCGGCAAAGAGCCCAATCGCTCGGTCAACCCCGACGAGGTGGTGGCCGTGGGCGCGGCCATCCAGGCCGGCGTGCTCGGCGGCGAGGTGAAGGACGTGCTGCTGCTCGACGTCACCCCGCTGACCCTGGGCATCGAGACCCTGGGCGGCGTGATGACCCCGCTGATCGAGCGCAATACGACTATCCCGACCCGCAAGAGCCAGGTCTTCTCGACCGCCAGCGACAACCAGAATGGCGTCGAGATCCACGTGCTGCAGGGCGAGCGAGCCGAGGCTCGCTATAACAAGAGTCTGGGCAAGTTCGAGCTGGCGGGCATCCCGCCGGCGCCCCGCGGCATGCCGCAGATCGAGGTTACCTTCGACATCGACGCCAACGGCATCGTCAACGTGACCGCCAAGGACAAGGCCACCGGCAAAGAGCAGCGCATCACCATCACCGCCTCCTCGGGCCTCAATGAGGGCGAGATCGAGCAGATGGTCAAGGACGCCGAGCTCCACGCCGAAGAGGACAAGGCCAGGCGCGACCTGATCGAGGCCCGCAACGGGGCCGACAGCATGGTCTACGCCGCCGAGCGGGCCCTGCGCGGCGCCGACGACCGGGTCGACGGCACCATCCGCACCGAGGTCCAGGACAAGATCACGGCCGTGCGCGCGGCCCTCGACGGCGAGGATGCCGAGGCGATCCGCAACCGAACGGCCGAGCTCGGGGTGGCGATGCAGAAGATCGGCGAGGCCATGTATGAGGCCGAGGGCGCCCCGCAGCCCGGGGCGGCCGACACGAAGTCTGCGGACGATGACGTGGTTGAGGGCGAATACAAGGTAGACTAAACGACCGGCAGCCGACCACTGACGACCGCCCTCGGGCCTTCGTCAGTGGTCCGTCGTCGAAGGAACGTGTATGACCACGGGCGCGAAGCGTGACTACTACGAGGTGCTCGGCGTCAGCCGGCAGGCGAGCCAGGACGAGGTCAAGAAGGCCTTCCGTAAGCTGGCGCGCCAGTACCACCCTGACGTCAACAAAGATGATGGCGCCGAGGCCAAGTTCAAAGAGATCAACGAGGCCTACGAGGTGCTGTCCGACGAGCAGAAGCGGGCGATGTACGACCGCTTCGGCCACAGCGCGCCCGGCGGTGGCGGCGCCTATGGCGACCCCTACGGCGGCGCCGACCCCTTCAGCACGATCTTCGACGCCTTCTTCGGCGGCGCGGCGGCCGGCGGGCGCAGCCAGCGCGGCCCCCAGCGCGGCGCCGACCTGCGCTATAACCTGCGCCTGAGCTTCGAGGAGGCGATCTTCGGCGTCGATAAGGAGATCGAGTATCGTCGCCTCGAGGGCTGCGGGAGCTGCAAGGGCAGTGGCGCCGAGCCCGGCACCGAGCCCGTGCGCTGCCCTAAGTGCCAGGGCAGCGGCGAGGTCCGCCAGCGGGCGCCCCTCTTCAACATGGTCACCGTCACCACCTGCGATCAGTGCGCCGGCGCGGGCTATGTCATCCCCATCCCCTGCCGCGAGTGCCGCGGCGAGGGCCGGGTGCGCCAGACCCGCCGGATCACCGTGAAGGTGCCGGCCGGGGTCGACGGCAACCAGCAGATCCGCATCAGCGGCGAGGGCGAGGCCGGCCCCAGGGGCGGCCCCTTCGGCAACCTCTATGTGGCCCTCGATGTGCAGCCGCACCCCCTCTTCTTGCGCGAGGGCAACGACATTATCTTCGAGCTGAAGCTGAATGTGGCCCAGGCCGCCCTCGGCGAAGAGCTCGACGTGCCGACGATCGACGGCAGCGAGCGCCTGCGCATCCCGCCCGCCACCCAGACCGGCCAGACCTTCCGCCTGCGCGGCAAGGGCGTGCCCTTCCTGCGCCAGCAGGGGCGCGGCGACCAGATCGTGGTCAGCCGGGTGGTGGTGCCGCAGAAGCTCACCGAACAGCAGCGCCGCCTCTTCCAGGAGCTCGGCCGCAGCTTCGACCCCGAAGAGCAAGGCGGCGAGCGCGACGACGGCTTCTTCGGGCGAATCAAGGATGCCCTGGGTTTGTGACGACGAGCATAGGCGACCGACAATACGCGACGGCCCGACGGCCGTCGCGCTCGTCTGTCGGCTTTAGGACGAGGCGATGACGGAACTTCTCTATGGCCGCAACGCGGTGCGCGAGGCCCTGCGGGCGCGGCGGCGACAGCTCCATCGGCTGCACGTCTCGAGCGGCGTGCAGGAGACGGGGGTGATCGCCGAGATCGTCAAGCTGGCCGAAGAGGCCAAGGTGACGGTGCAGCGCGTCGAGCGGCAGGCCCTCGACAAGCAGCTGCGCGAGGCCAATCACCAGGGTGTCATGCTCGAGACCGGCCCCTACCCCTACGTCGAGCTCGACGAGTGTATGGCCCTGGCCGCCGAACGCAAAGAGCCGGCCCTCCTGCTGCTGCTCGACCATCTGCAGGACCCCCAGAATATCGGCACGCTGCTGCGCACCGCCGAGGTGGTGGGCATCCACGGCGTGGCCATCCCCGGCCGGCGCGCCGCCGAGATCACCCCCGCCGTGGTCAACGCCTCGAGCGGGGCCACCGAGCATCTGCACATCGTGCTGGTCGGCAACCTCTCGCAGACCATGGCCGAGCTGCAGAAGGCGGGCGTGTGGGTGGTCGGCCTCGAGGACGACGAGGCCGCCCAGGACTTCGACAACGCCGACCTGAATATGCCCCTGGCCCTGGTGGTGGGCGCCGAGGGCGCCGGCCTGGCGCGCCTGGTGCGCGAGCGCTGCGACTTCCTTGTGCGCCTGCCCATGGCCGGCCAGGTCGCCTCGCTCAACGCCTCGGTCGCCGGCAGCATCGCCCTGTACGGGGCCTGGCGCCAGCGCTTTCGCGCCTAGAGGGATTAACGAGGAGGGCCAGGCCCTCCCCGTGCCCCATCACAAGCGGGGCCTGGCGGCCCTGGCACTGAGCGATCTGTCACTTGAAGCTTGTGCGCGCCTGCGCTAGAATGGCAGCGGTAGGCGTGAGCCATGCTGATCTGGAGGAACGATGAAGCTCAATCCGCTGCTCCTCGCCGCAATCGTCGGCGCTGTCGTCTATATCCTGACCCTGCGCCGCCAGCTCCAGGCCGCCCAGATGCGCGGCGACATGTATCGCGATATCTCGGCCCGCCTCGACCGACGGGTCGCCGAGCTGACCGCGAAGTAGATGTGCGGGGTGGGGCGCCGGTCGCCTCGCGCTCACGTCCGCCGCTGGTGCTTATGACCGTCTCCTCCCAGGCCCTGAGCGGGCCAGTCGCCCAGCCCGCCGCCCGCCCCGGGGCGGCGCCCCTCGCCGTGACGATCCGGCCAGCCCGGCTCGACGATATCGGGCTGATCCTCGAGCTGCACCGCGAGGCCTTCGCCGACAAGTTCGGCGGGGCCTTCGGGGCCAGCGCCACTGATCGCGGCGTGGCCGCCCTGGCCGCCGCCTGGCGCCGCCAGGGCCCGCCCGCCCTGCGCGGCATGTTCGTGGCCGAGCACGAGGGCAGGGTCATCGGTACGACCACGGTGCGCACCTGGGAGATGAGCGGCGACGACGGCGGGGCCGCCGAGATCGCCTTCCACCAGGAGTTGGGGCTCTGGCGGGCCGCCCGCTCGCTCTTCGCCCTGTCGCTGCTCGACCATCGCATCGAGCGGCGCGAGGGCTTCATCACCGATGTGGCCGTGCTCGCCCCGCACCGCCGCGGCGGCGTCGCCCGGGCGCTGCTCGCCCGGGCCGAGCAAGAGGCCATGCTGCGCGGCAAGCGCT
The DNA here is from genome assembly GCA_964555675.1 of uncultured Oscillochloris sp. Lineage (GTDB taxonomy): Bacteria > Chloroflexota > Chloroflexia > Chloroflexales > Chloroflexaceae > CAIWXH01. The sequence goes on from CAZKTU010000340.1 coordinate 4,349, forward strand.
TCCTCGGCCTGTATGTCAGCGCCCGAAATCAGGGGGCCCGCGCGCTCTATAGCGACCTGGGCTTCTATAAGGTGCGCGTGCGCCGCTCCTTCCTGGCCTGGCTGATCTTCGGCCAGGGGCGCTGGGTCTATATGCGCAAGGATCTCGCCTAGCATAGTGAGGAAAGACAACGATGTCTGACCAGTCCAACCCGTTCCACATCGCCCAGCAGCAGTTCGACACCGCCGCCGATATCCTGGGCCTCCACGACAACATCCGCGCCGTCCTGCGCGTCCCCCAGCGCGAGCTGACCGTCAACTTCCCGGTGAAGCTCGACGACGGCAACACCCGCATGTTCACCGGCTACCGCGTGCAGCATAACCTCGGCCGCGGCCCCGTGAAGGGCGGCATCCGCTACCACCCCAACGTCGATATCGACGAGGTGCGCGCCCTGGCCATGTGGATGACCTGGAAGTGCGCCCTGGTCAATATCCCCTACGGCGGGGCCAAGGGCGGCGTGATCGTCGACCCGAAGCTGCTCTCGCTCGGCGAGCTCGAGCGCCTGACCCGCCGCTTCGCCACTGAGATCAGCATCCTGCTGGGCCCCGAGCGCGATATTCCCGCCCCCGACGTCAATACGAACGCCCAGATCATGGCCTGGATCATGGACACGATCTCGATGCACCGCGGCTACACGGTGCCCGCCGTGATCACCGGCAAGCCGATCAATGTCGGCGGCTCCCTCGGCCGGGTCGAAGCCACGGGCCGCGGCGTGAGCCTGATGGTACGCGAGGCCGCCAGACGCCTCGGCCGCGACCTCGAGGGCATGCGCGTGGTCGTGCAGGGCTTCGGCAATGTGGGCAGCACGGCCGCCTACCTGCTCGACCAGATGGGCTGCAGGGTGATCGGCATCTCCGATGCGGCGGGGGCCTACTACCGCCCCTCGGGCCTCGATATCAACGGGATGCGCACCTACACCGACCGCCACTCGTTCCGGCTGCTCGAGGGCTATAGCGCCCCCGGGATCGAGCGCATCAGCGGCGCCGAGCTGCTCGAGCTCGAGTGCGACGTGCTGATCCCCGCGGCCCTCGAGAACCAGATCACCGAGCGCAACGCGGGTCGCATCAGGGCGAGCATGATCGTCGAGGGCGCCAACGGGCCCACCACCCCGGACGCCGACAACATCCTCGCCGAGCGCGGCGTTATGATCGTGCCCGATATCCTCGCCAACGCCGGCGGGGTGATCGTCAGCTACTTCGAATGGGTCCAGGGCCTGCAGGAGTTCTTCTGGGACGAGCAGGACGTCAACGAGAAGCTCGA
>CAZKTU010000341.1:0-5641 GCA_964555675.1 uncultured Oscillochloris sp.
GCCCACAGGCTCTCTTTGCGGCCGTCCCAGAAGAGCCAGGGGCTGTAGGCCACGCGGCGAGGGGCACCGTGCGCCGGTTGGTCGTGTCGACGCCCCTCGCCGTCACCACCTCCAGGCGGCCCCCGAGCTGCTGGGCGCGCTCGCGCAGCCCGACGAGGCCAAAGCCGGCGCCGGCCGTCTGTGCGCCCCGGCCATCGCGGCGGCCGGGCCAGAGACCCTGCTTGCCCAGGATGAAGCGCCGGGCGGTCGTGAGGTCAATCGTGAGCATGTGAGTCTCTGCGATATCAGCTACCGGACGACCAGCACCTGCCGTTGAAGCCGCTCTCAGTGATGCGGACGAAAGAATTCCTGCACCACCGGGCCGATCGCCTCCGGGACCAGATCGTGGCCCTGACCCGGCAGTGTGCGATAGTGTCCCATCGGCAGGGCATCGGCCAGGGACTGCGCCGCCTGCCGCAGCACCGCAGGGCTCCGCTCGCCATCGATCACGAGCGTCGGGACGAGGATGGTCTCTATCACGCTGCTCGGCAACGCCCTGAGAATCGTTGACTCGTAGACCAGCGTGTGCGCCATCTGCTCGAGCGCTGGTCGAAACGGCGCATGGCGTAGCTGCGCGATGATCTCTGCTGGGATGCCGACGGCCTCGCGCTGAAACAACTCGACCGCCTCCCCGCGGCGGTCGGCTGCGATGAGCGCGCTCAGCTGGGGGGCGAGCGCGCCCGCGGTCGTGCCCGTTGGCGGTGGGTCATACAGGGCCAGCCGCGATATCGCACGGCGATCTGCCGCGGCGCGCAGCGCGAGGACTGCCCCGGACGAATAGCCAAAGACGCAGGCCGACCCGCCGACATACGCGATCAGGGCCTCAAGGTCGTCGATCTCCCGCTCGATCGCATAGGGGGTGGTATCACTGCTCGCCCCGCGTCCTCGGCGGTCGTAGGTGATCACGGTGAACTGCGATTCAAGGGCTCGGGCCAGGGGTGCCCCGGTCGTTCGGTCGTTGAAGGCGCCGACCACCAGGATGACCGCGGGCCCCATACCCGACTGGTCGAACGCGATATGCGTCCCATCACGTGACGTAACCGTTTCCATCGTCCGTTCCCTTTGTGTAACGGCAGCGCGCCCATCCGTCAGGATTGCAGCGCCCACACCTCGGCGGCCCCGAGCCGGGCTTGCGGCATGGTCGCGACGACCTGAATGGCCGGGGAAGCTGCCTCCCAGTATGGGCAGGGCGTAGAACTCGTCAAGACAGCTGTGCGATCCACTGTTGCAGCAACGCCACAAGAGCGTCTCGGTGGGTATCGATGGCTGCCATATGGGCGAAGGTGACGATGGCGCGGTCAGGCGCCGCCCACGTCAGGAGTCCGGCTGGGTCATCCACGCTCATGGCGGCAGGGTTCGCCCTCACCTTCGCGCCGGTGTGCAAGACGACCTGCACGGTCGTCTCAGGCCGAAGCTTGAAGGTCGCGAAGTGGTCGGCCAGCGCAAAGCTAGGCGCGTTCCACTTGATGCTCTCGCGGATGCGCGGGTCGGCGCTGAGAATGAGGGCGCGAACCGCTTCGATCTCGGCCTTGCGTGGGTGCTCCAGCTGCGCCAGGAAGGTGGCGACATCAGCCCCAGGCCCGCCGCCGGCAAACGCCAGTCCCTGGGCGGCCAGGGCCTCGCGGAGCTGGCCAAGAGCCTTCGGGCCCATCCCGTGCAGCTTCAGCAGCTCCGCCTCACTGGCCGCGCTCAGTTGCGCAAGGCTCGTGTAGCCCGCGCCCACAAGGGCGCGGCGCGCGGGCGCAGCAAGGGCTGTCGGCAGGTCGCTTGCCTGGTTCGCGCTGTAGTTCCGGGTCATCGCTTTTCCTCTGTGTGCACCGCGAAGCGCAGGTGTGTCGCAAACGGCGACTCAATCGGTGACGAATGTGAAGGTCGTCGGCCCTCTGACCAGCTTTGGCCGCGCACGTCGTTCTTTCTGGTCAGCTGCCGCGCGCCGGGGCCTGCACTGGGCCTTCGCGCGCAGCGGCGGCAGAATTGCCGCTCCATCAGGTAGTCGTCCGGCCAGCGCGCGGATCGACAGGCGCCGTGAAACGTACGCTGTTCGCGCACCTCTGCCGACGCACTGTAACACGCGTGCTAGGCAACCGCCGCGCCGAGCCGCGGCAGCTCCTCATGCAATGCACGGAGCTCGTGGATCATGAGCGGCAGCTTGTAGGCACTGGGGATGATCACGTGCGAGAGGGCTAGTCCGCGCAGGGCCGCGGCTCGCCGCGCCAGCGGGTGCGACGCGCTATCACTGCTCGGCAACCGGTGGCGGAGGTGCGCCCAGCAGGCGCTGGTAGGTGCCGGGGGTGACGCCGAGCTGCTGGCGGAAGTGGCGGGTCATATGGCTCTGGCTGGCGAAGCCGCAGGCAAGGGCGATGCCCAGCAGTGGCAGTCGGCCCTCGCGCAGGAGCTGCTGCGCCCCCTCCACCCGCTGTCGCAGCACGAACTGGTAGGGGCTCGCGCCGGTGGCCGCGCGGAAGAGGCGCGCGAAGTGGTAGGGGCTGTAGCCGGCCTGTGTCGCCAGGGCTTCCAGGGTGAGGGGCTGCGTCAGGTTGGCCTGGATGTAGTCGACCACGCGCTGGAGCTGCGGTGCGCTCAGCCGCTGGGGCTGAGCGGCGGGGGCGCCTCGGGCACTCTGGTGACGGAGGATGTGTGCAAGCACGAGCTGCACGGCGGTCTGGGCTGCGACACTTTCGGCGGGCGTCGCCTGTGCGAGCATCCCGGCGAGCGCGGCGCATAGCTGCGCCAGGAGCGGGTCGCGAAGGCCCACGCGCTCGATGAGCGTCTGCGCGGCCGGGTCGCCGCGCTTGAGCGCCGCGGCGCTCTGCAGCACCGCGGACGGCTGCACCTGGAGGTGCATGGTGCGCATCGGTGCCTGTGAGCCAGCCCACCAGCGCAGCTCGTAGGGCGCCCGGCCGGGCGGGCGGAGGAAGAGGTCGCCGGGGTGCAGGGTGTACACCTCCCAGGGCCCGTCGAGGCGGCGCTGCTCGACCTGCATCACTCCCTGGGTGACCATCACGAGCGTCAGGGCCGGCGTGTCGGGTGCGCGCCAGTGCTCCATCACCGGCGGCTCGTCGAAGGTGCGGACCGTGAAGCCCTCCCAGCCCAGCTCCTCGCTGCTCCGAAGCAGCCGCGGCGCATCAAGCGGCGGCGCTGGTCGCTCACTGCTCTGCCTCGCGGCCCTGGCCCGTACGGCTAGCGATAGGGTCATCCTGCGTTCCTTGATCACAGCGCGGCTGGCTGCCCACGGCGCCGCCGAAGGGTTGGCTTAGGCGTCCGCCGCGATTTCCCAGATATGGCCGGCAGGGTCCTGGAAGCTGGCGGTGCGCACCCCCCATGGGCGGTCCAGCGGCCCGTTCAGCAGCGTCACGCCGCGCCGTCGTAGCTCCGCGCAGCGCGCGTCGACGTCGTCGACCGGAATGGTGAAGACGGCGCGGGCCCCTGCCGTGGCGCTCCCGACCGGCGCAGGCTCGACCAGCTCCGGCGCCGAGGCGACCAGCAGCAGGTTGAGCTGCGTCTGCCCGAAGCGAAACACCGCCGAGTCATGGCTCTCGAAGATCACGGGCAGGTCGAAGGCTGACTGGTAGAAGGCTCGCGCGCGCTCGAGATCCTCCACGAAAAGGGTGATTGTCTGCACGCCCTGAGGCCAACTCCGCCCGTCTGAGGTCTGTTCAGTCATCGTATCCATGGCGCTCGCTCTCCGCTGTAGCTCCGTGCTCGGCCTGCCATCGCAGCGAATGCCATTGCCGAGTGGGGCGTGACACGCACTGCGCCAGCCAGACGAGCACCAATCGGGCCAAGAGCACACTGTACCATCGTTCAGCGATACGCCCTTGTCTATTCGTGCGGCACCACCGGTGCAAGCTGCCTGAGCACCATGAGGTGAGCCGGCGTGGCTTCGACGAGCGCTCCCGAGCATAGCAGGCCGGCTGTGACGTGGTTTGTCCAATCGTGCGAAGGTTCGCGCTGTCTACTATAGGGAGCGCGGCCATGAGGCAGGCCCCGCCGCTTCACCAGGCCACCGGGGCATGCCTTCGTGGCCCTAACCAGGCCGCTCGGGAAGCTCCTCGAACGTCACAGGCAGCCGCTGCGCCTACTGACTCCGGACGAAGGCCAGCAGGTCGTCGGCGAGCCGCTGCCGCTCGGTGAGGAACAGCCCGTGCGGCGCGCCCTGGTAGACCCGCAGCTCGCTACCGGCCATCGCCTGCGCGGTCCGCCGTCCGGTTAGCTCCAGCGGCGCGTTCTGGTCGGCGTCGCCGTGGATGACCAGCGTCGGCACGTTGATGGCGGCGAGGTCCGACCGAAAGTCGGTGGTGGAGTATGCGCGAAAGCAGGCGGAGGCCACCGGCGGCGGGGTCTGGAGGATGAGCTGCACCGCCCAGTCGCGCAGCGGCGCGGAGAGCGATGCGGGCCCAGGCCAGGTCGTCCCCTCGCCGAAGAAGCGCCCCGCGCCCTCGACAAAGTAGCGCGGCGCGTCCTCAACCAGGCGGGCCAGGTGCTGCGCGAAATAGGCCTCCGGTGCCCCGCCGGGGTTGTCTGCCGTCTGGAGCAGGAACGGTGTGATGGGGCTCACCAGGACGGCGCGGGCGACGCGCCTGTCCCCGTGGCGGGCGAGGTAGCGGGCGATCTCGCCGCAGCCCATCGAGTGCCCGACCAGTGTCACCCTGCGCAGGTCGCGCCGCTCGAGAACCGCGGCGAGGTCGTCCGCCAGCGTGTCGAAGTCGTACCCCCGCCCCGGGTCGTCCGAGCGGCCGTGGCCGCGCCGGTCGTAGGTGATACAGCGCAGCCCCTGCGCGACGAGGGGCTGCACCTGGTACGCCCACATCTCGCCGCTCAGCGCCCAGCTGCTCACGAAGACGACGGCCTCCCCGTCGCCCCAGTCGCGGGCGAAGAGCTGTGTCCCATCCCTGGCCTCGATCATCGGCATCCTGTCCTCCTCGGGGCGTTGCGCCCATCGCAACCGCTGTTGCCGCACCGCAAGCCGGCGTTCTGCGCGCCGGTCACCCTGATAGCTTGACCACATCAGGGTGACCGTCACGGCTAGCTTGTCGCCCTGCGCTAGGCTGCCCTTACCTCGCCCCGCAGCCCCTTGATCTGGAGCGCCGCGAGGCCCGCCACGACCGCCGCCTGGGCGAGGACGAACCCGGCCCCAAACAGGTTCGGCGCAACCCAGCCCGCGACGAGTATCGCCACGCTGTCGAGCGCCCAGAGCGCGTTGATCAGGACGACCGTCCACGCCGCGGCCCGCGGCAGCCGCCCACGCATCGCCACGGCGGCGACGAAGGCGGCGAAGGGCAGGAGCGCCAGGCCCGCGAATCGCAGCAGCGGCTCTGGCAGCTGAAGCAGGTCGCTCAGCAGGCTCGCCCCCGCGGCCATCAGCACCCCGGTCGCGCCGCTGATCACCGCGTCGGCCAGGAGCGCCCTCCGCAGCAGCGTCTCGTTCGTCTGGTGTTTCATTCGCACCCTCCTTCGCATTCAGTTACGCCCACCAGCACCCGAAGGTACGCAGACCAGCGTAGCGGCCACGGCGAGCGGCCGCAATTACCTGGGAGGTAATGGGCGAGCGGCTCAAAGCGGTGTAGGATGGGCTCATGCAACTGACAGAAGCCCAACCAGT
>CAZKTU010000342.1:0-5618 GCA_964555675.1 uncultured Oscillochloris sp.
CTCACCCCCGAGCAGCGCCGCATCTTCGACCAGCTCCAGGCCCTCATGTCGATCGTCGAGGGCTACGGCAACCACGTCATGAACGCCGTCGGCAAGCGCCTGCTGCCCAGCTTCGAGCAGATCGAGCAGCGCGTGGCCCAGCGCCAGTCGACCAAGACTCTGATCGAGCAGGCCTTCAACCGGATCACCGGCATGGACCTGAAGCTGGCCCAGTACCAGCAGGGCGAGGCCTTCATCAACTACGTGATCGAGACCCGCGGCAGCGCCTTCGCCCACCGCGTCTGGGAGCGTGTCGAGCACCTGCCCACCATGCAAGAGATCAAGAGCCCCCAGAGCTGGATCGCCCGCATGGAGCGCTCGAGCTAGGCTTGTAATGCGGGGAAACCAGGTTTCCCCGCGCCCCTACCGACACGTACCTGCCTGCGCCTACAGCTCTAGCCTGAGCTGGCCCTCGTCGTCGGGCGCGCCGGGCGCGCCCGGCTCAGCGGTGGCGGGCGCCGCCTCGGCAAGTGGCGCCTCGCCCACCAGGGCCAGCAGGGCGGCCTCGTCGAGCACGGGCACGCCGAGCTGCTGGGCTTTGGCGAGCTTGCTGCCCGCGCTGGCGCCGGCGACGACGTAGCTGGTCTTCTTGCTGACGCTCTCGCTGACCTTGCCGCCGTGGGACTGGATCAGCTCGCCGGCCTGCTCGCGGGTGAGCGTGGGCAGCGTGCCGGTGAGCACGAAGGTCTTGCCGCTCAGGCCGTCGCCGGCCAGGGTGCGCGGCTCGGCGCCGGTGAGGCGCACGCCCGCGGCGCGCAGGCGCTCGACCACGCGGCGGTTCTCCTCGCGGCCGAAGAACTGCACCACACTGGCGGCCACCACCGGGCCGATCCCATCGACGGCGACGAGCTCGGCCTCGCTCGCGGCCATCAGGGCGTCGAGGCTGCCGAAGTGACGGGCCAGGTCGGCGGCGGCCACGCTGCCCACGAAGCGGATGCCCAGGCCCACGATGACCCGCTCGAGGGGGCGGCCCTTCGACTCCTCGATGGCCTGCAGCAGATTAGCGACGCGCTTCGGCCCGTAGCCCTCGACGCCCGCGAAACGCTCGGCCGTCAGATCATAGAGCCCGGCCAGATCCTTGATCCAGCCCAGGGTCACAAACTGCTCGGCCTGGCGCTCGCCGATCCCGGCGATATCCATCGCCCCGCGCCCGACGAAGTGCTCGATGCGCCGCACCAGCTGGGCCGGGCAGATCCCGAAGTTCGGGCAGCGCCAGGCCGCCTCGCCCTCGACCCGCTCGACCGGGGTGCCGCAGGCCGGGCAGAGGGAGGGGAAGGGCCAGGGCTGCTCGCCGCCGGTGCGCAGGCTCAGCACGGGGCCAACCACATAGGGGATCACATCGCCGGCCCGCTTGACCGTCACATAGTCGCCGACGCGGATGTCGCGCTCGCTGATATAGTCGGCGTTATGCAGGCTGGCGTTGCGCACCGTCACCCCGCCGATCACCACCGGCTCGAGCTCGGCGTTGGGCGTGAGCACGCCGGTGCGCCCGACATTGACCACGATATTAGTCAGGCGGGTGACCGCCTCGCGGGCGGGGAACTTGAAGGCGACCGCCCAGCGCGGATCCTTCTGCACCGCGCCCAGCTCGCGCTGCTGGGCGAAGTCGTCGACCTTGATCACAATCCCGTCGGCCTCGTAGGGCAGGCTATCGCGGCGGGCCATCCACTCGCGGCAGTAGGCCACCACCTCCTCGAACTGCTCGAAGCGGCGGGCGTCGGCGTTGACGGGGAAGCCCAGAGCCCGCAGGTACTGCAGGGTCTGCCACTGGCCCGTGAGGCTCACCCCGCTGAAGGGGCCGACCGCATAGGCGAAGAAGCGCAAAGGTCTGCCGGCGGTGAGGGCGGGGTCCTTCTGGCGCAGCGAGCCGGCGGCCGAGTTGCGGGCGTTGGCGAACGTCTTCTCGCCGGCGGCGGCGAGGCCCTGGTTGAGGGCCTCGAAGTCGGCCGTGCGCATATAAATCTCGCCGCGCACCTCGATCGCCCGTGGGGGGGAGGCGGGCAGCGGGCCGGCCCCACCGTCGTCCCACTCGCGCAGGCGCAGCGGGATACCGCGGACCGTGCGCAGGTTGGCGGTCACATCCTCGCCGACCTCGCCGTCGCCGCGGGTGGCGCCCTGAGCGAAGCGGCCCTCGCTGTAGGTCAGGGCGATCGCCAGGCCGTCGATCTTGGGCTCGACCACGTAGGCGACGGGCGCGTCGGCGCCCAGCAGACGCAGCACCCGCTCGCGCCACTCGTGCAGCTCGGCCTCGTCCATCGCGTTGGCGAGCGAGAGCATGGGCTGAGGGTGGCGCACCTTGGCGAACTGGCCCGCGGCCTGGCCGCTGACCCGCTGGGTGGGCGAGTCGGGGGTGAGCAGCTCGGGGTGAGCGGCCTCGAGCGCCCGCAGTTCGCGGATGAGCGCGTCATACTCCGCATCGCTCAGGGGCGGATCGTCGAGCACATAGTAGCCGTAGTTCGCGTCGGCGAGGGCGCTGCGCAGCTCTTCGGCGCGGCGGGCGGGGTCGGGCCAGGTCATGCCGGTGCTCCTGCTGGATCGTTCGCACCAACGGGCTGGCGCACGAATCGGATCCATGGTCTATGGCGCCAGGGCGGACAAACCTCTATACTGAACTCAACCCCCTGAACCGATCCCTCCTTCGCACAAGGGCCTCCGGCGCAAGCTGGGGGCCTTTGTGCTTGTGGCGAGGGCATCTCTAGCCCAGGTGTTTCACTCTGTCTAGTCTACACAAAAATGAGCTGGGCGCAAACCGCCGCAGCCTGGGATCGGCGCGCCCCGAACGATGGTATCTTGCTAGTAGCGCCGCGCCGCGCCACGCTAGCAGAAGGATCAGAGACGATGGGCACAGCAGCCGAAGAGACGACGCTCGAGGGGCAGGTCGCGATTATCACCGGGGCCGGTCAGGGCATCGGGCGGGCGATCGCCCTGCGCCTGGCCGCAGACGGCATGGACCTGATGCTGGCTGACCGCAACGGGCCCGCGATCGAGGCCCTGGCGGGCGAGATCCGCGCCCTCGGCCGCCGGGCCGTGGCGATGACCATGGACGTGACCGACGCCGGCGCGCGGGCAAAGCTGTTCGAGGCCACCCTCGCCGAGCTTGGCCGTCTCGACGCGCTGGTCAACAACGCCGGGGTGCTGCGCGCCTCGGCCCCCCTGGAGGTGAGCGAGGAGCACTGGGATCTCGTCCTCGCCGTGAACGCCAAGGCCGTCTACTTCCTCTGCCAGCTCGCCATGGGCCACATGCTCGCCGCGGGCGGCGGGCGCATCGTCAACCTGGCCTCGGCGGCCGGCAAGAGCGCGAGCACCATCCATCACCCGGTCTATAACGTCAGCAAGGCCGCCGTGATCGCCATGACCAAGACCTTCGCCCATATCGGCGCGCCCGGCGGCGTCCGGGTGAACTCGGTCTGCCCCGGCATTATCGCCACGCCGATGCAGGACCAGGTGGACGCCGAGTTCGGCCGGCTGCAGCAGCGCGCCCCCGAGCAGATCCGCGCAGAGCGGGCCGCCCGCATCCCCCTCGGGCGCTCCGGCGAGCCCGAGGAGGTGGCCGCCCTGGTCGCCTTCCTGGTCGGACCCGACTCGCGCTACATGACCGGCCAGGCCCTGAACGTGACCGGCGGGATGATCATGTACTGAGGGCTCGGGAGCCCTGGGTGTGGCAGCAGCTTGTGCTGGGAAGCGGCGCTACTCGGCGCAGAGCAGCCAGTCGGCGAGGAGGGCCACGCCCAGGGCGGCGAGGCAGACGGCGATCACCCCGGGCCAGCCGACGCGCTGCCAGGCCAGCCCGGGGAGCGCCGCGCCGAGGGTGCCCCCGATATAGTAGCTCATCAGGTAGAGGGCGCTCGCCCCGCCCTTGGAGCCGGCGGCCGTGGCGTTGACATAGGCGGGCGCCACGGCCTGGGCGGTGAACATGCCCGTGCAGAGCACGAGCAGGCTCAGGACGATCAGCGGCAGGGCCGGCAGCAGCGTGCCGAGCATGCCGGCCATGGCGATCACCAGGCCGAGGGCAATCAGGGCCCGCCGCGACACCCGCGACGAGAGACGCCCCGCCAGGGGCGAGACGATCACGCCCGCCAGGTAGACCAGGTAGAGCACGGAGACGATCGCCGGGGGCAGCGAGAACGGCGGCCCCGAGAGGTAGTAGGGCAGGTAGGTGAACACGCCGATGAAGCCGAAGAAGAGCGTGCCGCCGATCAGGAAGGCCCCGACCAGGCGGCGGTCGCGCAGATGAGCGAACATGCCGCGGTAGGCGCCGGCCCAGCCCGGCGAGACCCGCGCGGCGTCGCGGGGCAGCGCCAGAGCCATGCCGATGGCGCAGAGCAGCGTCACCCCGGCGAAGAAGACGAAGGCCGCCCGCCAGCCGGCGATGCCGGTGATCACCCCGCTGAGCACGCGCCCCGTGAGGCCCCCGGTCACCGTCGCGGCGATCCAGCCGCCCACCAGGGCCCCGAGCTGATGGGGCGGGAAGCGGTCGCCAAGGTAGGCCACCGCCACGGCCGTGAGCCCGGGGATGCAGAGCCCCTGCAGGGCCCGGCAGAACAGCAGTAGCCCGAAGGTGGGCGCCAGGGCGCACAGCAGGGTCGGCAGGGCGAGCAGGGCGCAGCTCCAGACCATCACCGGCTTGCGCCCGAGCGTGTCGCTCAGAGGCCCGCTGCTGCTCGAGGCCAGGGCGATCGTCAGGACCACCGCCGAGACCGTGAGGCCCGCCGTAGCCGGCGCGACGCCGAACTCGGCCGAGATCAGCGGCAGGATCGGCTGGGTGATGTACATGTCTGAGTAGACGGCCACCGTCGCCGCGTACAGGGCGGCGATCGAGAGGCCCGGCCGGGCGGCTACCCGCGCAGCGACGGTCGGCATCGGCGGGTAGTCTCCTCAGGCGGCGTCGAGCAGGAAGGCTGGCGCCCACCAGTAGTCGAAGAGGCGCTGCCGGCGAATATGGGTGAAGCCCGCCCCCTGCAGGTCGGCCTCCCAGCCCGCGATCGGCTGCTCGTAGTTAGTGCGGGCGGCGCTGGGGTCGAAGTAGCCGAAGAAGACCGGCATCAGGAAGCCCTGGGCCACCAGCCCGCCGTCGTCGCGATACTCGGCCAGGCCCTGCTCGTAGCGGGCGACGAAATGGGCGAGGCGGCGCGGGTCGAGGCCCTCGCCCAGCTCGGGCGGGTCGAACTCGACGAGCAGCAGACGGCCGGCGTGGTCGCGCAGCCAGGCCAGGGCGGATCGCCTGTCGGCGGGCGCGAGCGACTGCAGGCTGAAGGTAGCCTGGGCGACCTCCCAGCGGGCGTCGGACTGCTCGGCGAAGGCGAGGATGCCCATGGGGAAGGGGCGGAAGGCCACCTCGCGCTCGGTGAGGGCCTCGGCGGTGCGCGCCAGCATGGCGGCCGATGGCTCGACCAGGTCGACCCGGCTGACCGAGGGGCCGAGGGCCGGCAGCAGCGCCATGCCGTCACCCACCCCGACGTCGAGCAGGGCGAAGGCGGTGTAGCGCTCGTACACAGCCCGCAGGGCCGCGCTCACGGCGGCGTAGAGGGGCAGGTTGCCGCCCCCGCGAATGAAGGCCCCGAAGGCCTCGCCGGTCACAT
>CAZKTU010000343.1:0-5602 GCA_964555675.1 uncultured Oscillochloris sp.
GGAGACGAATCTCTTCGACCATACATCATACGCGCGTCAGTTGGTAAGGTACGGCCACGGGCGAAAAAAGACGGTGCAGGCCGAAGCTCTGCGCCGTAGTTCACCCCGCCTGATTGTCGAGGAGCGCCGCGAGCGGCGTCCGGCTCAACGGCGCGCAGTATACCTGCCGCGCCGGGATTTGTCAAGCGGGCCTCAATTGGTCGATTTGGGCAAAAGGTCTAGCTCGGCGCCCGATTTATTGGACAGCTTTAACCCTTGTTCCGATTTGGGGTCTTGTTACTATTCCTATATCGGGTATGCATCAATACCATATTTTTTGGGTCTTCCGGCCCGAACCAAAGGGGGTGAAACACGTTCGCCGCCCGACCTGCGACGCTGCAGCCTCGGGGGTGAGCCACTCCGGTGAGACGATGGCGTCGATCACCGCACTATTCAAGGCCTCATTTGCGGTTCCTATGACGTTTGACGTCGCATCCACCGAAGTCCACCTTCTGAGTATTCTGCATACGTTCGGTAAGGAGTAACCAATGAAGCTGACCTGGCGTAAGTTTGGACTGGTAGCTGCTGGCGGCCTGGGCCTCTGGCTCGCCACGAGTGGCACCGCATTCGCACAAGAGGGTCCCTCGACCGCCGAGCTGGCCGTGGCGATGAACACCTTCTTCCTGATGATTGCGGCGGCCCTGGTCTTCTTCATGCAGGCGGGCTTCGCGATGCTCACCGCCGGCCTGACCCGCTCGAAGAACACGACCAACATTCTCTTCAAGAACCTGATGGACTTCGTGATGTGCTCGCTCGCCTTCTGGGCTGTCGGCTATGGTCTGGCCTACGGCACTACGGCGGGCGGCTTCATCGGCACAGACACCTTCTTCCTCGGCGATGTCCGCGAGGAGGGCAGCGTCCCCGCCCTGGCCAGCTGGTTCTTCCAGGTGGTCTTCGCCGGCACTGCCGCGACGATCGTCGCCGGCGCTATGGCCGAGCGCACCAAGTTCACCGCCTACCTGATCTACAGCTTCATCATCTCGCTCTTCATCTACCCGGTGGTCGTCCACTGGATCTGGAGCGGCGCGGGCTGGCTGAACTTCTACGCCGGCAATACCGACGGCAACTGGGGCTTCACCGATTTTGCCGGCAGCACCGTCGTCCATAGCGTCGGCGGCTGGGCCTCGCTGGTCGGCGCGATGATCCTCGGCCCGCGCCTGGGCAAGTACGGCCCCGATGGGAAGCCGCGGGTGATCGCCGGCCATAACATGTCCCTCGCGGTCCTCGGCGTATTTATCCTCTGGCTCGGCTGGTTCGGCTTTAACCCCGGCAGCCAGCTGGCTATCGCCTCGCAGGCCAACGCCGACGCCGTCGCCCTTGTGGCGGTGACCACCAACCTCGCCGCCGCCGCAGGCGCCCTGGGCGCGCTGCTCACGGCCTGGCTCCGCTATGGCAAGGCTGACCTCGGCCAGACCCTCAACGGCGTGCTCGCCGGCCTGGTCGCGATCACCGCCGGCTGCGCCTACGTCGACCCCCTGGCCGCGATTATCATCGGCTTCATCGGCGGCCCCCTGGTGGTCTTTGGCGCCGAGTTGCTCGATAAGCTGAAGATCGACGACCCTGTGGGCGCCGTGCCCGTTCACCTGATCAATGGTATCTGGGGCACGCTGGCCGTCGGCCTCTTCGCCTCGCTGCCCGGCAACACCGGCACCACCGGCCTCTTCTATGGCGGCGGTATGACCCTGCTGTTCAGCCAGTTCGTCGGCGTGATCGCCGTCGGCCTCTGGACCTCGGTCCTCGCCGGGGCGATGTTCTTCGCGCTCAAGGCTACGGTTGGTCTGCGGGTCAGCAAAGAGGAGGAAGAGGCTGGCCTCGACCTCGGCGAGCATGGCTCGGTCGCTTACCCCGACCTGGTGGCTGGCCGCACGCTGCCCACGGGCGTCTCCGCCGACTAGACCCCTCCCTAAGTTCGGCACCCCTGCGCGGGGGTGGTCGCAGCTGCGACCACCCCCGTTCGATTCTCGTGCCCGTCAGGCTGTATGCTGGCCGTGCAGGCTCCGCCGGGGCCGCGCGCCGTTATCTTTCAGGATTTGTGCAAAACTTACAAAAGAATTAACTAGTTGCTTGTTGAAATCGTCCATATGATCTGCTAGGATGCGGGCATTGAGTTCTGCAATGGCGCAGCGGAGGCAATGGCGATGGATATCCTACTCAATCTTCAGAGCATCTTGATCGGGCTGATCGGCTGGGCGGCGACGGTGTTGGTGATCGAGAACGCCTCGCGCCTGACGGTGAACGACCGCCGCGCGATGATCGTCTGCTGCTGGATGCTGTGGATGATCCCCTCGTTCGGGGCGTTGGTGCTCAACGGCCTGATTACTACTGATACGGCGGCCCTCTACGTCGGCCTGACGACCGGGGCCCTGGGCATGATCGTGCTCGTCGGCGCCCTCGTGCGTACCCGCACTCGTCTCTAGGCAGCCTGGCTAAGCTCGTCCGCAAAGCAAAGAACCGCCGGGGCCTAACAGGCCTCGGCGGTTCTCGCTTCTCGGACAGGACCTGCGAGCTAGGCGTCGTAGTACATCATGAACTCGTAGGGGTGGGGCCGCAGGGCGATGGCGACCGCCTCCTTGCGCTTGGTCTCGATGAAGGCCTCGAGCAGGTCGGGGGTGAAGACCCCGCCCTTGAGCAGGAACTCGTTGTCGAGCTCGAGCGCGTCGAGGGCCTCGCCGAGGGTGCCGGGCGTGCCGCGAATCTCGGCCTTCTCCTCGGGCGAGAGCTCGTAGATGTCGACGTCGAGGGGCGCCGGGGGCTCGATCTTGTTCTGGACGCCGTCCAGGCCGGCCATCAGCATGGCCGCGAAGGCCAGGTAGGGGTTGGCCTGCGGATCCGGGGCGCGGAACTCGATGCGGCGCGACTTGGGCGACGACGAGTAGGTCGGGATGCGGATGGCCGCCGAGCGGTTGCGCTGCGAGTAGACCAGGTTGATCGGCGCCTCGAAGCCGGGCACCAGCCGGCGGTAGCTGTTGGTGGTCGGCGCGCACAGGGCCAGCAGCGCCGGCGCGTGCTTCAGGATGCCGCCCACATAGTACTGGGCCGTCTTCGAGAGCAGGCCGTACTGGGTCTCGTCGAAGAAGAGCGGCTCGCCGTCCTTCCAGATGCTCTGGTGGACGTGCATACCCGAGCCGTTGTCGCCGAAGAGCGGCTTGGGCATGAAGGTGGCGCTCAGGCCATGCTCGCGGGCTACCTGGCGCACAATGTACTTGTACTTCTGGAGCTTGTCGGCCATGCTCACCAGCGAGTCGAACTTCATGTCGATCTCGCACTGGCCCGCCGTCGCCACCTCGTGGTGGTGCAGCTCGATGTCGATGCCCACGTCGGCCATCTTCAGGATCATCTCAGAGCGGATGTCCTGCAGGGTGTCCATCGGCGGCACCGGGAAGTAGCCCTCTTTGTGGCGGATGCGGTAGCCCTTGTTGCCGCCCTCGCGCTCGGCGCCCGTGTTCCAGACCGCCTCGTCGCTGTCCAGGTAGTAGAAGCCGTGGTTGGCGCCCTGGCTGAAGCGCACATCGCTGAAGAGGAAGAACTCGGCCTCGGGACCGAAGTAGGCCGTGTCACCGATGCCCGTGGTCTTCAGGTAGGCCTCGGCCTTCTTGGCCACCGTGCGCGGATCGCGCGAGTAGGGCTTGCGCTCGAGCGGGTCGATGATGTCGCAGGTCAGCACCAGGGTCGGGATCTTCAGGGTCGGGTCGACGAAGGCGCTGCTCGGGTCGGGGATCATGAGCATGTCGCTCTCGTTGATCACCTGGAAGCCCTTGATCGACGAGCCGTCGAAGCCCAGGCCCTCCGAGATCATGTCCTCGGTCAGGCGCGTTGCGGGCAGGGAGTAGTGCTGCCACCCGCCGAAAAGATCGGTGAAGCGGGTGTCGACAATCTGAATCCCCTGATCCTTAATCAGCTTGATGACATCTTTGGCGGTCAGGCTCATGCGGACAGTCTCCTTCTGTGGCTACAGAACGTACGTGGTCCTGGGGGCGTGCGGACGGATATGCAAAGCGCCGCCGCGACAGTCGGGGTCGCAGCGGCGCGAGTGCAACATGTGAGTGACGTGAGGTGCGTAGAACGGACGATGAGCGTCGCCAGGCCAGCGGCGGCCGCCCGTGGGTCGCCCGCTCAGACGTTGGTCGTCTCGGCTGCCTGCACCGTCGCAATGCCGAACACAACGTACGCCCAGTGCGCCGCTGATATCCTCACGTGGGAATAGACTGGTTAAGCTACGGTTGAGCGCTACAGGCCATCATAAGGCGCGCCGCTTCCGCTCGCTACGGTGAGAAGATCCAACATCAGCCGGCCGCGCTTGGATGAAATAGCTAAGTATTTGCGCGACTTGCCCCTGAGCGATGCCTGTGCTATAATCGGCGCCAGTAAGCCGGTCTGGCAGGCGGCGAGTTCGCCTGCCAGATTTCTATGTCGGCATCTGGTCGCCCCGTTAGTCCCGAGTTCGTTCGGGCGCCTGGCGCGGGCCTTGTCTGAAAGGAGCGACAGCTCTATGTCGCAGCAGATCTTAACCGAGCTGGCCCAGCGCCAGATGAAGACCAGCCTCCCCGAGTTTCGGGTCGGCGACACGATCAGGGTCGGCGTCAAGGTGGTCGAGGGTAGCCGCGAGCGCGTCCAGGAGTTCGAGGGCGTGGTGATCCGGCGGCGCAGCGGCGGCATTAACGAGAACTTCACCGTCCGCCGCATCGCCTCCCACGGCATCGGCGTCGAGCGCACCTTCCTTATCCACGCCCCGCGCCTCGACTCGATCAAGGTCATCCGCCGCGGCAAGGTGCGCCGCGCCAAGCTCTACTACCTGCGCGGCCTCTCCGGCAAGGCGGCCCGTATCAAAGAGCGCCGCGACACGAATTAGGCCAGGCCCCCGCCTATTCCTACGCGTCTACACTACTCAGGGAGGGCTGCGGCCCTCCCTGAGCCCTACCCACGATGTGGTACCGAGCCTTCGTCCGCCGGGCCTTCCACCACTTCTACCGCGAGTTCGCCTGGACCTACGACGGAGTGGCCTGGGCGGTCTCCGGTGGCCTCTGGCGCCGCTGGTCTCTGGCCCCGCTCCCGCACCTGTATGGCCGCACCCTCGAGCTCGGCTACGGCCCCGGCCACCTGCAACTGGCCCTCGCCGAGCGCCCCGGCGTCGCCGGCCTCGATGCCTCGCCTCAGATGGCCGCCATGGCGGCCCGCCGCCTGCGCCGCGCCGGGCGCCCGGCGCGCCTCGCCCGCGGCCTCGCCCAGGCCCTCCCCTTCGCCACAGCCGCCTTCGATACGGTGGTCGCCACCTTCCCGGCCGAGTATATCCTCGACTCGCGCACCCACGCCGAGATCCGCCGCGTCCTCGCCCCCGGCGGCCGCCTGGTGATTGTGCCCTTCGCCCAGCTGACCCCCGGTCTCTACGCCCGCCTCGTCGACCTGGCCTACGCCCTCACCCTCCAGGGCCCGCCCCGCCCCGCAGCCCCCGCCGAGCCGCCCCCCACGCCCCTGGCCCTGGCCGGCCTCGAGCTAACGCCCCACTGGGTGAGCGTCGGACCCAGCCGGGTGCTGCTGCTGCTGGGGGAGTTGCCGCCCGGCTAGG
>CAZKTU010000344.1:0-5594 GCA_964555675.1 uncultured Oscillochloris sp.
CAATTCCGCAGCAGCTCTATGTCTGGCCACTAGCGGAGGCAAAACATGTACATGCGCACCGCCTATAGCGAGGGCGAGCACCATGCTGATAGTCCGGGCGGAATGATCGATTTCGGCGCGGTGGCCGACGAGCTGCACATGCTGGTGCGGAGCGGGCGCATGCGCGACTGCTGGGAGCGCCCGCCCGCCGAGGCCTTTGAGCTGCTCGGCGTGGGCGCCGGCCTCTACCCCGAGGAGTGGGCGCGGATCGACTGGTTCGGCCCCCTCGAGATCTGGCGCGGGCCCGAGCACGAGGTCTCGGACATCCTCTACAACGGCCCGCCCGACGAGCCCTTCTATGTCGTGCAGCGCGGGGCCATGGTCTGCACCGGCGTGACGGCTCACCCGGGCTGGATCGAATGGACCCAGCGCCAGCTGCTGCTGCGCGGGCGCAAGCTTCAGCCCCACGAGCTCGACTGGCCGCCCATGGCCCAGGGCGTGGCCGACCGGCTGCGTTTCGCCATCACCGGCCCGCCCGTAGCCCGCGAGGGGCGCAGCCTGGCGGTCAGGTTGCTGCCCGAGCGCTGGCGCACCCTCGACGACCTGGTGCAGGCGGGGACGATCAGCCGCGAGGCGGGCGACCTGCTGCTCGAGGCCTTGGCCTCGGGCGCCTCGCTGCTGGTCGCGGGGGCTACCGGCAGCGGCAAGACCACCCTCACGGCCGCCCTGACCCAGGCCCTCGGCCGGCGTATGCGCCTGGTCTTCGTCGAGGACGGGGGCGAGTTGCCGCGGGCGCCCAACAGCCTGCACCTCGAGGCGCCGGCCGAGGCGGGCGGCTTCGCCAGGGCTGTGAGCTTCGCTCTGCGCCAGAAGCCGAGCTACATCATCGTCGGCGAGGTGCGCGGCGGCGAGGCCATGGCTATGCTCCAGGCGGCGGCGACGGGGCACCCGGGCATCGGCACTATCCACGCGGGCGGCGTCCAGGGCGCGCTGCGCAACCTCGAGCGCATGGCCATGGTGGGCCTGGCGGCCGAGGCGGGCGGGGGCGGGCAGGCCGCGGCCCAGATCGTCCGCGGCCTGATCACCTCCGACACGGTGAGCCTGATCGTCGCCCAGGTCGGGCTCACGCCCCGCGGCCGCCGCGCCGTGCTGGCGGTCGAGGAGGTGCTGCGCCAGGGCGCGCAGGGCCACAGCGGCGACGTCTTCCCCACCAACGCCCTCTTCGTCCACGACCCCGGCCAGGAGCGCCTCGTCCGCGTCGGCAACGTCAACGCCGCCTGGGGCCTCGGGCGCCTGTAGGTGCGCCGGCCCGCCACACAAGGAGGAAGCCCAATGGAGCTGGTACTCTTCACCGCAATGGACGGGCTCGCGGCGCAGATCGAGCGCTTCCGCGACGTCGCCGTCATCGCGCCGTCGCGCCTCGACCAGGTCACCCGGCTGCTCGAGGGCGCCCGCCCGCCCGACGCGCTCTACCTCGACGATACGCGGGCGGCGCCCCTGCCCGAGCTGTGGCGGGCCGCGACCACGGCGCGCCGCCTCGGCGCCCGGGTGCTGGTCAACTTCCCTGGCTCGGCCCGCGGAGCGCTCAACGACGCCCAGGGCGCGGGCATCCCCGCCATCGCCGAGCGTGACCCCGCCGCCGTGGCCGCCTGGCTCGGCGAGCAGCTCGGGCTACGCTGCGGCGACAGCGCGAGCCGGAGCGCCATGGTCGCCGTCGGGGCCGCCAAGGGCGGCATCGGCAAGACCTTCGCCACCTGCGTGCTGGCCGAGGGCCTGCGCCGGCGCGGCCTGCGCGTGCTGGTCTGGGACAGCGACATCTCGAACCCCGGCCTGGTGCCGGCCTTCCGCATCCCCTCGAGCGCGCCCTCGTACCTGCACCTGATCCAGCGCGGCCCGGCCCAGTGGGTGCCGGGGGGGATCGCGCCGTTTATCTTCCAGCCCGACCACACCAGGGCGACCGGCGACGGCTGGGGCCCGATCGACTTCCTGATCGGCTCGCACGCCGTCGCCCGCGCCGAGAACGACGTGCGCCTGCCCGACTGGCAGGGCTTCTACCAGGGCGTGGCCGCCCTCGAGGGCTACGACCTGGTCCTCGTCGACACGCCGCCCGACTACCTGCGTCGCCCCTACGCCACCCACGTCCTGCAGGCCGGCGGCAGCGTGGTCATGCCGTGCCCGCCCGGGGCGCGAGAGCGCATGGGCGTGGGCCACCTGCTCGAGCATCTGCGCGACCACGCGCCCGACAGCCTCGAGCGCTGCGCGCTGCTGTTCATGGAGCCCGAGCGGGGCGTGACCGCCAGCGTCGCCGACGTGGCCGCCCTTTTCAACCGGCGCTACCCCCAGGTGAGCGCCCTGGGCACGCTCCCGCGGGCGCCGCGCCTGGCCAGCCTGGCCGACGAGCACGACGGCTATATCTCGATGCTCGACCTGGGGCCCCACAGCTCGTTCGCCGCCGCCGTCCATCTGGTGGGCGAGGCCATCTGCGCCCGCCTCGGCCTGACCCCGCGCCTGCCCAAGCCCCGCTCGAGCCTGTGGGCGCGGCTTCATGCGCGCCTGCGCGGCGACAGGCCTGTCGCCCTCGGCTCACCCGCGGCGGCCTGAATGCTCGCAAGCCATGCTTGGGGCTTGTCCTCCCTGCGACCCTCCCATGACGCAGCTTCAGAATTGAAGCATGTAGCGGCAAGCTATTGATGAGGAGTATGCCCATGAGCGCCCAGCTTCGCCCGCTGAGCGTGATCGAGGACGGCGGCCTCGCCGCGCTCGCGCCCGCGCCATCAGGACAGGCGGCCCGCGCCGACGCCAATACGCTCCAGGCTGTGCGCGAGGCCCTGCGCGACAGCATCGCCGCCGAGCTGCTCGACCCGGTCGCCCCCGCCGCGGTGCGCGACCCCGAGGTGCTGCGCGTGCTGCGGGCCGAGATCGGGGCCCAGATCGAGCGCGGCTACGGCCCGCTGCGCAGCCTGCCGACCGACGAGCCCGCGCTGCTGAGCCTCTTCCAGCACGCCCTGGGCTGGGGCCCGGCCCAGCCCTACCTCGACGACGAGCGAGTGCAGGAGGTGAAGATCGTCGGCGACCTGATCCTGGTCCAGGAGGAGGGCGCGGACTTCACCCTGGCCCCCGAGCGCTTCGCCGACCCGCGCGAGGCCCTCGACCGGGCGCTGCTGCTGGCGTCGCGGCTCAATGTGCCCCTCGACCGGGCGCGGCCCCAGGACACCCTGCCCCTGGCCCACGGGACGCGCGTTCACGTCACCATCCCGCCCTGCACACCCGAGGGCGTCGGTCTGATCTGCATCCGCCGCGGGCGCCGGCGGGCCTGGGGCCTCGACGACGTACTGGGGCGCCAGAGCTGCTCGCCCGAGGTCGCCGCGCTGCTGCGCCTGCTCGTGCGCGCCGGCTGCTCGTTCCTGATCGCCGGCGAGACTGGCTGCGGCAAGACCGCCCTGCTCGAGGCCCTGGTCAACTCTTGGCCGGGCGAGCCCCACGTGGTGACCATTGAGGACAACACCCTCGAGATCAACGTGCGCCACCGGGCCTGGACCCGCGAGCTGGTGCAGACGGCGGTCGAGCGAGGCGCCTACGGGCGCGCGGCCCGCGAGGTGCTGCGCCAGACCCCGACGGTCGTGGCCCCCGGCGAGACCCGCGCCGAGGAGGCCGGGGCGATCCTCGCTGTGGCGGTGAGCGGGCACGCCGTGGTGACGACCATCCACGCTCGCTCGGCCCTGCGGGCGGTGCAGCGCTTCGCCGACTGCGCGGCCATGCCGGGGGCCTACATCTACGAGGGGCGGCGCGACCACGCCCTCGAGGATGTCTGCGACAACTTCCAGGTGGTCGTCCATCTCGAGAAGGTGGCCGGGCGGCGCTACATCGACGAGATCCTGCTGCTCGACGGGGTCGAACTGGCGGGCGAGCGGGCGCACCCGCGCGCCGTGCGGCTGGCCTGGGTCGAGGCGATGGGCGGCGAGCTGATATGGGCGACGAGCGCCGTGGCTCATGGCGACGAGCTCGTCTGGCGGGGCGAGGCGCGCACCCCCGAGGCTCTGGGGCGTCGGCTGCGCCTGCTGGGGCTACGGGCCGAGGTGCGCGCCGCCGCCACGACGCGCGGCGCCGTCGACGAGGCCCTCGCGCGCGCCGCGACGGCCACGCGGGCAGGCGATGGGGCCCAGGCCCTGGCCATCCTGCGGCGGGCCTGGCGCGACCGTCGCGACGAGCGGCTGGCGGCGGCCGCCCAGCGCGCGATCGAGCTCGACGCAGCCCTGGCCGGGGCCCTGGCCGAGGCCGGGCGACGCGCCGAGGCCGCGATCGTCGCCGCGCTGCAGGCCCGCCGTTGGGGCGCGGCGCGCAGCGCCCACGAGGTCGTCGCGGCTGATGTCGCCCTCGTGGCGGCCCACGCGCCCATGGGCGGCTGGGAGGCCCTCGCCGCGACCCTGGCGGCGGGAGAGGCCCACGACAACGACGCCCGCGAGGGGGTGGCGCGGGCCCGCGTCGCCCTGGCCCAGGGGCGGGCGCGGGACGCGGTGGATCTACTGGCGCCCTTCGAGCCGGCCCGCCTCTCGGCGCAGGTGGCCCGCGAGGCCCTCGGCGTTCGACGCGAGGCTCTGCTGGCCCTTATGGCGGCGGGCGAGCTTGGACCCGACGCCCTCGCGCCTGTCGAGGCGGCCCTCGCCGCCCTCGCCGGCGAAGGAGCGGAGCATGCCTAGTACAGCTTCCCGGAAGTGCCCGTCTGGTTGCGACCAAGGACGAAAGACCAAAGACCAACCGATCAGCAGGAGCCCGGCCTTGGTCCTTGGTCCCTGGTCTTTGGTCAGAACTGGCAAAGGACTTCTCGCTGGCACAACTACTGTGAACCCTCCCCTGACCCATCCGGAGACGGCCTGGCTCATGCACGCGGTGACCCCGGCCCTGACCCTGGTGCTGCTGCTCGCGGTCTGCCTGCTGGTGCGGCCCGCCCTCGAGCACGGCGTAGCCGAGGCCCGCGCGCGGCGGGCGGCCCGCGCCCTCGCCGGCCTGGCGCCGGGCGAGGGTCCTGACCCTGCGCTGCTCTGGGCGGCCGAGGTCATCCCGGCGGGGCGTCTGGTGGCGCTCGGGCTGGCCGTGGGGCTGGCCCTGGCGGTTGGCCTGAGCCTCGTGACCCATATCTTTATCGCTGTGGTCCTCGGGGCGCCACTGGCGGCCCTGGCGATGTGGGGCTGCGCCACCGCCGCGGCGGCGCGCTACACCGCGCGGCTCGAGCAGGAGTTGACGGCGGCGGTCGGGCGGCTGGGGGCCCTGCTGCGGGGCGGGGCCGGCCTGCGACCGGCCCTCGAGCGGGTCGTGGCAGATCTGCCCGCGGGGCCCCTCAGGGACGAGTGGTCCTTTCTCCTGACCCGCCAGGGCGTGCCGCTCGGCGGCGGGGGGATCGCCACAGCTCAGCAGGTGGTGGCCGCCCTGGCTGACCAGACCCCCTCGCGCCGGCACGCCGCCCTGCTCAACCACCTGGGGGCCTCGGTCGGGCAGCCGCAGGAGGTCCTGGCGCGTCGCTGCGAGGCGGCCTACAACGCGCTGCAGCGCTCGGATCGGCGGCGCGACGAGGCCCTGACCGAGCTGGCCCAGATGCGCTACAGCGGCGTGGCCGTGGG
>CAZKTU010000345.1:0-5592 GCA_964555675.1 uncultured Oscillochloris sp.
CGTGCGGCCATGGTCGTCTCCCTCCAATCACCATGTCGGCTACGCCTGCACTGGCGCCAGCCCGAGCCTCACCGCCGCCTGCTCGTAGGCCGCGTAGCTCTCCCGCCCCCAAAGCACGAAACGCACGAGAGTCACGCCGCTCTCCGCCGCCAGCTCCTCGCGCACCGCCCCGAGGGCCACGCCGGCTGCGTCCTCGAGCGGGTAGCCGAAGATGCCGGTGCTGATGCTGGGGAAGGCCACGCTGGCCAGGCCGTGCTGCGCTGCCAGGGCCAG
Source organism: uncultured Oscillochloris sp. (assembly GCA_964555675.1). Taxonomy (GTDB): domain Bacteria; phylum Chloroflexota; class Chloroflexia; order Chloroflexales; family Chloroflexaceae; genus CAIWXH01. Next base: position 274 of record CAZKTU010000345.1, read on the forward strand.
GCTGCTGCGGTAGGCGCTGGCCAGTAGCCGGGCTGAGCCGGCGGGATCGGAGCGACTGTAGACCGGGCCCACGGCGTGGACGATGTGCCGGGCCGTGAGCCGGAAGCCAGGAGTGATGCGGGCCTCGCCCGTGGGGCAGGGCGCCAGCGGGCGGCAAGCGGCCGTGAGCTCTCGACTGCCTGCCGCGGCGAAGATCGCCCCGCGCAGCCCTGAGCGTAGGTGAGGAGCCGTACGGCAGGACAACACTGAGCTTGCTGCCCTGCCGTACGGATCATACAACCAGCGAATAGGCTGTGCGCTCGCAAATCTCTCTGTTCCCTGAATCTGGCAATGTGACCAAGATCCCTTACCAGCAGGCGTTTGCTCACAACGAGGGCGTGCTGGTGATTGCGTCGTATCCCGCGTCACCGGCATCACGGTGCATCATCTCGACTGTGCTTTTCCCGTCAGCTCGCCCCTGACGCTCGCTGCAATACTGCTCGCATTCACATCTCCACCGCTCGCTATAGCGGTGTGTACGGATGTCGAGGTGAGGCGAGGCAGTGACGCGTCGCCAATGCCATACCACGGCGTCGAGGGGTCATCGGTAGGAGGCAAGGAGTGCGCCCGGAAGTCAGCCCCCTGCCTCCTACCTCCTGGCCGGGTCTCACGCCGGCCGGCGCGTGTCGGAGGTGGGGGCGGGCTTCACAGGCGCTTTGACGTTGCCCTCGATCAGCTTGAGCCCGACCACCGCGCCGACCATGACCAGCAGCAGTGCCAGCCGTCCCGCGCTTGCTGGCTCGCCGAACAGCAGGATCCCCATCAGTGCCGTGCCCACCGCACCGATGCTCGTCCAAACCGCGTAGGCCGTGCCCAACGGGATCTCCTTGATCGCTCTGGTGAGCAGACCGAAGCTGAGCCCGGCGCAAAGCAGAAACGACACCGAGGGCCAGAAGTGCGTGAAGTTCTCCGAGTATTTCAGGCTAAGCGTGAAGCCGATCTCGAACAGACCCGCCAGCACCAGAATGAGCCAGGCCATCGTGCTACCTCCTAGGTTCTTGTGCTAGCCGACCAGCTTGAGCCCGACGATCGCGGCTACCAGCACCCCGAGCAGCGCCAGCCGCAGTGGCCGGGCCGACTCGCCGAAGAACAGGATACCGACGAGCGCCGTACCCACGGCGCCGATGCCCGTCCAGACGGCGTAGGCCGTGCCCAGCGGGATCGTCTGCATCGCCGTGGCAAGCATCCAGAAGCTCAGCGGCGCGAAGACGAAGAAGAGCAGCGCCGGGATGAGCCGCTTGAACCCCTCCGACAGCTTCATCATCGTGGTGAAGCCCACCTCCGCAAGTCCGGCGCCGACTAAGAACAACCAGTCCATTGCTATCGTCTCCTTGTCACTATATTGTTGACGTGGTAAACATAGTTGACGTAGTAAACATATCATGGTAGAGTCTGGTTGTCAACCGTGGGAGGTGCACCATGACTGAGCGACCAATGGCCCCTAAACTAATTGTACGGCCCGATACGCGGGGGGCGCTGCTGCGTGCCGCGACCTGGCTGCTCGACACCGAGGGGCCGAGCGCCGTCACGCTGCGCGCCGTCGGGCAACGCATCGGCGTCACCCAGACCACCGTCTATCGCCACTTCGCTGACAAAGATGCGCTACTGGGCGAGGTCGCCCTGGCCTTTGTCGAGGAGCTGCGCCAGGCCATCGAGATAGCCGTGGGCGGTGCGGGTGACCCCTGGACCCGACTGGGGGCGCTGGTGCAAAGCTTTCAGCAGCATGCCCTCTCGGCACCCCACCGCTACGCCCTGATCGTGCGGCCGAACCTGGGCAACGAGAGCCACACCCGGCTTGATCAGGCGATTGACCGGCTGTACGAAGAGATACTCGTCCCGCCCGTGGCGGCCTGTCAGGCGGCCGGGCTGCTTCCCGGTATAGAGCCCCACGGGCTCAGCCTGGTGCTCTTCACCTGCCTGCACGGCTCGCTCGACCTTACGATGGCGGAGTATCTCAGCCCATACAAAGGCGTGGTCATTCAGCCGCCACCCGGCGGCGTGGTGCAGATGCTCATGGAACTGCTGCGCCAGCCCCCGCGGTCCTGATGGTATCCCTCAACTGCAAGGAGCCAACTGATGGATCTCGAAGCGTACCCGACCACGCACGAGCTGCGGCAGCTCACGCCGCGGGTCTGGTGGATGAACCCGGTCTACACCACGGACCGCCCCGCGATCGGTGTGGTGATCGGCGAGCGGAGCACGCTGGTGATCGAGGCGGGCAACTCGGCCGCCCACGTTCGGCTGCTCCATGCCGAGCTGGAGCGCCACGGTCTGCCGGCGCCCAGCTTTGTGACCCTCACCCACTGGCACTGGGATCACATCTTCGGCGGGGCAGCCTTCGTGGCGCCGCTGCTGGCCGGGGCTGAGACGCAGCGGATCGTGCGCCGGCTAGCCCACTTCGATTGGAGCGACGCCGCCCTCGACGAGCGCGTCGCTGACGGGCGCGAGATCGCCTTCTGTCGCGACATGCTGAAGCTGGAACTGCCCGACCCCGCCACCCGCGTCGTGCGCGTGCCCGAGATCGGCTTCGCCGGCGAGATGACCCTGGACCTCGGCGGTATCACCTGCCGGCTCGCCCCGCTCGGCGGTGACCACAGTCCCGATGGTATTCTGGTTTATCTGCCGCAGGAGCGGGTAGCCTTCATCGGCGACGCAATCTACGACGACATCTACCACGGGGCGCGTCGGCTGACCACGGCTGGTCTCTTTCCACTGCTCGATACGCTGCTGGCCCTGGATGTCGACCACTATATCGCGGGGCATCACCCGCAGCCGATCACACGGGCCGAGCTGGAGGCCGAAGCGACGACGATGCGCCAGATTGGGGTGCTGGTGAAGCGTTGTGGTGACCGGCGCGAGGAGATTATGCAGGCGCTGCCTGCTGCCGTCGAGACGACGCCGAGCGAGCGCCAAACTGAGCTGGTAGACGCCTTTCTGGCAGGCCTGCGGCTGCCCCACGTCGGCAGCCCACTGTGAGGAGTGTAGGTAGTAAGACCATTCCAAACCGGGGGCGGACATCATCCTACGCTGGCTCTCCGCGGCCCAACAATGACCAGTAGCAGATCAAACCGACGCAAGGAATTGTGAGGCAAGGCATGGGAATGCGCGCTATGCTCGGCTAGGACTGCCTTCCTGCTGGGAGTTGGAAAGAGTTCCTGGTCGCCCAACACGACTCAACCATAGCTTCTCCTGATGATCTCAGCGGGAGGCGTCAGGGGGCAATGTGGTATCATGCGCACAGCGTAAGCCACTCCAGCGAGCTTCTGATGGACATCGTGTTCTCGCTTCAAGGCGTCGTGTTCGAGTGGGATGACGAGAAAGCCCGGCTTAACCAAGTGCAACACGGCGTGATCTTTGAAGAAGCCGCGGAAGTCTTCTTCGACCCGTTCTACCAGTATGGCGATGCCACTCCAGCCGGAGTGCAAGAACAGCGTGACTTTATCCTGGGCTACTCTGTCTCGCTGCGCCTCCTGCTTGTGGTCTATGCTGAGCGAGGCGACCGAACACGAATAATTTCAGCACGGCCGGCAACGCGTGCCGAAAGGAAACTATATGAGTCAGCCTGAGTTTCCAACTGAGCTGAAGCTGCGCCCGCGGCTGAGCACAACTGTCCAGTTGAAGGTTCCAACTGACACGTACGAGAACCTTGAGCATATCGCAGCGGCTCGTGATATGTCGGTTGACGCTCTGGTAAAGCTCTATATTGGCCAAGGCTTGCGTCAGGACCTTGCACAACGCTTTGCTGACCGGGTGTTAGACCTGACTGCTCAAGTACTTGCCCGCCATGGCCAGTCACCGGAGCAAGTCGAGGCTATTCTCCGTGAAATTAGAAGCGGCACTGGGTCATAGTCAAAAGAACCCTTTACACATCTACGCTACTGCTATAGAGAGAGCCCGCAGCCGGTCGAATGGCTGCGGGCTCTTTGTTTTCGCTTCCTGACGAGGAGAATGTAACCGAAGACCTGGCTAGCAGACCATATCGCACATTCCCGGTCGTAAGACCCTTTTATGGGTAGGACTGGGCAAGCAGCACGGCCAGCAGTATTTCAGGGACCTGCTCGACAACCGGGCGTACCTCGTCCTCATTGTAGAGGAGCATGGGGAGGTCGTCGGCTATCTCGCGGGCGCGACGAGCGAGGCCGGCGCGCTGTGGTCGGTTCTCTACGCCGAACGAGAGCGCACGCACGGGGGCTGGACGCGACTGGGGCCCGTGAGCCGCTGCTGCGACAACGCGTCGCAGCCGTGACGGAGCCGAGGCCACGAGACGAGAGTCGGCCGCAGCGCACTGCGTGTGATGAGGAGATCCCATGCCCAGGTACGTGATCGGGCCGGACGTGGCACCCCGGCTGGCACAAGAGGGGCGGTGATCGCCGCCGGGCACCAGCTTGTGGCCCCGACGCTGCTGCGCTCGCAGTTGCTCTCGCTGCTGTACCGGGCGGTGTGTCGCGGGGAGCTCACCAGGCAGGAGGCCGATCAACAGCTCACTTACGTGCGCGGCCTCCAGATTCGACTGCTCGGCGACCGCGTGCTCCAGAGCGTCGCCTGGACGATCGCCGACCAGCTCGGCTGGCCGGACACGTTCGACGCCGAGTACGTCGCGCTTACCCAGCTGCAAGCGGACGCGCTGATCACGCTTGATGCGGAGCTCGCCGCGGTGGCCAGGAACCTGGTGACCGTCGCACCATTCGAGGCGTTACATCATACGGCTTCGGTACCCGAAGCGTAGTGTCGCTTCAACGAGGCGAGTATGCGCTCCTGAACAGACGAAAGCGCCCTCGGATGACTCCCGGCGCACGGTCGAAATTGCAGAGTCTCGGTCGACTATGTGGTGCGAGTGACGCTGCGTTCTCGCGGTGACCATGCCCCTGGGAGAGCACTCCTGCGGGCGAAACGGAGAATACACATGGAACAGCCAGCCAAGAACAGGGTTTGCTTGTGGTACGACCGGGATGCCGCAGACGCCGCGCGCTTCTACGCCGAGACGTTTCCCGCTTCGTCGGTCACGGCGGTGCACCGCGCCCCGGGCGACTTTCCATCGGGCAAGCAAGGGGATGTATAAACGGTCGAGTTTACCGTGATGGGTATCCCGTGCATTGGGCTCAACGGCGGCCCCGCGTTCAAGCAGACTGAGGCATTCTCATTCCAGGTCGCAACCGCTGACCAGGCCGAGACGGACCGCTACTGGGATGCGATCGTCGGGAATGGCGGCCAAGCGAGTGCGTGCGGCTGGTGCAAGGACAAGTGGGGCCTGTCCTGGCAGATTACGCCACTGGCGCTGAC
>CAZKTU010000346.1:0-5565 GCA_964555675.1 uncultured Oscillochloris sp.
GCAGCCCTCTTCGCAGAGCATGCCCGCGGCGCCGCCCGCGAGGGTGGCCGGCAGCTCGTCGAAGGTGGCGACGGGGGCGCCGTCGATCCAGGCTCGCGCGCGCCGCCCCTGTACTTCCAGGCGCAGGGCGTAAGTGCGCCCGGTCTCCCAGGCGAAGGGCGCGGTTACGCCGCTGAGCTCGTCGCCGACGCGGGCCTGCAAGCGCAGCTCGCCGCGCCCCGCGGGGTCGTGGGCCAGCGTGAGGGCGACGTAGCGGCGCAGCCCCTGGGCGCGGGCGGCGATGCCGCAGGCCTCGGCCAGGTAGGGCCTGACCTGGGCCTCGACGCAATAGTCGGTCCACTCGCGGGTGCCCTGGGTCAGCAGGCCCACCCCGGCGTTCTGCACCGGGCGATAGGTCTCGGGCCACTGGGGGTCGAGCTCGTCGACGCCCAGGACCCAGGCCCGCCGCCACATGCTCCCGCCCTCGGCCGGGCGGCAGAATAACACATCGGGCGGCCCGTCCCAGGTCAGGTAGTCGAGGTAGAGCGTGCCGGCGCCGTGGGGCAGGCCCGCCACCTCGAGGCCGACGGCGGCGATCGGGCGACCGCCCATATCGGGGATGGTCCAGGCGAAGCTGTGCTCGGCGGCGGGGGCCAGGGTCGCCTCGGGGCCGTAGATTGTCTCCAGGCGGTCGCCGGCGCCATACACGCGCACGAACAGGCGGCAGGCCAGGGGGCCGGGGTTGGCCGCGTCGGCGGCGAGAGCGGCGCGCACGGTCTGGCCGGGGTAGAGGGTGGGCGAGGCGTAGAGGCTGTAGCCGGGCATGGCGATCGCCTCGGGCGGGATGAAGGTCGCCGTAGTGGCGCGGGCGACCCGCCCGGGCGCGAGGCCGTGGCAGCGTAGGGCCAGGCTGCGCTCGCCGAGCTTGCTGTGGCCGGGCAGGTTGAGCAGCTCGAGGGTGCCGCGGCTGTCGGGGCTCTCGTCGGCGAGGAAGCCCTGCACGCTGCCGGGCAGCTCGAAGTGGAAGCGGGCCCCGTCTTTGGGGGCCAGGGGCGGGGCGCCGGCCAGGGCGCGGCCGATATTGACCACCGCGTAGGTCTCGCGGGCCGCGTCGGTGATCGCGCGCCCGCCGTCGGCTGTGGGCAGGTAGAGCCGGTCGGCGACGGGCCCGCGCCAGTCGGGGCCGCCCGCGAGGCCGGCCAGGCCGTTCTTGATGCCCAGCAGGCAGCCCAGGTTGCCCGCGTTGCAGTCGGTGTCCCAGCCCGCCGTGTTGGCGATCATCAGCGAGCGCTGGAAGTCGTCTTCGCCATAGAGCAGGCCGAGCATAATCAGGGCGTGGTTGGGCACGATATGGCAGTTGCCGCCGTAGGTATCGTAGCCGTAGCGCTGGGCGATGCGGGCGCGGGTCGCGCGCCAGTCGGGCTCGGCGGCGCGCCAGCCGCGCAGATCGTCGATCAGGCGGTAGATGGTCGAATCGCTGGGGATAAGGGCGACGGCGGTATCGAGCAGACGCCCGAGGTCGGGCTCGACGAAGGCCTGGGCCTCCATCGCGGCGAGCACCTGGGCCCCATAGAGCGCCTCGCCGTCGTGGCTGACCGAGCCGGCGCGGCGGGCCAGGTCGACGGCCAGCTCGGGGTCGCCGGGGGCGACCATGGCCCAGCCGTCGATGAAGATCTGGGCCCCGATCTGCTCGGCGGCGAGCTTGCCGTTGCGGGCGATGCTGCCGCTCTCGGGGGCCGGGATGCCGCGCTTGAGGCGCAGGAAGGCGGTGTGTTCGGTCGAGTTGCCGAGGCCGCCCCACCAGAGGATGGTGCGGCCCTCAATAATATAGTTGAGCCAGGTCTGGCCGATCTGCTGCGGGGTGAGCGCGCGACTGTTGCCGTAGTCGGGCAGGGCCCGCAGGAAGGTGAAGGTGCCCGAGACGTCGTCGTCGGTGACGATCAGGGGGACGCCGCGGCGCTCGTGGACGTAGTACCAGATCTCGCCGAGCTCGGCCATGATCCGCTCGTAGCTCCAGCCCTCGAAGGGGCGCCCGAGGTAGACGCCGATCAGCTTGCCAAGAACCCCGGCGTAGACGCGCTCGGCATAGTCGTGGGGCAGGGCCATGGTTCCTCCTCCAGGGCGGCGCCTGGTACCGCTCGGCCTTCATCGCGAGAGGTTTTACCACGAAGGGCACGAAGATCACGAAGGCGAGGGAGAGGCTCTGCTCGGGCACAGAGGCCAGGCACAGGGAGTACATCAGATCTTCGCGCGCTTCGTGGTCTTCGTGGTGAAAAACGTATTTCTGCCGACGCGTACTAGCGAAGATCGACGGTGACCTCCTGGGCGCGCAGCTGCTCGACCACAGTCATGGGGGCGGCGTCGTCGGTGATCACGCGGTCGATCTCGTTGGGCAGGGCGAACACGCTCAGGGCCGTCCGGCCGAACTTGCTCGAGTCGACGATGCCGACGACCACGGCCGAGATGCGCACCATACTCTGCTTGAGCTGGGTCTCCTCGAGGTCGGCCTCCATCAGACCGTCCTGGCCGGTGAGGGCGGGCGCGCCGAAGAAGCCGATATCGACGCGCAGGCGGCGCAGCAGGTCGGCGCTGAGGCCGCCGACCAGGGAGCTGGAGCGGTGGCGCATGGCCCCGCCGACGACGATCGTGGTGATCCCGGCGCTGAAGTTCAGCTCGAGGGCGGTGTAGAGCCCATTGGTCACCACGGTGAGGTCCTCGCGGTCCTTCAGCAGGCGGGCCACCTGCAGGGCCGTGGTGCTGCCGTCGAGGAAGATACGCTGGCCGGAGTGGACCAAGGCGGCCGCGGCCTGGGCGATGCGGCGCTTCTCGTCGAGGCGATCCTGCTCGCGGGTGGCGAAGTGCAGCTCGAGGCGGCCGCGGCCCGAGGCCATGGCCCCACCGTGGACGCGCAGCAGCAGACCCTGGGCCTCGAGGGCGTCGAGGTCTTTGCGCACCGTCACCTCTGAGACCCCGAGCATCTGGCTGAGCTCGGCCACAGCGGCGCGGTCGCGCGTGCTCAGGTAGGCCAGCAGCTGCTCGCGGCGCCGCTCCGGAGGGATCACCTGTTCAAGCTGGGCCATGGGGTTTCTCCTCGCTCCGGGTGGGTCGGCCACGCCGGTCAAGGCCGGTTCGTCGCAGTATAACAAACTCCGCCCGAAAGTTCAATGAAACAAAAGCCCGACAAAGACCAGCGGTTGTTTTTCGCTTCCTTTCGGCAATCTTTCGCCCAATCGACGCCAATGTGAGCATTATCGAAATCCAAACGCAACAATTCCCTACTGAATGTCTTGACACCCAAAGAAGGCGTGTTATAGTAAGCCCAGCGAAATCGCGCGCACTCGAAAGCATTTCATAAAGGGGGAGCCCATGGCCCGCGACCATTCTGCGTTCGCGCACGTGACCTACGGGTGGGACGACGAGGCAGCGGCCCGGCTCGATCCTGTGGCCCGGCTGGTCTACCGCTCGAACCTGCTCGGGTCGGACCAGCGCATCACCAACACCGGGGGCGGCAACACCTCGTCGAAGCTGGCCATGCCCGACCCGCTGAGCGGCGAGCAGGTCGAGGTGCTCTGGGTCAAGGGCTCGGGCGGCGACCTGCGCACCAGCAAGCGCGAGAACTTCTCGTCCCTCTATATGGACAAGCTGCGCGGCCTGCAGGCCCACTACCACCGGGCGCCCGAGCGCGGCCCCAAGACGGCGATCGAGGACGCGATGGTGGCCCTCTACAGCCACGCGACCTACAACCTGAACCCGCGCCCCTCGTCGATCGACACCCCGCTGCACGCCTTCGTGCCGGCCCGCCACGTCGACCATATGCACCCCAACGCCGTGATCGCGATCGCCGCCGCCAAAAACAGCGAGCGGCTGACCCGCGAGATCTACGGCGAGGAGGTGATCTGGACGGCCTGGCAGCGCCCGGGCTTCGACCTGGGCCTGAAGCTCGAGGAGGTCTGCCGGCAGCACCCCACGGCGAAGGGCGTGATCCTGGGCAGCCACGGCCTGATCAACTGGGCCGACGACGACAAGGCCTGCTACGAGCTGACCCTCGAGCTGATCGAGCGGGCCGCCCGCTATATCGAGGCCCGCGACAAGGGCGAGCAGACCTTCGGCGGCCAGAAGTACCAGCCCCTCGCGCAGCCCCAGCGCCACGGCGTCCTGGCGGCCATCCTGCCCTGGCTGCGCGGCCAGGTCAGCCAGCAGCGCCGCTTCGTCGGCACCGTGCAAGACGACGCGAGCATCCTGCGCTTCGTCAACAGCCACGACGCCCCGCGCCTGGCCGAGCTCGGCACGAGCTGCCCCGACCACTTCCTGCGCACCAAGATCAAGCCGCTGTATGTCGACTGGAACCCCCAGGCCGAGGACCTCGCCGCCCTCAAGGCGAAGCTGAGCGCCGGGCTGGCCCAGTACCGCCAGGACTACGCGGCCTATTATGCGGCCCACAAACACCCCAACTCGCCCGCGATGCGCGACCCCAACCCGACGGTCATCCTCATCCCCGGCCTGGGCATGGTGGCCTGGGGCAAAGACAAGAGCGAGTCGCGGGTCACCGCCGAGTTCTACAACTGCGCGGTCGAGGTGATGCGCGGCGCCGAGGCGATCGACGAGTATACGGCCCTGCCGCTGCAAGAGGCCTTCGACATCGAGTACTGGCTGCTCGAGGAGGCCAAGCTGCAGCGCATGCCCCCCGAGCAAGAGCTGGCCCGCCAGGTGATCGCGGTGGTCGGCGGGGGCAGCGGCATCGGCCGCGAGGTGGCCCTGCGCCTGGCCCGCGAGGGCGCCCATATCGTCTGTATCGACAAAGACGGCGCGGCCGCCCAGGCCACCGCCGAGGCCCTGACCAGCAAGCACGGCCTCGGCATCGGCGTGGCCGGCAGCGGCATCTCGAGCTGCGGCCCGGCGATCGGCCTGCAGGGCGATATCACCAGCCGCGCGAGCATCAAGGCGGCCCTCGACCAGCTGACCCTGGCCTACGGCGGCCTCGACGCGGTGGCGGTGACCGCGGGCATCTTCGTCTCGCCCGACACGGCCGGCCGCATCGCCGACGAGCAGTGGGCCCTGACCTATGCGATCAATGTCACCGGCCTCTACCTGGTGGCCGACGAGGCCGCCCAGCTCTGGAAGGAGCAGGGTCTGCCCGCCAACCTGGTGCTGACCACCTCGGTCAACGCTGTGGTGCCGAAGAAGGGCTCGCTGGCCTACGACACCAGCAAGGCCGCCGCCAACCACCTGGTGCGCGAACTGGCCGTCGAGCTGGCCCCCCTGGTGCGGGTCAACGGCGTGGCCCCGGCCACGGTGGTGCAGGGCAGCGGCATGTTCCCGCGCGAGCGGGTGATCGCCTCGCTGGCCAAGTACAAGCTCGCCTACAGCGACGACGAGCCCAGCGAGGCCCTGACCGCCAGGCTGGCCCAGTTCTACGCCGACCGCACCCTGCTCAAGCGGCCGATCACCCCCGCCGACCAGGCCGAGGCGGTCTTCCTGCTGCTCAGCCGGCGCCTGTCCCAGACCACCGGCCAGGTGATCAGCGTCGACGGCGGCCTCCACGAGGCGTTTTTACGCTGAATGGCGCAAGCTGCGCTTGCGCCATTC
>CAZKTU010000347.1:0-5522 GCA_964555675.1 uncultured Oscillochloris sp.
CCTGTTTGTTCGTGCGCATAGGTTTGTTCGAAGGGGCCTGCGGCCCCTCCGAGCCTCCCCGCTCATGCACACTATCAAGCGAGACTTGATGTAACAGGCCTTTGCGGCCCTCGATCTGATGCCAAGCTGACAAATTCGATAGCCGTTTCTGACGGCCTTGTTACCCCCAGGGCTTGTACGATAGGGTGTCGAAGCGCTATGCTTAGCGTAGATCTGACAGCGCGCTAGTGGGGGACATTGAGCACGCCGGATCGGCCGCGGGCTGAGGCGCCGGGATTGGGATTACCGGAGCAGCCCGACAGGCGGGGGGCGCGAGCCGCGAGTGGTTTTGGGAGAGACCCTCGCATGGTTCAGCCCCCCGCCGGCCCCCAGCCCAGCCGGCTGGCGGCCTGGGGGGAACACATTCCCGGGGGGGAAGCGCGAGGGCCTGGCAAACGCCAGGCCCTCTTCGCGTCTCCAATCTGTCGGGCAGGGGCGCCGACTACTCGGCCTCGGGCTTGCGGGGCGGCTCCTCGGCTGTCTCCTCCACCGGCTCTTCGGGGGGCGTGGGGGCCGGGCGACCGAGCAGGGAGGCCACGCTCTCGGCGGTGAGCTTGAGGGCGATCTGGCCGTCGCTGATGATGCGCTCGAGCAGATTGGGGTCGCGGACCTCTGTGGGCAGGGCGGTGACGAAGTGGTTGAGCACCTCGCTACGCTCGTCGATCAGGTCGGCCCAGTCGGCGGCGGGGGCCGTGCGGCGCAGGTCGGCCAGGTGCAGCTCGGCGAACTCGACCAGCTTCTCGGCCGTGTCGTCGGTCAGCTGGGCGGCGGCCCCGGCCAGGTAGTAGGTGGGCGCCTCGGCGCCGGGGGCGGTGTCGGCGGGGACCAGGTGGCCGACCACCACCTCGCCGGGCGCGAGCCGCTTGGAGGCGCCGTAGTCGGCGATCTGGCGCACATCGCCGGCCAGCAGGTCGCGCGCGGTCACACCCTGGCCCTTCTGGATCTCCTCGACCAGATAGGGGCGCAGGCGCACCTCGCGCCAGGCCTGGAGCAGCCGGCGCTCGTAGGGGTCGGCCTCGAAGGCCTCGGCCTCGGCGAGCTGGGCGACCAGGGTGCGCCCGTCGGGCTGACGCACATCGAAGGCGAACCAGGTGAGGAAGCGCTCGGCGCCGCGATCCTCGGCCGTATCGAGCTCGTCCATCTGGTCGAGCTGGTAGCGGCCCTGCCAGAAGCGCTCGAAGGCGGCGGGAATCTGCTCGGGCTGGGCCTGGGCGGCCTCGATGATGCGCGGCAGCAGGGTGTCCTGGGCCTGGCGCAGGCGCAACTGCTCGGTGCGGGCCTCAGCCTCGATCGGCAGGTGGCAGTCTTTGTACTTCTTGCCGCTGCCGCAGTGGCACGGGTCGTTGCGCCCGAGCTTGGCGGCCTTGGCCTGGGGCTTGGCCATGGTACGGTGTCCCTCTGTTGTTGGCGCCGCGGGGAACGCGGTGGTAAATCGCTCAAGCTCTGCCAATCAGCTCAGGCGCGATTGTAGCACAGTCCTCTGGTATAATGCAGCTTCGCATGAGGCTATTTGCTACACCCTATCGGGCGGCCGCGGGCTGGCTGCTCCTGGCTTTGGCCCTGCTCCTGGGGGCGGCCTGGCAGCGCGAGGCGCGCGGGCGACAGGCCATCGAGATCGGCGCGCCCCTCGACGAGGGGTATGTGGCCGGCTTCTACGGGCGCGAGCTGAGCGCCGACGGCGGCGCCCGCAGCTTTCGCTGGTCGCGCCCCGCCGCCGAGCTGCGCCTGCGCGCCGCCCCGGCCCCGGCGGCCCTGCGACTCCATCTACTCGCTCCCAACGGCCCCGACGGCCAGCCCTCGACCCTGGCGCTGCAGGCGGGCGGCCAACCCCTGGGGGCGTTCGCGCTTGCGCCCGAGTTTCGGGTCTACACGCTGCTGCTGCCCCCGGGCGAGCAGCGCGTGGCCCTGGCGGCGACGCCCCTGAGCCTGCCGGGCGACCCGCGGGCGCTGGGCCTGGTCCTCGACCGGGTCGAGCTACGGGCCCTGGCGGGCGGTGGGGCCGCGGGCCTGCTGGACGAACCGCTGGTCTTCCCTGGGCTGCCGATCGGGTTGGCGCTCGTGGCGGGGGCGGTGGCTCTGGCCGGCGTGCGGCAGCCCTGGCCGGGTCTGGCGGCCCTGGCGGCCCTGGCGCTCCTGGCGGCCGTGACATGGGCCTGGCCCGAGCTGAGGCTACCGCTGGCCTGGGCCCTGACCGTGGGCGCGGGCGCTGTGGCCCTGGCTCTGGCTCTGGCGCGGCTGGCCCGGGCGATTCCGGCCCTGCGGCCCGAGGACGACCGGCGCGCGATTGGCTGGCTGTGCGCGGCGTGGGCCGTCTCGTTCGCGATCGGTTTCGCGCCCTGGGTGGCCAGCGACGGCACCGGCTACTACGCCTACACGCGCTCGCTGGCCCTCGACGGCGACCTGAACTTCGCCAACGAGTATAGTGAGATGCCCTTCCCCCACGCCCCGCGCAACCTCGAGCAGCTGCGGGTCGCGGCGACCGGGATGTACCATAACCCCTTCTCGATCGGCCCCGGGCTGCTCTGGCTGCCGGGCTTCGCCGTGGCCGACCTGTTCGTGCGCTACGGCCCGGGGGGGTACTGGCCGGCCGACGGCTACTCGCTGCCCTATGTGGCCCTGACCATGCTGGTCACGGCCCTGGGGGGGTTAGTGTTGCTGCTGGCGCTGTACCGGATCGGCCGGCGAGTGGCGGGGCCTGGCAGCGCTACCCTGGCGGCCCTGGCGATCTATTTCGGGGCCAACCCGCTCTACTATGCCCTACGCGAGGGCAGCTTCGCCCATGGGCTGTCGGGCATGGCCGCGGCCCTCTTCGTGCTGGCCTGGCTACGCCTGGAAGAGCGCCCCTCGCCACGACGCTGGGCGGCCCTGGGCGCGGCGGGCGGCCTGAGCGCGCTGCTCTACTGGACGAGCGCCCTTGCGCTCCTGCCGGCGGCGCTGAGCGCGGCCCGTCAACTGGTGGAGGCGCTGCGCGCGCGAGGCGTCGAGCGGGGCAGGCGTCTGCGTGAGCTGGGGCTAGGGGTGGCGCTGGCCGCATTGTGCGGGCTGGCGCTGGTGGCGCCGCAGCTGCTCGCCTGGCAGGTGATCTTCGGCACGCCGCTGACGGTGCCGCAGGGGACGGGCTTTATCACCCCGGGGGCGCCGGTGGTGGGGCCGTTCTTCTTTGGGGCGCTGCACGGCATGCTGCCCTGGACGCCGGCCTATTTCGTTGGCATGCTGGGGTTGGGGCTGGTTGCTGCGCGGCGACCGTGGGCGGGGCTCTGCCTGGGGCTGGGCTTCGCGCTCTACCTCTTCTATAACATGACCCTCTCGACCTGGCACGGCGGCGGGGCCTTCGGCCTGCGCCGGCTGACCGTCCTGGCGCCCTGGTGCGCCCTGGGCCTGGCGGCCGTGCTGGCCGAGCTGCGCCGGCTGCACTGGTCGCTGCCGGTGGGCGCGGCAGCCCTGTTGGCCGCCTGGACGAGCCTGCTGGCGGTGCGCTACGACCTCTACCTGATCGGCCGCGACGTGGGCGCGCTCGAGGAGCTGCCGATGGCCGCCTTCCTGCTGGGGCGCGACGCCCTGCCCCTGGGGCGGGGCGGCGACTGGGCGGCGAGCGGCTTCTTCGGCGGGGCCCTCGGGCTGGCCCGCGCCGGGGCGCCCTGGCCCGCCGTGCTGGCCCTGGCCGCCCTGGTGGCGGCCCTCGCCGCGGGCGGCGTGGCCCTGGCTTTGCGTCTGAGCCTTCTCCGCGAGGCGCCCCTGGCCGCCCCGGCCCCCGGCGCCGATAGCACGGTGACGCCATGAGCCCCACCATCTCGCTAGTCTGCACCGTTCGCGACGAGGCGGACAATATCGCTCATCTGCTCGACTCGATGCTGGCCCAGACCAGGCCGCCCGACGAGATCGTGGTCAACGACTGCATGAGCCGCGACGCCACGCCGGAGATCGTGCGGGCATACGCGGCGCGCGACGGGCGCATCCGGCTGGTCACCGGCGGGTTTAACATCTCGTCGGGGCGCAACAACGCCGTGCGGGCGGCCCGCGGCGCGATCGTCGCCTGCACCGACGCCGGGCTGACCCTGGACCCGGCGTGGCTCGCCAACCTCGTCGCGCCGATCGAGGCGGGCGCGGCCGACCTGGTGGGCGGCTACTACCAACCGGCGCCCCAGAGCCTGTTCGAGCTGACCCTGGGAGCGGTCAACTACCGCGACCTGGACGAGATCGACCCGGCCAGCTTTCTGCCCTTCGGCAACTGCATGGCCTTCCGCAAGGCGCTATGGGAGCAGGTCGGCGGCTTCCCCGAGTGGCTGAGCCACAGCGAGGATCTCTACTTCGACCTTGAGGCCGAGCGGCTCGGCTTCCGCCGCGCGTTCGCGCCAGGGGCAGTGATCTACTTCCGGCCGCGCAGCTCGCTGCGGGCCTTCGCGCGCCAGTACTACTTCTACGCCAGGGGCGACGGCGTGGGCGACCTGTGGCGCAAGCGCCACCTGGCCCGCTACGGGGCCTACGGCGCGCTGCTGGGGCTGCTGCTCGCCGCGGCCCGCTGGCCCTGGGCGCGGCTGCCCGTGGCGGCCCTGGCGGCCCTTGGCGCCGCCGGCTACACGCGGGAGCCCTACAGGCGCCTGTGGCGGCGCCTGCGGGGCCGTCCGCCCCACGAGCGAGCCTACGCCATAGCCCTGGTGCCGGTCATTCGCCTGGTGGGCGACCTAGCGAAGATGGCGGGCTACCCGGCCGGGGTGCGGCTACGGGGCTCACTCAAAGAGCGGACAGAATCGCCCGGGCGTGGTCGATCTCATCCTGGTTGATCGTGTGGCCCATGCCGGGGTAGAGCTTCGCGGTGACCGCGGCGCCGAGGGCGCTGAGCACGGCCTCGGACTCGAGCACGCGCCCCTTGGGGATGTGGGCGTCGACGTCGCTGCAGCCGAGGAAGGCGGGCGTGCCGGCCAGGCTGCCCTGGTAGTCGCGGGGCGTGCCCTCGGGGCCGATCAGGCCGCCACTGAAGGCGAGCAGGCCGCCGTAGCGCCGCGCGTTGCGGGCCGCGAACTCCGAGGCCAGGCAGGCGCCCTGCGAGAAGCCGGCCAGGACGATCCGCTCGGCGGGAATGCCCGCGGTCTCGACGTGAGCGACCAGGGCCGCGAGGGCGGCGAGGGCCGCTGAGAGGTACGGCTCGTTCTGGGCCAGGGGCGCGAGGAAGCTGTAGGGGTACCAGGTGCCGTTATCGGCCTGGGGGGCGAGGAAGGCCAGGCCCGGGGCGTCCAGCTCGGGCGCGAGGGTCAGGATGCTCTCGGCGCTGGCCCCGCGGCCGTGGATGAGGATGACGACGCCGCGCGCCGTCGCGAGGGGCTCGCCCGCAGCGAGCACGGGGCCGCGGTGCAGATTCTGGGTCATGGTCGTCTCCCGAGTTTAGACTCTCGGCGCCCTTGCTGCGGGTACGGCCCGTTGTATGTTCGCAGAGAGTCGGGACCAAAGACGAAGGACCAAGGACGAAGCTCTGGCAGCGCGCTCCC
>CAZKTU010000348.1:0-5491 GCA_964555675.1 uncultured Oscillochloris sp.
TGGCCGCCCTGCTGCGCATCCCGGTCTGCATGCACAATGTGCCCGCCGAGCAGCTCTTCCGCCCCAGCGCCTGGAGCGCCTTCGGCACCGCCGACCCCGAGGGCGCCGACTACCGGGCCTGCGCCAGCTTCGGCCCGCTGTACGGCCGCTAGCGGTCCGCTAGCGGGAGGTTTCGGGAGGGCCATGCCTTCCCGAAACCCCTTCCTCAGCACACGCAGTGTGGTGAAACATCATCCCTGCCACGCCTGCGCGCCACGTCCGCGCGTATGGCGAAGGCAGCCGCCGGACCTGCGGGCCACGCCCGCCCGCGGGACGGCCCATCGCCCAAGGGCGGGAGCAGCGACTATGACCTACCATCCCTCGCTCGACGACCTGCTTGAAGAGCTCGGCGAGGTCGGCGCGCACCTGACGGCCCTCGAGGCCGCCGAGGGCGCCGCCGGCAATATCTCGCTCTACCTCGGCTGGCCCCTCGACCCGCGCCCCTGGTTCCCCGACGAGGAGCTGATCGAGCTGCCCCAGGCCGTGCCCGAGCTAGCCGGCGCCGCCTTCCTGGTCACCGGCTCGGGCCGGCGCCTGCGCGACATCAGGCGCGCGCCCCTGCGCAACATGGGCTGCGTGATCGTCGAGGAAGGCGGGGCCACCGGCCGGCTCTTCACCGCGCCCGGCCGGCACTTCAGCCGCCTGACCAGCGAGTTCAACACCCACCTGGCCGTCCACCAGGACCAGATCACCCGCACCGGGGCCAGCTTCCTGGCCGTGGTCCACGCCCAGCCCCTCTACCTGACCTTCCTCAGCCACATCCCGGCCTACCAGGACGCAGAGGTACTCACCAGGCGCCTGCTGCGCTGGCAGCCCGAGGCGATCGTGCAGCTGCCCGAGGGCCTGGGCGTGGCGCCCTTCCGCGTGCCCAGCTCGGCCGAGCTCATGGCCGCCACCACCGCCGAGCTGCGCCGCTGCCGCCTGGTGGTCTGGTCGAAGCACGGCGTCATGGCCCGCTCCGACGACTCGCTCAGCCACGCCTGCGACTATATCGACTACATGGAGGCTGCCGCCCGCTACGAGCTGCTCAACCTGGCCCACGGCGAGCCCGCCCCCGGCCTGGCCGGCGACGAGATCCGCGCCATCGCCCTGGCCTACCACGTGCAGCAGAGTCTCTATTAGGAAAAAAAGTCCAGCAGGTAGCGATTGACCTCGTCGGGCGCCTCCTGCTGGACCCAGTGGCTGACCCCCGGCAGGCGGCGGATGGTCAGGTCGGGCACATACTGCCGTGTGCCCTCGACCAGCTCGGGGCCGAGGTAGCGGTCGGCCTCGCCCCAGATCAGCAGCGTCGGCACCTCGCAGCGCATCGCCGTGCCCGCGAAGAGCCCGCGCGTGCCCTGGCGTCCGGCGGCCCGGTACCAGTTGATCGCCGCCGTCAGGGCGCCCGGCTTGCTGATCGCATCCTTGTAGGCCGCGATGTCGTCGTCGCTGAAGGTGCCCGCCGGCGTATCGGCCCGCAGCGCGCGCTCGACCGTGGCGTAGTCGTTGGCCCTGAAGGCCAGCTCGGGCAGCGTCGGCAGCAAGAAGAAGCCCATGTACCAGCTGCGGCGCATCTGGGCGGGGTTGTTGCGCAGGTGCTCGGCGAAGACGGCCGGGTGGGGGGTGTTGAGGATGGCCAGCCGCTCGACCCGGTGCGGCCGGGCGATCGCCGTCGCCCAGGCCACCGCGCCGCCCCAGTCGTGGCCCACCACCCTGGCCCGCTCGTAGCCGAGGGCCTCGATCAGGCCGACCACATCTGCCACCAGCACGTCGGTCTCGTAGCCCCAGTCCGGCTTATCGGTCTCGTTATAGCCCCGCTGGTCGGGGGCCACCACGGTGAAGTGCTCGGCCAGGGCCTCGATCTGCTTGCGCCACGAGTACCAGAACTCGGGGAAGCCGTGCAGCAGCACGACCAGCGGGCCCTGGCCCGCTGTGACATAATGCATCCTGATGCCGTTGACCTCGGCAAAAGCATGGCGTAGCTCGCTCACGTTCGTACTCCTCACGTTCGAAGTTGTCGCCGCGGCCACGCTCTATTTTCCCACAGTTGCGGCCCTGCGCGCTACCCGAGGCCGGCGAATCGCAGCAGCCAGTAGGCCGCCATGCCCACGGCGATCGTGATCACCACATTGCCGGTGCGCCAGGCGGCCAGGGCGCCCACCAGGCCGGCCAGCAGGGGCGCGCCGGCGATCAGCTGCGGGCTGGGGCCGGCGCTGACCAGCAGTGGGCGCATCGCCAGGGCCGTGAAGACGGCCACGGGCACCAGCCCCAGCCAGCGGCCGAGCCAGGCCGGCGGCTCGCCGCGCATCAGCAACAGCGGCAGCGCTCTGGTCGCCAGGGTCGCGACGGCCATGCCGATAATCGCTAGCCAGAGCATCATGGTGTGCCTCCGGGGGTGGGGTCGGCCGAGGTCGCCGCGGCGCCTTTGCTCCGCTGGGCCAGCCACGCGCCCAGGGCGCTCGCCCCGGCCCCCGCCAGCAGCACATACCAGCTGCCGGGCAGCAGCAGGGCCCCGCCGATGGTGAGGACCAGGGCGATCGCCGCCGCGGGTCGGTTGGCCGGCTGGCGCAACAGCGGCACCAGCAGGCCGATGAAGGTCAGCGGGAAGACCAGGTCGAGCCCGATTGAGGCCGGGTCGGGGATGGCCCGCCCGAGCATGATCCCGATGATCGTGCTGAGCGGCCAGCAGGTGTAGAGGCTCAGGTTGCAGCCGATCTGGAAGGCGGCGCTGCCGCGCCCCTCGAGGAAGCGGGCCATGCCTACGGCGTACGACTCGTCGGTGAGCAGGGCGGCCAGCAGCAGGCGCCGCCAGGGGCCGACCCCGCGCAGGTGCGGCGCCAGCGAGGCGCTCATCAGCAGGTGGCGCGCGTTGATCACCAGGGTGGTGAGTGTGATCGCCAGGGGCCCCGCGCCCGCGGCGATCATGCCCACCGCCGTGAACTGCGCGGCCCCGGCGAAGACCAGCAGCGACATCGCCAGGGTCTGGGCCGGGCTCAGCCCGGCGGCCAGGGCGCTGACCGCGTAGATGATCCCGAAGGGCGCCGCGCCCAGCCAGAGGGGCAGCATCGCCAGGTAGCCGGCCCGCAGGTCGGCTCGCCAGCTCGGCGCCCCAGTCACAAGGGTTGTGTTTGCCATGGCGCGAATCGTACGCGATCCGTGCCATGGCGTCGAGGGACAATTGGCGTAAACCGTCGGACGAAATGTTACGCCCGCCGCACCTGCACCACATTGCTGTGGAAGGTGCTCTGGCCCGCCAGGTCGGCCAGGGCGTCCGGCGTGGTCCAGTTGATGTTGCGGCCCCTGCGCGAGTGCTTGGCCCAGGGCCCCTTGGGCGCCACCGCGACCCCGGGCGGCACGTCGGCGGTCACCACCGCCCGCAGCTCGCACCAGCCTCGCCCGTTCTCCACCACCACCGTGTCGCCGTCGCCGATGCCGCGGGCCGCCGCGTCGGCGGGGTTCAGCTCGACGAACGGCTCGCCCGCCTTCGCCCGCAGGCTGGGCTGGTTGGCCATGCTCGACGAGACGAAGTGGTGCGACGCGCCCGAGATCAGCACCAGCCCGTCGCCCGCGCCCCCCGCGCGGGCCGCCGCGTACTCGGCCGGCTCCTCGTAGCCGGGCAGCGGGTCGAGGCCGCGGGCCGCCATCGCCGCGCTGTACAGCTCGACCTTGCCCGAGGGGGTCGGGAAGCGCAGGTCGCCGAAGGGCACGTCGGTCTCGGGGGTGAAGTGCAGCGGCACCGTCCCCTCGGCCTGTAGCCGCTCCAGGGTGATCCCGCTCAGGTACTGGTTCTTCGCCCGCGAGGCGTCGAGCACGCCGCGGATCGCCTCCTCGGCGCTCTCGTGCAGCCACGGCTCGTCGTAGCCCATGGCGCCCGCCAGCAGCCGGCTCACCTCCCAGTTGCTCTTGCTCTCGCCCAGGGGCGCGATCGCGGCGTGGTTGTACTGCAGGCTCCTGTGGCCGTACGGGCGGTGCAGGTCGACCTGCTCGAGCTGCGTGGTCGCCGGCAGCACCAGGTCCGCGTAGTCGGCCGTGTCGGTCATGAACTGCTCGTGGACCACCGTGAACAGGTCGTCGCGCTTCAGCCCCTCGACGATCAGGCCCGCGTTGGGCGACGAGCCGACCGGGTTGGCGTTGTAGACGTACAGGGCCTTGATCGGCGGGTCGCTCGCCTCGCCGGTCAGGGCCGCGCCCAGGCGGTTCATGTTGATCGTGCGCGGCGTGGGCGGGCACTCGTCGGCGTGGCCCATGGCCGCCCCGTCCCACATCACGTAGCCGCTGGTCGCGTAGGCCAGGCCGCCCCCGCGCACCCCATACTGCCCGACCACCGCGGGCAGGCACAGCAGCGCCCTGAAGGTCTGGCCGCCATTCTGGTGGCGCTGCACCCCGTCGGCCGTCTTGAGCAGGGCGGGCTTCGTCGTGGCGTAGCGCCGCGCCAGGTCGATGATCGTCTCGGCGGGCACCCCCGTGATCGCCGCGACCCGCTCGGGCGGGTACTCCAGCGCTCGCTCGCGCAGCTCGCGCCAGCCGTGGCCGTGGGCCTCGAGCCACGGCTCGTCGTGCAGCCCCTCGCTGAAGATCACCTGCATCAGCCCAAGGGCCAGGGCGCCGTCTGTGGCCGGGCGCGGCTGGATGTGCTCGTCGGCCGAGCGCGCCGTCACCGTGCGTCGCGGGTCGATCACGACGACACGGGTCCCGGCCTTCTGGGCCTCGCGCAGGAAGGGCATGAAGTGGGGCCCGGTGCTGGCCGGGTTGTGGCCCCAGATCAGCACCAGCTTGCTGTGGCGCACCTCGGCGTACTCGGGGCTGTGGCGCGCGCCCAGCGTGGCCGCCACCGCCGCGTGCGAGCCCGCGCAGCAGATCGCCCGCTCGAGGCCGCTGGCCCCCATGCGCCCCCACAGCCGCGCGTCGACGACCCCGGCCTGCAGCAGCCCGAGCGTCCCACTGTACGAGTATGGTAAGATTGCCCCCGCCCCGTGCTCGGCGATAATCGTCTTCCAGCGCGCGCTGATCTCTGCGAGCGCCTCGTCCCAGCTCACCCGCTCCCAGCGGCCCGCGCCCTTGGGGCCGACCCTGCGCTGCGGGTAGAGCAGCCGGTCCGGGCTGTAGACCCGCTCGAGGTAGGGGCGCACCTTGGCGCAGAGCCAGCCCTGGGTCACCGGGTGCTCGTTGTCGGCATAAAAGTTCACGGCGCGCCCGTCGCGCACCTCGGTGATCGTCGCACAAGTGTCAGGGCAGTCGTGGGGGCAGGCCCCCCGCACCAGGGTCGCCTCGCTCGCTGTGCTCATCGCTGCTCTCCTCTCACCGGCTCTTGGTTGGGGCTATTATACGCCCCCGGCTGTCTCGGCGGGCCATCATTCGTTTGTCCCTTGCACGGCGCGACATTCGAGGCCATACTAGAACACGGGAGGTACATTATGAGTAGGGGCGCACCCATGTGTGCGCCCAGCCCAGCCACGTGTAGGGGCGCACCCAT
>CAZKTU010000349.1:0-5485 GCA_964555675.1 uncultured Oscillochloris sp.
GGACCGACTAGACCCTGTGGACCGCCTGGACCGGCTGGACCCTGCGGACCCTGCGAACCCTCTGGACCGCCTGGACCGGCTGGACCGACTAGACCCTGTGGACCGGCTGGACCGGCTGGACCCTGCGGACCCTGCGGACCCTGTGGACCCTGTGGACCGGCAACACCCTGAATTACAATGATGCTCAAATCATCGTCCTCCGCATCTATAAATCTAATCGAGTTGTTAGGCGTATAAGGGTCTGGTTCAGGCGTTGGGGGGCGGTCGGCGGATGGGCAGCAATTATCCGGCAAACCGTCCCGTCTCTCCAGCCTTATGATTTCAAAATCCAAGATTGCGTCAGCCCTGGCAGTTGTAGACCATAAGTCTGTCACCCCAACGCCGCCACAGCCAGGAGCACCGCTCCTATAGGAGAAATCGACAAACCTGAAGGTCTGCCCTCCGCTCTGGAATGACTGTCCAATCTCCCATAGGAACTCGATTGGACCCCTAAGCTGATTAGAATCGCGCGTAAAGGTCTGCTGCCTTACAGGGTTAGAGACTGTAGCTTTAACCGTGAACCTATAAGCAGCACACTCGCACTGCCCTCTACCCGCATAACGACTGTCAGAGCACGGAGCCGGTCTCGGTGGTGGCAAGCATTGACAATACCGCCCCCAACGCCTCTGCATTGTGTACAAAACCGCCTGTCTAACGAACTCAGGCAGACCCTGCGCTACATCATTAATTGTTGGCGGTTGTTCACAAAAACCGATTTTATCTTTCGCCTCATTTAGCGGGAATAAGTTGTATTCAGGGTCCGCATTCCCTGCCATATCCAACAGCCGGTCAGCTAACCATGTTCCATCCACGTTTACATTTTGACCGTCATAGTCACTGAACGGAAACTGAGGCAAGGGATTTTGTAATCCCAAGTCAGAGAAGTACACAATCCCAATGCTATCAGGCGCGTCTGGAGTTGGTTCAGAACCATAAGGGCAAGAGTCCAATTATTCCACCTCATTCAGATAGATAGGACGCAATACACCTTGGCAATAGCAGGCGTAGCTCTGCACGTCCAGGATATTTACTATCCCCAAGATTTGAGCCTCAAACCATGACTCATCACCCTGACCGCACGCCACGCACAGCCACCACTCCCCGCTATCCAACCTCTCGTATAGCTCATGATAAAACGCATATCCATCATTAATGACAGGCGGTATAACTATGTTGAGGCGCTTTTTCATCGCGCCATGTACATGGTAATGGTATCTTGACGTTCTCACTGCGTTCTCACTTTGCATCTTTCATTCCCTCCGCTATCATTGCAACCTGCATTCTCAGCTCAGCCACTTTAACATTCAAATCAATAACCTCATCCTGTATCTGCCTAAACCCCTCTTTGAACTGCTCTTGATTTCGCCTAATATGTGCAAAGTCCCTCTCAGCCGCATACGATGCATTTACACTTTTCCTGTATCTTTGCATAGCTGAGTCAATCACCCCTCCCACCCCAATCAATACCCCAATCATTGCTATTAGCGTTTCTATCGTTATACTCATCCCTATCACCTGTAAATATATCTATCCATCCTGGCTTAATTTTGCCCATCCATCCTAGCGTTATCAGCCGCCCTGAATCAGACACAATCTGAACAGGACGCCGGTAAATGAACGCTTCGGAAGCTGAATCACAGCATAGCTCAACCAGGGCTTCAGCACCGACTGACGTCAATGAACGAGTCCTAGTCGTGACCTTCGTTCTAAGACTGCTAGAACAACTGTACCAAGCACTGGGCAGATACTCAGC
The DNA here is from genome assembly GCA_964555675.1 of uncultured Oscillochloris sp. Taxonomy (GTDB): domain Bacteria; phylum Chloroflexota; class Chloroflexia; order Chloroflexales; family Chloroflexaceae; genus CAIWXH01. The sequence goes on from CAZKTU010000349.1 coordinate 1,793, forward strand.
ACCGAACTCTGACTCTGCCCATCCGACCGACTTAAGACCCTTGCTCATATACTTGCCCAAGTAGGATTCAGCGGAGTAGCGGACCCTTTGCACATTCTCGCAAGCCGTCCAATTATAGGTAGCAGGAGAATGCTGAAGATACCTCGAAATCACCGCCACCCATTCCGCACGATACCAGGATGGAGGATAGACCCAACCGCTGCGAGGCTTTCGACCGACGAAAACCAAATGCAGATGCAGCGCTAGAATTCCGTCCCTCTCAGCCCTAGCCTGCTGGATTTCAGTTACCCCAACAATTTCGGCGGGCAAATCAGCGCTCAACAGCCCGCGTCGAATCCGCTGAAGGAACACCCTAACGATTTCTGCCCATTGCCTACCGATCGCAAGACTCTCAAGCCTACTCACATCTGGCAGGGTAAAAGTCGCGAAGGTCAAGCACTCACGAGCAATCGAGCGCTCTAGATAGCAACACGCATTCCTAACTAGCCGACGCCCATAGGTAGAAATACCCAACGAGCCCCGTTTTTTTCGCTTGTGAGAGTTAAAGACGGTAGATGAACCAATGGGGTTAGACGAGCTAATGCCATAGCAGTCTAGGACCGCTTCAGCACCATGAAGTGCTAGCGCATTACCTATCCATTCCGACTGTTCCTCCTGCGCAGGCGTCCTAGGAGCGACATAAGGCAACTCCTGCTTCAGTTCCTTAACACAGGAAACACCGAATTCACCGTTTAACCAAACTTTTCCCGCAAATCGTGCTAACATATATCTCCAAATCTATGTACAACCGGCTGACGCTTCCAAACCAGAGGCGTCAGCTTTTTAGTATCAAGTTTTGACAGGGTGGCTCCGCACTAGAGCCAGAGGCAATTGGGAGACACCCTCGCCACACTCACCTAGCTCAGGACCGTAAACCTTGCTAGGCGACTAAATTATACCTGTGAACGGTTCGCCGACTAAATAGGTATTTCCCCCTACCGACCCACGGTTTTAAGAGAGTATGGCGACAATGCTCCACTGAGCGCTGAATACTCCCCTAAAATCCTGGACAAAATGTGCTCCCTGATACAAAAATGCCAGGAAAAAGACAGTGCAACCTGGTAGCCTAACAACAAACCAAAAGTCGTAACGAATCCGCTTTGACTTTAATCCCTGTGTTCCGTCTTTCTGGACAGCCCTGTCAGCCGTTAGGTAGGCTGTCAGGCAGTCATATCCCCACTTTAGGAGGCAACATCATGGCAGCACCTATCACGACTACCGGCACAACTCTAGAGCGTCAAGTTGCTGAGGTAATTCAAGCAGCAAACTCCCTAGAACAATCGCTGTCGGAAGAGCTTAACCAGGGCAGATTCACTGTGACGGCGGACCCTGAAACCGGCGAGGTAACTTTTTCTGCCACGCTAATTTGCTCTGTATCCAGCACTGGCGGCATTATCAGTTTTACCCCTAACGTTTACCTCCCATAGCGCCTGCTATTCTCAGAGTTGTTCACACTTTTGTTAACACTACCATTCTCAGGGAGGTAATTTCAATGGCGCTTGACGTCTATTATGTGCAGACCGGACAGAAAATCAACCTAGCTTGGCGCGCCGAGTCAAATAAATACTCGTCTATCGCTGCAACGCTAGGTATCAAAAAAGCAACGAACTCTACCACCGGACTCGTTTTCGGAGCAAATCAACCCAGACTTGCCAGAGTTCGCCTCAATTTCGAAGGGGGCGGTTCTCAGATTGTGTTCTGCGCTCCGGACAAGGTTGCGGATGCGACAGAGGGCGGGAAGCTGGTAGGGAAAACCTCCAATGGCAAGAAAATCCGTTCAGCAAGTCTTGTAGGAACTCGAACCTAAGACCCTCGCCGCACCTAGCCAGCCTGACTCACAACACCAATGCAACCCGGCATGATTGATTCATTGCCGGGATATTTTACGCCTTATACTAGCGATTCAATGCAGCGCCTTAGACCTTCTGACAGGCTGCTACTCATTACAGCCGTTTGTCGCCTACTCGCCACAATCCCAGAGAACGGAACACTGAACGTCCCGATTCCAGGTGATGATTGTTTTGTGTACAGTAAAGAGAATGTTAGGGATATATTGGCTAGGCTTATCGCGGAATATTGACACGCCTGTCAACGTACCACTTTCCGCCGACCTTCCACGCTTTTACCCTCCTACGTCCAAGCCAGTATCTAGCCCCACTAGGCGTAATACTGTTGCGCTTAGACCATGAAGCCAGTGGCTCTAGATTGCTGGTATCAGAGGGCAACCGCCTACATTTTGTAGGCAGTCCTATATACTTAGACATTCTTTCTCCTATTTCCTTCGTAGTGACACAGTCCAATCGGGTAGCATATCAAGCTGCCCAGTCGAAAAATACTTCGCAAGAGTAGGAACAACCTTCACTTCTTTCAACGGTTGCCCCTTGCGCTGTCCTATCTTGTAGTGAGAGCCCTTCAGTTGGGCAGGGTCAATAGATGACCTAAACGCCTTGATGACCCTGTCCGCTTCACCCTGACTGAAGCAATTGACAATCAATTTCGAGTTGTCAGCAAGAGTAAGTATCCCTTCCCATGACCCCTTCCGATAGGAAGGAGCCTTAATCCTATTCTGCCCTGATGAGTAATGAGGCACACTAACCGCCCATCTGGTTCTGCCAAGCTTACCGCCGCCTAAATCTTCCGCATACAAGACTATCAACTGCGGACGGTCCGCGCCTATCCGAACCTGCCAGAACTCAGGGACAGCCGCCACCGGCTCAGGCATAGAGCACGATTGATTGCGAATCTGACTAACCAGGGCATGCAACGCATCAACCTGTGAGGTCAGAAGCGCCACACCTGAGCCGCTGTAGGAAACAGAGGCGCGATTCTTATCCCCTGGACAGTCCAGAAGATATTCCCCGCTGTTTTCAACACAAACGCAATCGATGATATCCTGCAACATGGTTTTGATATCATCTGGTACACTTGGACCGCCTTCGCCATCAGACGAAAACAGGGATTTTAAGCCATTCAGGATATCGACTACTTTGTTAACGATTTCGAGTACATTTAGAACCCTGTCAAATATGGGTTTGCCGGTCACTAAGTCATCAAAACCAAAGTTTAGGTCTACACCGAAATTAACCTTAGCAGTTGCCTCGATTTGAGCACGCAAACCGGCTACAAGCGCATTGCCTATAAGCCCTACGCCAACATCCGTTGCGTCAACGGTAATATCCCTCACCGTTTTCACTATTGAATTCCCGGTACTTGCCTTAATATCCACTGTCGGGACGTTGTTGGAGTCAAACTGCCAGTCATCACCGCCTAGGATGTTATACATCCGCTGTATCGTTGTACTGTTCATTTTAAGGTTCAGTCTTATATTCCAGTTTCCATCACTATTGGTTACTTCAAAGCCTGAAGTAACCTCACTGTCGTCATCAAGAATAACCAGCTCTGCATCAATCGAGATATTCCCCGTACCCTCACCAGGTTCACCGGCTGGACCCTGCGGACCCTGTGGACCCTCTGGACCGGCTGGACCGGCTGGACCCTGCGGACCCTCTGGACCGGCTGGACCGGCTGGACCCTGCGGACCGCCTGGACCGGCTGGACCCTGCGGACCCTCTGGACCGGCTGGACCGGCTGGACCGGCTGGACCGACTAGACCCTGTGGACCGCCTGGACCGGCTGGACCCTGCGGACCCTGCG
>CAZKTU010000350.1:0-5294 GCA_964555675.1 uncultured Oscillochloris sp.
GAGCTGCGCGCCGCCGCGGCCGACGGCCCCGAGCTGCGCCTGGTGCGGGCGGCCACGCTCGCCGGCGTTCTGGCGACCCGCTCGCGCACCCTCACCCCCGACGCCGCGGCCGAGGCTCTCAGCGCCGGCCTCGAGCGGGGCGGCCGCGAGCCGTCGCTCAAGCGGGTCCTCGACATCGTCGAGCAGCTGCCCGACGGCTCGGACAAGGCCCTGATCCTGCGCCGCCTCGGCGAGGTCTGCTACGGCTCGCGTATGCGCTCCTCGGCCATGCGGCTGCTCTCGCGGGCCCTCGACCTCGAGGCCGCGCCGGTCTCGCGAGCCTGGCGCGACACCCGCGAAGCCCTGCACGCCGCCCTGGCCGCCGCCGCCCTCGAGCGCGGGGCCGTTGAGACGGCCCTGGTGATCGCCGAGCGGATCGAGCATCTCGAGCGGCGGGCCATGGTCGAGACCCAGGTGGTGCGCCACCTGCTCGCCATCGGCGATTGGGCCCGCGCCCAGCGCCTCGCCCGCGACATTTTTCACGAGAGCATGGGCGCCTGGGCGCGGGCCGAGGTCGGCGTCGCCCTGGTGCGGGCCGGCGACCCCCGCGGGCCGATGCTGCTGGAAGAGCTGCCCCTCGAGACTGTGGCGGCCTGGGCCCAGATCGAGCTGGCCTGCGGCGAGGCCGCGAACGACGAGGCCGCCGCCCTGCGCCGGATCGAGGCCCTGCCCAACCAGGGGCAGCGCGACCGGGGCCTGGCCCGGCTCTCGCGGGCCCTGGCGGCCGCCGGCAACGACGGCGCGGCCCTCACGGCCGCCGAGCAGATTAGCGCCGTCGAGGTGCGCGTGGCCGCCCTGATCGACCTGCGCCTGAACCTCGAGGGTCTCGTGGCCATGCTGGCCCTCGAGCGGGCTACGCGCGACATCGGCGCCGTCACAGGGGATGACCGCGCCCCCCTGGTGGCCGACCTGGCGGCGGCCCTGGCCGCCCTTGGGCAGAGTGAACGGGCCCTGAAGCTCGTGGGCGGCCTGCCCGACGGCGAGGAGCGCGACCGCGCCCTGGCCCGCATGGCCGTGGCCGTCGCTCAGCGTGGCGACTACGAGCAGGCTCGCGACCTGATCGAGCGGGCGGGCGACGAGGACGAGCGCGCCTGGGCCTACGACGAGCTGGCCCGGCTGCTCGCGGCGGCGGGGCGCTGGGAAGAGGCGGCCGCGCTCTGCGAGCGGATCGGCTCAGAGGACCAGCGCTCGCGGGCCGCCGCCGACCTGGCGATCGAGCGGGCCAGGGCCGGCGACACGGTGGCGGCCCTGGCCATGGCTCTGGCGGTCGAGCTGCCCGCCGAGCGGGCCCGCGCTCTGACCCTGCTGGCCCCGCACCTGGTGGCCGGCGGCGCCGAGGCCGAGGCCCTGGGCGTAGCCGCCCACCCCGACGCCCTGCCGAACGCCGAGGCGCGCGGTCGCTACCAGGCCGCCGTCGGCGTGGCCCTGGCCGAGCAGGGGCGCACCGAGGCCGCCGCCACAATGGTGGCGAGCATCAGACGCCCCGCCGACCGGGCCCGCGCGGGGGCGGCCCTGGCCAGGGCCCTCGCGCCAGGCAGACCCGATATCGCCCGCGTCGTGCTCGGGGCGGCCCTACGGGCCGCCGCCGTGGGCCGCGAGGAGACCTTCCGCGCCCTCGAGCTGGCCGCGCCGGCCCTGGCCCTCCTCGGCGGCCCCGAGCTGCTCGAGGCCGCCTCGGCCGCCGTCGACGAGATTGATCGCTGGTAGCCGGCCGCGCGGCGGTGAGATAACTCGGCTGGAGTACAACACTGCTACGCCGGGGCGGTAAATGGCCCGACTCTATCGTACGAAGGCCAGTTGTGTGGCCTGCCGAGCCCGGGCAGGTGGGCTTTGGAGCTGGAGCCCGCCGGTTGAGCCGCCCACACCTACTGAAGGAGGCTGTTGACCTGGGCCAGGTCGTGGCCGCAGCCGAGGCGCTCGAAGCCCGCGGCCGCTTGCTTGAGGAGGCGGCAGCCGGCGGGGCCGGGGGTGTGGCGGCCGCTCAGGTAGAGCGCGCGGGCCTCGTCGTAGGGCATGCCCTGGGCCCTGGCTACGCCGGCGGCGGCGGCCCAGCGCTGCCTGGCCTCGTGCGGGCGTCCGCGCAGATAGCTGCGCAGCCCCTGCCATGTGAGGGCGGCGGGCCGGGCGAGGGGAAAGACCAGGGCGAAGTGGTCGAGGGACTGGCAGGCCCGGCGAGCCACCTCGGCGATAGCTCGGCGCTCGGCCGGGTCATGGGCGTGCCTGGCCTCCCACAGGCCCAGGTATGTCTCGGCCACGGCTGCGTAGCCGCCCAGGGCGTAGATCGTGGCGGGCGGGACGCGACCCAGCAGCCCCGCCGCGGCGCTGGCGAGGGCCCTGGACAGGTCGTAGGCCTGGCGGCGCAGGGCTGCGCGGCCGAGCAGCCCATAGAGCCAGATCTCCTCGGCCCGGGCGCCGCCAAAGTTCTCGGTGAGCAGGGCCTCGGCCTCGCCGAGCAGGGCCTCGGCTCGCCCGTCTTCGCCGAGGCAGAGCAGGTTCTCGGCGGCTCCAATCAGGCCCCAGGCCCGCACCTGCACGTCACCCGAGCGCAGCCCGATCACCTGGAGCTCCTCGCAGCCGTCCAGGGCCGCCTGAAACAGGCCCTGGTTGGCGTCGACCAGGCAGCGGGTGGCGACGCACTCGGCGCGGCGGCGCTGGTCGCCCAGGTGGTCGGCCACGGCCAGGCCGACGGTCAGGGCGCCGCGGGCCCGCCGCCAGTGGGCGTGGCCGACATCGTGGAGAGCCTGGGCCTCGGCGAGCCAGCCGTGGGTGGGCAGGTGATCGAGCTGCGCGGCGACGGCCTGGGCGCGGCGCCTGTAGATGCTCGCCAGGGGCGGCACGGCGCCGGCGACGATCTGGGTGGCCCCGTAGGCCCCCGCCAGCGAGGGTGAAAGGCCCGCTCGCTCGGCCAGGTTGAGCCCGCGCACGGCGGCGTAGGTTGAGGGCAAGAGCTGTCCGTCGTAGTAGGCGAGCTGGGCGAGCAGGGCGTAGGCGCGGGCAGCCTCGCCCAGGGCCTCGCCTCTGTCGCGGACGCGCAGCTGCGGGGGCAGCGCCAGGGCGACGGCCTGGCGCAGGAGCTCGCCGGCCAGGGCCGCCAGCTCCTGTCCGGGCCGCTCGCACACCGGAAAGCCCAGGCGGGCGACGGCCCGCTCGAGCAGCTCGCGGCTCTCGAGCAGGCGACCGAGGCCGTGGTAGGCCTCGCCGAGCTGGCGCTCCCAGCGGGCTATACTCAGGCTGTCGCCTCGCTCTTCGGGGGTGCTGGGCGAGCTCGCCGCGGCGATGCCGAGGGCCTCGTTCAGGAAGCCGGCGGCCTCGCCATAGGCGCCGCCGCGCAGGGCCTCCTCGCCGGCCTGGGCTAGGTAAGCCATTGCGCGGGCGGGCTCCTCGGCCTGACGCCAGTGGTGGGCGAGCTGGGCGGCGCTGACGCGGAGGGGCGGCCCGGCGGCCTCGTAGCCCTCGGCGAGCTGGCGATGGAGCCTGCGGCGCTGGCCGAAGCTCATCAGGTTATAGGCCACCTCGCAGCCAAGGGCGTGCTTGAAGGCGTAGCTCAGCTCGGGCTCGAAGGCCTCGATCAGGACCAGGCCGGCCTGCTGAAGGGCGAACAGCTGCTCGACCAGGCGCTCGCGTTCGAGCTCGACGGGGTGAATCGCCGCCAGGGTGCTCAGGGTGAAGACGGGGCCGATCACACTGGCCACCTTGAGCGTCAGCTGCTGGGCCGCGGTGAGCCGGTCGATCCTGCTGGTGATCAGGCCCTCGACGGTGTCGGGCAGGTTGCTGGCGCTGGTGAGCTGGGCCAGAGCGCCGGGGGCGAGGCGGCAGACGCCATCGGTCACGCTGAACGTCCCGCCCTCTTGCAGGGCGTGGAGCAGCTCCTCGCCGACGAAGGGGTTGCCCTGAGAGCGCGTGGCAATGAGCTGCCAGAGGGGCTCGGGCACGCTCTCGACGCCCAGCCGCCGGGCCAGCAGGTCGCGCATCGCCTCGGGGTCGAGGCCGCGCAGCTGGAGGCGCAGGCTGCCCGGCATGTAGGCGAGGCGCTGGAAGGCCGGGGGCGTCTCGGCCAGGGGGCGGGCGGCGACGGCGATCAACAGGCGCCCGACGCGCTCGGCGACGGCCAGCAGCAGGGCCCACGAGCTGGCGTCGAGCCACTGGGCGTCCTCGAAGGCGAGCAGAAGCGGTCTGTGGGCGGCGGCCCGTTCGACCAGGCGTACGAGCAGGTCGCGGGTATTGTCGGCGCGCACCTGGCCGACCATCAGGGCCGTGCGCGCGCTGTCGGGCAGGCTCAGGGGCAGCACGGCGCCCAACAATGGCGCGAGGGAGGCCATGTCGAGCTCGTCGATCACATCTAGGGCCATCTGGGCCAGCCGCCCATCGACGCCATCGCGCTCGGCATCGCTGGTCGCCTGCGCGCCCAGCGCGTGGGCCATGGCATCGGCCGTCTGCAGCCTGCCCCCTGCGTGAAGCAGCGGGATGAGCTCGGCGAAGACCGGGCGCCAGGCCTGGTAGGGCGGGAGCTCGACCGGGCTGCCGGCGCCTGTGAGCACCGCGATCCCGGCCTTGTCGGCCATGGCGCGGGCATACGTGAGCAGGGCCGACTTGCCGATCCCGGCCTCGCCCTCGATGATCAGGGGGCCGCCGAGGCCGCCAAGCAGATCGGCGACGCGCTGGGCGATCTGGCGCTGCTCGCGCTGACGCCCGAAGAGGGCCTCGGCCTGGGCGGGCTGCTCGGCCGGGGCGGCCGTCGTGGCGACCGGGGTGAAGACCGCCACAGGCGCCGCGACGCCCTTGAGCGATAGCGGGGGTAGCGGCTCGAAGGCCAGTCGCGAGCGGGCCGCGCGGTAGGTCGCCTCGTCGCACAGGATGGGGGCGGCCGCGGCCGCGGCGGCCTGCATCAGGCGCGCCGAGCGGTTGACCATCGGGCCCATCATAGTGTACTCGCGGCGGGTCAGGCCGCCCACAGCCCCACACAGGGCGCGCCCGGTCGTCACGCCGATGGCGACCCGAAAGCCCAGCTCGGCGAGGGACTGGCGCATCATCAGCGCCGCCCTGACCCCGCGCTCGGGGTCGTCCTCGTGGGCGAGGGGCGGCAGGCCCAGGGCCGCCACCAGGGTCGGCCCCTTCGCGTCGGTGCCGAGGCGGGTGATACTGCCCTCGTAGCGGTAGAGCGAGGTCTGGAGGGCCCGCATCATGGCCTGGGCGCGCTGGAGCGGCGTATCGGCCCGCAGGTCGGGGAGGTTGACGAAGAGCACCGAGACGCGGCG
>CAZKTU010000351.1:0-1230 GCA_964555675.1 uncultured Oscillochloris sp.
CCGCCTTGCCCTACGGTCATGCCGCCTGGGGAGCTGCAGATGAGGCGTCGGGGCGCCCCTCCCACGAACAGTAGCTCAGCCCTCGCGCCAGGAGGGTGTGGGAGGGCCAGCGCGCCCCTCCCACGAACAGTAGCTCAGCCCTCGCGCCGGGAGGGTGTGGGAGGGCCAGCGTGGCCCTCCCACGAACAGTAGCTCAGCCCTCGCGCCGGGAGGGTGTGGGAGGGCCGGCGTGGCCCTCCCACAAAGGGGTTGCAGGGGAAGCCCCTATCATGATCCCAGACTTGCCTCGAAGAACTCCACCATCAGGGGCAGATACTGGGCGTTGCCGGCGGCGTCGAACGAGTGGGGCTGGCCGGGGTAGACGACGAACTCGGTGTCTTTGCCGGCGTCGCGCAGGGCGAGGTAGAGATCCTCGGGCCACTTGCGCGGCACCGTCTCGTCCTGGTCGCCCCAGATGATCTGGGTGCGCGCGGTGACATAGTCGGCGTGCTGCAGGGGCGAGAGGCGCAAATACAGGTCGGGGGCCTGCTCGGGGGTGACGGGGAACTCGATTTCGAGGCGGTCGATCACGCCCTGGCGGCGGCCCGGGGGTTGGTTCGCCCGCGCGCGCCAGCGCTCGGAGCGGAACTGGTAGTCTTCGGTGATATTCGATGAGGCGGGGGCGTAGATCAAGGCGGCCGCGATCTGCTCGCTGACGGCGATGGCCTTGGCGGTGATCGCGCCGCCGTTGCTGTGGCCCCACATCAGCAGCTTGCCGGGCCGGGCCTCGGGCAAGGCCTGGGCCAGGGGGATGAGGTTGAGCGTGTCGATCACGTGCCCTGCCCTGAAGACATTCGGCGCGTCGTCCGAGCCGGCGTGGCTGCGGAAGTCGGGCGAGATGGTCAGATAGCCCTGCTCGGCCAGGTAGTCGGCGGCGCGCTTCGTGCCGTTGCCCGTCTCGTAGACATCGAGGGGGTAATAGCCGTGGTTGAGGATAACCACGGGGAAGGGCCCCTCGCCGCGAGGCCGGTTGAGCATGCCGGTGATGCGCAGCCCGTCGCTCGGGTAGGCGATCAGGTAACGCGTGAAGGCGGCCCGCTCCTCGAGCACACCCACGATCTCGATCGCCCCCTCGCCATAGTCGCGCGAGCGCAGCCCGTCGATGGTGTACTGGGCCAGTTCGGGGTATGGTTCGGCCGTGGGGCTGGGCGGCGCCGGCGTGGGGCTGGGCGGCACGGGTGTGGGGCTGGG
>CAZKTU010000351.1:1330-2493 GCA_964555675.1 uncultured Oscillochloris sp.
GTGGGGCTGGGCGGCACGGGTGTGGGGCTGGGGGCGGCGGTTGCGGTGGGCGGGGCCAGGGTCGGGCTGGGGGCGAGCGTGGGCGCGAGCGTTGGCGCGACCGTAGCGGCGGAGGCGGCGGCCCCACCGGCGGGGCCGGGCGTCGCGGCGGGGGCGGAGGGCGCGCTGCAAGCTGCCAGCAGGCTGAGGGCCAGCGCCAAAAGAACATATCGCACAGCGGGCTCCTCTTCGTTTTCAGCCAAGCGCTACCATTGAAGTATAGGCCCGCCCCGCGCGGGGCGCAATGCTGGAGCGGCCGTAGGGCTACACTGCCCCCCACGCCCGGCCGGCAAACCGGCAGGCTGGCTACAGCTGCGAAGCCCGCCTGCGCGGGCTGGACAGGCCACGCAGGTGGCCTTTATCCCCCGTTGCCGGGCCGTTTACGGCCCCGTCGTGGCAACACAATTGGACGTTGCTCAAGCCCCAACGCAGCTGTCGGCACGGTTGACGTACGTTTGGCGAGGGCCGATAATGAGGCCACCCAACCGGGCAGCCTTGAACAGCAAGATCGGCCCACCCGCGATGCCGGGCAATCCACCCATTCAACGTCGAAGCTGGGTTCAACGGACCGCCCACCGGCTCGGAGCGATGGCGGGGTGGCGCATCGTCATTCCCGAAGCGCCGCCGCCGCGCTGCGTGATCATCGGCGTGCCGCATACAAGCTCGTGGGATCTGGCCATGCTGCTGCTCGTCATGTTCGGCGGGGGCTTCAGGATGGGCTGGATGGCCAAAGCCTCGCTCTTCCGCTGGCCTTTGGGGCCGCTGCTGCGGGCTCTTGGCGGCATCCCGGTCGAGCGCTCGAGCCGCGGCGACTTCGTGGCCCAGATGGTCGCCGCCTTCGCCCCGGGCCAACCCATGATCCTGGGCCTCAGCCCCGAGGGCACGCGCGACCGGGCCGAGCACTGGAAGAGCGGCTTCTACCATATCGCGCGCGGCGCCGATGTGCCGATCGTGCTGGGGTACGCCGACTATCGACGCCGTGTTGTCGGCCTGGGGCCAACGCTCAGGCCGAGCGGCGACCTCGCCGCTGATATGGCGCTCATCCGCGACTTCTACAGCGGCATCGAGGGCCACTACCCCGAGCGCCAGGGCCCGATCGCCCTGGCCAACGAGCAGTGAGCTAG
>CAZKTU010000351.1:2593-5255 GCA_964555675.1 uncultured Oscillochloris sp.
CGAGCAGTGAGCTAGCCAACGAACAGGTAATCAGCCCCTGGGGCGTAGCCCATCTCGGCGAGCCAGCCCGAGATCAAGTCGAAGGCGCCGTGGTTGGTGACGTAGACCAGCACGAAGGGGCGCGGGCGCAGCCCGGCGAGCCAGTGGCGCGGGCGCACTGGCGCGCCCCAGACGACCTGGCCGAGCTTGCGCTCGTCGATGTCGATCCAGGCCGACGGGGGGAAGCCGCGCTCGATCAGGCCCCTGGCCCGCAGGCGGGTCGGACGCCCCGCGCCCCAGTAGACCAGGTCGCGCCCCTGGCCGAGGCGCGGGTCGCGGGCGAGGAAGGCGGCCCGCAGCCCGTCGAAGGCCGCGCGGGCGTAGCGCGGGTCGACCCGCGAGGCCCGACCGGGCGACTCGCGCCAGGCCAGCAGCACCCGCGGCAGCTTGGCCATGGGCAGGCCGGCCGCGTGCATACGCAGCCAGAGCTCGTAGTCCTCGGGGAAGGGACCCTCGGCGTAGCCCCCAAGGGCGAGCACGGCGGCGCGCCGCAGCATCACCGAAGGGTGAGCGAAGGGCGACTCGACGTAGATGCCGGCGCTCACCTCGGCGGGGGTGAGCACGCGGTTCTGCCAGCGCACATACTCGGCGTAGCCGGCGCGCACGAGGGCCTTTGGGAAGAGGGCGACACGACTGGCGACGAGGGCGAGCTCGGGGCGGGCCGCCAGCTCGTCGCGCTGCATGGCCAGGCGGGCCGGGTGCATCAGGTCGTCGGCGTCCATGCGGGCCACCAGGGGCGCGCGGGCCTCGGCCAGGCCCAGGTTGAGAGCGGCGACGAGCCCGACCCGACCGGGGCTGAGCAGCCTGATGCGGGCGTCGGCGCGGGCGGCGGCGGCGACAATTGCCGGTGACTCGTCGGACGAGCCATCGTCAATGGCGAGCAGCTCGTAGTCGGCGAGGCGCTGCCGGGCCAGAGAGGCGAGGCAGGCCGGCAAGGTCGCGGCGGCGTCGCGAAAGGGCATGACGACCGAGATCGCCGGCGGGGAATAGCGCATAGCCCAATTCTGCTACAATGATCCCCATTCAGGCAAGCGCAACACAGGAAGGGAGCACGGCGATGTTGCCAGAGTACCGTAACGAACCATTCGGCGACTTCACATCATCAGAGCGCCGCTCGGCGATGCAGCGCGCCCTGCGCACCGTCGCGGGGCAGTTCGGGGCGAGCTACCCGCTGATTATCGACGGCGAGCGGATTGAGACCGAGGAGCGCATCGCCTCGCTCAACCCGGCCGACCCCAAGAAGGTAGTGGGCTACGTCGCCAAGGCCAACGCCGAGCAGGCGGCGCGAGCGGTCGAAGTGGCCAACGCCCGCTTCCACTCGTGGAAGCGCGTCCCGGTCGAGGCCCGCGCGAAGGTGCTGCTGCGGGCGGCGGCGATCATGCGGCGTCGCAAAGAAGAGCTGGCGGCCTGGATGGTCTACGAGGTCAGCAAGACCTGGGTCGAGGCCGACGCCGACGTGGCTGAGGCGATCGACTTCTGCGAATACTACGCGCGCCAGGCCCTCACCCTGCAAGGCACGGCCCACCCGCTGGTGCCGCAAGCGGGCGAGACCAACAGCCTGCGCTACATCCCCCTGGGCGCGGGCGTGGCGATTCCGCCCTGGAACTTCCCGCTGGCGATCACGGCGGGCCTGGTGGTGGCGCCGGTGGTGGCGGGCAATACGATCGTGCTCAAGCCGGCCAGCGCCGCGCCGGTGATCGCGGCCAAGCTGATGGAGGTCCTCGAGGAGGCGGGGCTGCCGCCCGGGGTGGTCAACTTCGTGCCGGGGGCGGGGTCGGCCGTGGGCGACGTGATCGTCGACCACCCGCTGACGCGCTTCATCGGCTTCACGGGCTCGATGGAGGTGGGGCTGCGCATCAACGAGCGGGCCAGCGTGCGCCAGCCGGGGCAGCTCTGGATCAAGCGCACCATCCTCGAGATGGGCGGCAAAGACGGCATTGTGGTGGACGAGACGGCCGACCTGGAGGCGGCGGCGGCGGGCATCGTGGCGGCGGCCTTCGGCTTCCAGGGCCAGAAGTGCAGCGCCTGCTCGCGGGCGATCATCGTCGAGAGCGTCTACGACACCATGGTCGAGCGCATCGCCGAGCGCACGAAGGCCCTGAAGCTGGGCAACCCGGCCGAGCCGGACACGGCGGTGGGCGCGGTGGTCGACAGGGGCGCCTTCGACAAGATCAGCAGCTACATCGCCATCGGCCAGGACGAGGGCCGGCTGGTGGCCGGCGGCGAGGTGGTCGACCACGAGCTGCTGCGCGACGGGGCCTACTTCATCAACCCGACGGTCTTCGCCGACATCGCCCCCGACGCGCGCCTGGCCCAGGAGGAGATCTTCGGCCCGGTGCTGGCGGTGATCAAGGCCCGCGACTTCGACCACGCCCTTGAGATCGCCAACAACACCCAGTACGGGCTGACCGGGGCGGTCTACACCGGCGACATCGGGCGCATCGAGCGGGCCTACGAGGAGTTCCACGTGGGCAACCTCTACATCAACCGCAAGTGCACGGGGGCTATGGTGGGGGCGCACCCCTTCGGCGGCTTCAACATGTCGGGCACCGACAGCAAGGCGGGCGGCCCCGACTATGTGGCGCTCTTCACCCAGGCCAAGGTGATCAGCGAGAAGTTGTAG
>CAZKTU010000352.1:0-5232 GCA_964555675.1 uncultured Oscillochloris sp.
GTGCCGATCTCGAACAGGCTCATATCGCTGACGATCTGGTCGTCGGCGCCGTGGACCCAGAGGATGGTCGGCTTGGCGCTTGCGCCCAGGATGCGCTCGAGGGTGTCGCCCAGGTACTTCGGCGAGAGCGCGTTGTTCGGGCCGAGCACGCCGGGGCCGACCCCGGGCCAGTTGGCGCTGGGTGTCATGTCGCCCGGGTGGTGGTCGGGCCTGACCTTGATGCTGAGCAGGCCCGAGAGCAGCTCCTCCTCGCGGGCGGCGCGGAAGGGCGGCTTCCAGTAGTAGGTATTCATGATCACGCGCGGGGCCGACTGGGGGTTCTCTTCGCTGCGGTCGCCCTCGGCCTCGCGCCGGGCGAACTCGGCGTTGACCAGGCCGCCGCCCGAGCCGGCGCAGTCGGGCCAGCAGGGTGTGCCCTCGACATCCTTGGTGCCGCCGAAGCCGTAGGGCGATCCGGGGGCCGCCTGGGTGACGGTGATCAGGCGCCCGGGCGCAGCGGCCAGCATGGCCCAGACCACCGAGCCGCCCAGCGAGTGGCCGGCCACGTGGAAGCGCTCGATGCCCAGGGCGTCGGCGAGGGCCAGCACATCGTCGGCGAAGTCGCCGCAGCCGCGGGTGGCGTCCACCGGTTTGAACTCAGTCTCGCCATAGCCGCGCAGGTCGGGGGCGATGGCGCGGAAGCCGGCGGGCAGGGCGAGCATGGTCTCTTCCCAGTAGGTGGCCGACGAGTTGTTGCCGTGGACGAAGATCACCGGGGTGCCGTCGGCGGGCCCGCTCAGCAGGACGTGCTGCTCGAGGCGGGCTGTGGCGATCATGGTGGACTCGATGCCGGGGAGGGTGGGGATGCTGCTCATTGGATCCTCTCACTGCTCGCGAAGGTGCCGGCGCGCCAGCGCCTGCTTATCGATCTTGCCCGCGGCCGTCTTTGGCAGCGGGTCGGATTGGATGATCACGCTGCGGGGCAGCTTGTAGCGGGCCAGGTGGTCGGCGGCGAAGCCCAGCAGCGCCGTCGCGTCGAGCTGCTGATCGGCCCTGGGCACCACCACCGCCAGCCCGACCTCGCCCCAGCGCTCGTCGGGGGCGGCGATCAGGCTCGCCTCGGCCACGCCCTGATAGGCGCACAGCACGCTCTCGACCTCGGCCGGGTAGATGTTCTCGCCGCCCGAGATGATCACGTCCTTGGTGCGGCCCACGATCGTGTAGTAGCCCTCGCCGTCGCGGCTGGCCAGGTCGCCCGTGCGCAGCCAGCCCTCGGGCGTGATCGCCTGGGCTGTCTCCTCGGGGCGGCCCCAGTAGCCCTTGCAGACGTGGGGCCCGCGGATCCAGAGCTCGCCGACCTGCTCGGGCTCCAGCTCGGCGCCCTGCTCGTCGCAGACCTTCACGTCGACGAACATCAGCGGGAAGCCCACGGCGCCCGGCTTGCGCCGCACGTCGGCGGGGGGCAGCCAGAAGGTGTTCGGCCCGGCTTCGGTCAGCCCGTAGCCGGTCTTGAAGTCGACCCCGCGACGCCAGAACTCCTCGAAGATCGGCAGCGGGCAGGGCGCGCCCCCGCTGATCACCAGCTTGAGCCGGCTGAAGTCGGCCGCGGCCCAGCGCTCGTGCTGCTGGAGGGCCGCGAACATGGTCGGTACGCCGAAGAAGATCGTCACCCCACCCCCGGCGATCAGGTCGAAGACCTGCCCCGCGTCGAAGCCCTTGCAGACCACCGAGGCCCCGCCCGCCAGCACTAGGGGCGCCGTGAAGACGTTCAGGGCACCCGTGTGGAAGAGCGGCGTGTTGAGGATGGCCGTGTCGCCCCCGTCCAGGCCCCAGCTCGTCAGCGTGTTGACCGCGTTGAAGGTGATGTTGCCGTGGGTCAGAACGGCCCCCTTCGGCAGGCCGGTCGTGCCGCCCGTGTAGCAGATCACCCACGGGTCGTCCCACCCCAGCTCTGCAGGCGGGACGGGCTCGTCGCAGGCCTCGCGGGCCGCCAGCAGATCGTCGTCGGCGTCGGCCAGGGCCGCCCCTTCGAGGGCCAGCCAGCGCCTGACCGAGGAGGCGCCGTCGCGCAGCTCGCGGGCGATCGCGGCAAATTCAGGGCCGTAGACGAAGAGGCAGGGCGTGGCGTCTTCGAGCAAGGCCGCCAGTTCGGCGCGGGTGAGCCGCCAGTTGAGCGGCTGCATGATCGCCCCGAGCTTGCCGCAGGCGAACCAGAGGTCGAGATAGGCGACGCAGTTGTAGGCCAGAACGGCCACCCGCTCGCCGCGCTCGACGCCGAGGCGGCGCAGCAGGGCGGCCGTGCGCGTGGCCGCCGCATCCCACTCGCCGAAGCTGATCGGCCGCATGGCAGCCTGGGCGTCGTAGAGCGCGGTGCGCTCGGGCGAGAGCCGGGCCCTGCGACCCAGCCAGTCGCCGAGGTGCATCGAGTGTGTGCTGCTCATACGCTTCTCTTCGTCGTGGCGCCGCTGCGCCCCGGCATGCTGGGCGCGGCAGCCGCCGCCATTGTCTGGAGCGCCGAGATCTTGCCCATCAGTACACGTTCCATTATAGCTGCTGCGCCGAGGCGTGTTGGCAGGGCTCAGAGCGGCCACGCCCCGTGGATGACCCACCCGCCGTCGGGCAGCCGCTCGTAGAAGCGCAGCTCCCAGCGCACCTGCGCCGCCGGGTTGACCAGTTCGCGGGCGAGTTCGCCCAGCCCCGGCCCATCTTCAGGGCGGAAGCCGTAGGCCAGGCTGAGGTGGAGCCAGCTCTTCAGGCGCAGGGCCTCGTGGCGCGTCGGCGAGCTCGCGCGGGCGGCGAAGGCGGCGGTCAGGGCCTCGAGCCAGGGCGAGCTGATCAGCAGGCCGTGGAACTCCTCCTTGATCGCCAGCTCGCTGATCGTGATCGCCCCCTCGGGCGGCTGGGGCGTCGACCCCAGGGTCGCGGCCAGGGCCTCGCGGTACAGCGGGATGGCCGCGGCCTCGTCGTGGAAGAAGCCGGTCAGGGTGATGTGGGGCGGGTAGGCGTGGGCGCTGTTCGGCCCGAAGCGCTCGCGGCTCACGCTGAAAAAGTGGTCGATCTGGGCGGCCAGGGGGCCCAGCGGGCAGGCGTAGACGATGAGTCTGGCGGGTGACATGGACGGCTCCTTTCGTCGCTCCTCTCGTAGGGCAGTATAATGCGTTGCCGCCGGCCTGAAACAGGGCGGTTTGTGACACCATTCGCCCGCAAGATAGAGTGTGCACCCCCTGCTGTGCTCCTGTGAGCTAGAGGCCGACCATGGAGTTGACCCCCGACGCCGCTCGTGCCCTGCTGCTCGCCGCCCAGGGCCTCGCCGCGCCACACCCGGCCCCCGCCGTCAAGGCCGATGTGCTCGCCGCGATCCGCAGCATGGGTCTGCTGCAGATCGATACGATCCACATTGTCGCCCGCAGCCCCTATCTGGTGCTCTGGAGCCGGCTTGGCGCCTACGACCCCAGCTGGCTCGACCAGTTGCTCGCCGAGGGCGCGCTCTTCGAGTACTGGTCCCACGCCGCCTGCTTCCTCCCGATCGAGGACTACGCCCTCTACAGGGGCGCCATGCTCGCCCAGCGCAGCCCCGCGGGTCGCTGGGGGGCCTGGGCCGAGGCGAATCGCGAGGTGACCGCGCAGGTGCTCGCCCGCGTGCGCGACGGCGGCCCGGTGCGCTCGGCCGACTTCGCCCGCGAGGGCCGCGGCGGGGCCTGGTGGGACTGGAAGCCCGAGAAGATTGCTCTCGAGCTGCTCTTCAACCAGGGCTATCTGATGATCGCCCGCCGCGAGGGCTTCCAGCGCATCTACGACCTGCAAGAGCGCGTGCTGCCGGCCTGGGATGACGCCAACCTTCTTCCGCCCGAGCAGGTTCGTCGCCGCCATGTGCTCAACAGCGTGCGCGCCCTCGGGGTGGCCCCCGCCCGCTGGGTGCCCGACTACTACCGACTACCCAAGAAGGGGGTGGCGCCCCTGCTCGAGCAGCTTGCTGCAGAGGGGCTGCTGCTGCGGGCCCGCGTGACGGGCTGGGACGACCCGGTCTACCTCCACCCCGCCAACTTGGCCCTGGCTGAGCGCGCAGCCGCGGGCGAGCTGAAGGCCCTGCGCACAACTCTGCTCTCGCCCTTCGACCCGGTGGTCTGGGACCGGGCGCGGGCCCTCGAGCTCTACGACTTTTTCTATCGTATCGAGGTCTATACGCCCGCCGAGCGCCGCACCTACGGCTACTTCACCCTGCCGATCCTCCACCAGGGGCGGGTTGTCGGCCGCCTCGACCCCAAGGCTCACCGCGCCCAGGGCCGCTTCGAGGTCAAGGGTGTACACCTCGAGCCAGGCGTCCCGCTCACCGACGAGCTACTCGATGGCCTCGCGGTGGCCATCGTCGACTGCGCCGTCTGGCATGGCACGCCCACCGTCGAACTGCTGCGCTCGGACCCGCCCGAACTGGCCGAGGCCCTGCGGGCGCGCATCGCGCGGCTCGTCGTGAACCCTTGACGCCCCTCGGCGGCGGTGCTACAGTCGCTCAATAACGAAGAGCGGAACGATTGAGCGCTGGCTTCGACAGGCTCAGCCGGCGGTTGCCTGAGCGAAATGCGAGGTGGGGCCATGATCAAGCGCGACGGCATCAACCCCGACGCGGTCTACTCACGCGAAGAGGTCGCCGAGCTACTGGGGGTCAGCCTCAGCACGGTCAAGCGGCTGATCGCCGCGGGCCAGCTCGAGGCGAGCCGCCCCGAGAGTATCAGGCGTGTCTTCATCAAAGGTTCGAGCATCCTGCACATGCTCGATAGCACAAGGGTTGGAGAGTTTCAGGGAGGGACTGGCCCTCCCTGAAACCCTTTTGCTGCCGCAAGCAGGGCTTGCGAGCAGTTAATCGCGCGGCTCGTAGCTCTCGGTGTCGATCAGCAGGGGCGGCTCGAAGCCCTTCGCCACCTCCTGCCAGGGGACGAACTTGAAGTTCGAGTTGACATTCTCGAGCTCGCCGTCGTCCTCGACCAGCAGGGCCGGGTCGTTATTCCCGTCCTGCACCACCAGCAGGCCCTTCGGGAAGCTGCGGCCCAGGGCGACATTCACCACATCGGCGCCGTCCGACTCCTGGACGCTGTCGATGCGGCGGTTCTCGCCGACCCGGAAGCTGCCCAGGTAGGCGTTGCTCTTGCGGTCGTAGACCACAAAGGTGTTGTCGCCCTGGCTCGACGCCAGCAGGTAGCCCTTGCCGTCGTCGCCGTAGTAGATCGTCAGGCCCTCGACGTCGGCCTTGAGGTTGGT
>CAZKTU010000353.1:0-1239 GCA_964555675.1 uncultured Oscillochloris sp.
CCGTTGGCGAAGGCCGCGGCGATCGAGACCAGGGCGAGGCTATTCTGGAGGGCGTGCAGGCAGACGCTGGGCCAGATCGAGCCGCTGCGCTCGCGCAGGTAGGCGAGCAGCAGGCCGACCACGAACAGCCCGGGGATGAGCAGGGGGATGAAGTGGGCGACCGAGAAGAGGGCCGCATTGGCCACAATCGCGGCGACGGGCCCCATCCGACTGCGCAGCACCGGGTAGAGCATCCCGCGAAAGAAGAGCTCTTCGGCGAAGGGCACCAGGCCCGCCACCAGCACCAGGAGCATCGCCAGTTCGAGGGGGCCGAGCGCTTGCCCGCCAGTGATCGAGTCGACCTGGGGGTTCTCGAAGCCGCCGGCGAGCAGACCGACCAGGCCATTGACCAGAACCAGGCCGATGATCTCGAGGATGAAGAAGGGCCCGACCAGAGCGTAGCTGCTCCACGGGGCCTGGCGCAGCCCGAGGGGTCCCCAGCCGACACGTCGTGCGGCGAAGAGATAGACGCCCAGGATGACCGCGAGATAGATACCTACGCCGAGCAGATAGAGCGTGGGCGAGACGAGGGAGGTGCCCACCTCGAGCCCAAGGGCCGCCACGACGCCGCGGGCGGCGATGCCCAGAGCCAGGGCCGCCCCAACCGTGAGGGCCAGGGTCGCGCTGAGCTCGCGCCAGCCCCAGCCCGGCCCCTCCTGCCGGGGCTGCTCAGCCACCGCCACGCCGCCCTGTTCGTCAAGCATCCGCCCACCTTCAGCAAGACACGGTACACGCCAGGGGCAGCATAGCACATCGCGCGCCGCCCGCCGCAGGTGGCACAGCTCTTGCACCCGCGCAGTGCGAGCGCGGCACGGCTGCGCCCAGAGCGCATGAGGAGGACGGCGATGAGCACGATGATTCCGGCGGATGGGCTGAGCGCAGGCGAGACCGAGCGCGCGATCGCCCTCGGCGTCGGGGGCCTGCTAACGCTTATGGCCGCGCGGCGGGCGCCGCTGGCCCTGGGCCTGCTCGCCCTCGGCGGCGCCCTGCTCTACAGGGGCGCGACGGGCCGCTGGCCGAGCCTCGGGGCGGGCGAGCCCGCCCTTAGCACCGGCGCTGCCGCACCGCCGGCGCCCCAACAGCCCCGCGAGGAGCAGGTGGACGCGACGGTCGAGGAGTCGTTTCCGGCCAGCGACCCGCCCGGCTGGCACAGCGGGAGCTCGTTCACCCAGGTCCCCGAGTAGGCCTCGAGGGAGGGCC
>CAZKTU010000353.1:1339-5207 GCA_964555675.1 uncultured Oscillochloris sp.
CTCCCTCGCACCCTCCCTGGCCCTCCCTGTAACCCTCCTGGCCCTAGAGCGCAGCGCGCGTGTTCACCGGGGCGGGGTTGGCGGCCTCGTAGGCGTCGGCGGCGTCGGCCTGCTGCGAGAGGAAGCCGAGCTGGTCGACGCCGTTGACCAGGCAGTGCTTGGCGAAGCCGTCGATGGGGAAGGGGACGGCGCGGCCGCCGGGCAGCACGACCCGCTGGTTGGGCAGGTCGACGGTGACCTGGGTGGCGGGGTCCTCCTCGATATGGCTGAGCAGCTCGTGGTAGGTCTCTTCGTCGACGGTGATCGGCAGCAGGCCGATCTTGAGGCTATTACCCTTGAAGATGTCGGCGAAGTAGGGCGAGATCACCGCCTTGAAGCCGTAGCCCTGCAGGGCCCAGGGGGCGTGTTCGCGCGAGCTGCCGCAGCCGAAGTTGCGCCCGGCGACCAGCACCGAGGCCCCGGCGGCCTCGGGCCGATTGAGCGGGAAGTCGGGGTTGGGCGTGCCGTCGGGCAGGTAGCGCCACACCGAGAACAGGCCCTCGGCGAGGCCATTCTTATCGGTCACTTTCAGATAGCGGGCCGGAATGATCTGGTCGGTGTCGATATTCTCGCCCGTCACCGCGACGGCCTGACCGCTGAAGGTGGTGATTGGATCCATCGTCGTCGCCTTTCGTCTGATTGTGCTCCGCAAGCCTGGCTTGCGAGGGTTTAGCTGAGCATTGTGCGCGGATCGGTGACAACACCGGTGACGGCGGCGGCGGCGGCGGTGAGGGGGCTGGCGAGCATAGTGCGAGCGCCCGGGCCCTGGCGACCCACGAAGTTGCGATTGCTCGTGGAGACCGCGTACTTGCCGGCCGGCACCTTATCGTCATTCATGGCGAGACATGCGGAGCAGCCGGCCTCGCGCCACTCGGCGCCGGCGGCCCGAAAGATCTCGTGGAGACCCTCGGCCTCGGCGGCCTGCTTGACCTGCTGGCTGCCGGGCACAACCATGACCCGCACGCCGTCAGCGACCTTACGGTCCTTGAAGAAGGTCGCGGCCTGGCGCAGGTCGGAGAGGCGCGAGTTCGTGCACGATCCGATGAAGACCATATCGACCTGGTGGCCGAGCAGGGGCTTGCCGGGCTCGAGGGCCATGTAGGCCAGGGCGGCGTCGAGGGCCTGGCGGCTGCTGGCATCGGGCATCTGCTCGAGGGTGGGGATGGGGGCGTCGATCGGAATGCCCATACCGGGGTTGGTGCCGTAGGTGATCATGGGCGCCAGCGCTGAGGCGTCGAGGTGCATCTCTTTATCGAAGACGGCGCCCTCGTCGCTGGGCAGGGCGCGCCAGCGGGCCACGGCGGCCTCGAAGTCGGCGCCTTTTGGCGCGAAGGGCCGACCTTCGACATACTGGAAGGTGGTCTCGTCGGGGGCGACCATGCCGGCGCGGGCGCCGCCCTCGATCGACATGTTGCAGATGGTCATGCGCTCCTCCATCGAGAGCGCCCGGATCGCCTCGCCCATATACTCGAAGACCAGGCCGGTGCCGCCGCCGACCCCGTATTTGGCGATGAGCGCCAGGATGATATCCTTGGCGGTGACGCCGGGGGCGAGGCGGCCGTCGACCCGCACGGCGCAGGTCTTCGGGCGATACTGGAGCAGGCACTGGGTGGCGAGGACGTGGCCGACCTCGCTGGTGCCGATGCCAAAGGCCAGGGCCCCGAAGGCGCCGTGGGTCGAGGTGTGGCTATCGCCGCAGACGATGGTCATACCGGGCTGGGTGAGGCCCTGCTCGGGGCCGATCACATGGACGATGCCCTGGTTGAGGCTGCCCAGCTCGAAGAGCGGGATGCCGAACTCGGCGCAGTTGGTGCGCAGCTGATCGAGCTGGGCGATCGCCATCGGGTCGATCACCGGAATGATGCCCAGCTCGTTGCGCGGCGTAGTGGGCGTGCTATGGTCCATGGTGGCCAGGGTGCGGTCGGGGCGGCGCACCTTGAGGCCGCGCTGGCGCAGCTCGGTGAAGGCCTGGGGCGAGGTCACCTCGTGGATGAGGTGCAGGTCGATGTAGAGGACGGCCGGGGTCTCAGCCGTCTCGGGGCGCACAATGTGGGAGGCCCACACTTTCTCGAAGAGGGTCTTTGGAGAGCTCATGGGTTGTTCCTTCGATTGCAACTGTCAGGGTCACTTCGCGACTGTCTCGCGCTCGCGCAGCAGCGGCAGCTCCAGGCTATCCCAGAGGGCCTGGTAGCTGGCCTCGATGATATTCTGCGAGGCCCCGATGGTCGACCAGCGCTCGTCGCCGCGGGCGCTCTCGATCAGCACGCGGGGCGTGGCGGCGGTACCTTTGTGCTCGTCGATAATGCGCACCTTATAGTCTACCAGACGCACCTCGGCTAGAATGGGGTAGTGGGGCAGCAGGGCCTTGCGGATGGCCGAGTCGAGGGCGTTGACCGGGCCGTCGCCCTCGGCGGCGGTGTGCATCAGCTGGTCGCCGACGCGCACCTTGACCGTCGCCTGCGAGGCGATCTCGCGGTCGCCGCGCTTCTCGACGATCACGGTGAAGTCGAGCAGCTCGAAGGGCGGGTCGTAGTCGGCGGCCCCACGGCGCACCAGCATCTCGAAGCTGCCCTCGGCCGCCTCGAACTGGAAGCCGCGGTGCTCGAGGTCCTTGATGCGCTGGACGACGGCCTTCTCGGCGCCATTCAGGCGCAGGCCCAGTGCGTCGGCGCGCATGCGCACATTGCCGCGGCCCGAGAGCTCGCTGACCACGACGCGCAGCTGATTGCCGACCAGGGTCGGGTCGATATGCTGGTAGCTCTCGGCCACCTTCTCGATCGCGGCGACGTGGATGCCGCCCTTGTGGGCGAAGGCGCTGCGGCCCACGAAGGCCGCGTGGTGGTCGGGGTTGAGGTTGGCCACGGCGGCCACAAAGGCCGAGACCTCGCTGAGCCGGCGCAGCTGCGCGGGGGCGACGCAGGCGTAGCCGAGCTTGAGCTGCAGGTTGGCGATCAGGGGGATGAGGTCCATATTGCCGCAGCGCTCGCCGTAGCCATTGATGGTGCCCTGGACCTGGGTGGCGCCCTCGGCGACGGCGGCCAGGGCGTTGGCGACGGCCAGAGCCCCATCGTTGTGGGTGTGGATGCCGATCTGAGGGCTGCGGGCTGCGGGCTGCGGGCTGAGGGTCGCCAGGTGCTCCTTGACGGCGCGCGTGATCTGCGACACTTCGCCCGGCAACGAGCCGCCGTTGGTGTCGCAGAGCACGATCACGTCGGCGCCGGCCCCGGCGGCGGCGCCGATGGTGGCCAGGGCGTAGGCGCCGTCGAGCTTATAGCCGTCGAAGAAGTGCTCGGCGTCGTAGACGACCTCTTTGCCCATGGCCTTGAAGTAGGCCACGCTATCGGCGATCATGGCCAGATTCTCGGCGCGGGTGGTCTCGAGGACCTTCTCGACGTGGAGCACCGAGCTCTTGCCGACCAGGGTGACGACGGGAGTGCCGGCCTCGAGCAGGGCGCGCAGATTGGCGTCGTGCTCGCAGCTGCCGCCGGCGTGGCGGGTCGAGCCGAAGGCGGCGACGCGGGCGTTGCGCAGCCCGAGCTCGCCGACACGCTGGAAGAACTCGGCGTCCTTCGGGTTCGAGCCCGGCCAGCCGCCCTCGATATAATGCACGCCGAGCTCGTCGAGAGCGCGGGCGATCTTCAGCTTGTCCTCGCACGAGAGCGAAAGGCCCTCGCGCTGGGTGCCGTCGCGAAGGGTGGTATCGTAGAGATGGATCTGCACGGTCTTGCTCCTTAGCCTACTATTCGAGCGTGTATCGTCGAGCGGGGGCTAGAGGGCCGCACAAATCACCGGCAGCAGGGGCGCGTCATTGCGCCTGCCTGCTGCCGGT
>CAZKTU010000354.1:0-5204 GCA_964555675.1 uncultured Oscillochloris sp.
CCGTTGACGACCCCGCCACAGCCCCACGAGCGAACGCGTCGGACGCAAAGGCGGTGGTACCGCGTTCTGGGCGGCCAAATCGTCGCGCCGTGTTTAATCGGATCTCAACCGACGGAGGCCCTGCATGCCGTTATAATGAGCAGCGCCCCTTCTTTCTCTACTAAGTAGCCCCGTAGGCGCGGCAGCTTGCCCTGGCGTGTTTTCTGCTATCTGCTGACGGTATAGGGGGGGAGACCTATGCGACGGCTATGTGCGCCAACCTCGGGTAGACGCCTGACTCTACTCCTGCTCGCCGCCCTGCTCGTCGGCGCCCTCGGGGGCGCCCAGCCCGTCGCCCAGGCCGGCCCAACGGCCGCCCAGGCCCCCGCCTCCGACCTGCTCGCAACCGATCCGGCCGCGCCCGCGACCCCGCTGATCAGCCTGCCCAGCAGCCCCATCGCCGCCGAGCCCCGCGCCCTTACCCGGGTCGCGCCCGGCGAGAAGCGCGGCGGCCTGACCCCCGGGGCCATCTCGTTCGGCGCGCCCGCTACAGCCCGCCTGGCCGACCTGAGCAGCGGCTGCACCAACCTGAGCAGCAACGGTGCCTTCGAGGCCGGCTTCGACGAGCAGGACACCCCGATCATCTACGACTGGGTCGAGATCACCAGTACGCTCAACCTCGACGATGTCGAGTATGTCTCCTACCCCTACGGCGTCCATATGACCGACGCCGATGAGCTGGGCGCGCCCGACGATGGCGATGGGGTCGACTTCTTTGACGAGGATTGGTTCGGCCAGGACTTCACCGTCCCCGCCGAGACCCGCAGCCTGCTGATCGACTTCTCGATCAAGTACCCCTCGGGTGGCGACTACGATCTGGACCCCGCCGACTTCGGCTACATGGAGCTGTACCTAGTCGACGCGAACGGCGACCTGGTCGACGCCTTTCCGAGCACGCCGATCCTCGACGGGGCGATCATCTGGCGGCTCGATAGGGTGTTCGAAGAAGATCCAGTCGACCCCACCAACCAGTGGTGGCGCCTGATCAACTTCGCCAGTGACGAGGGCCTGCCCGCCGAGTTCAACCTGCTGCGCGGGCAGCGCGTGGCGATCGTCTTCAGCCAGCTGGGCGACAAGCTGACGCCCTACGAGCAGCCCATCCTCGACAATGTCCAGGTGATCGCCTGCCCCCAGCCGAGCGAGCCCAACATCGCCATCGAGGGCACCGTCTCGCTCCAGGGCCTGCCCCAGGACGGCCTTGAGCGCATCTCGAGCGCCAATATGGCCCTGCTCTACTCGCCAGACGGGGTGGATGAGGAGCTGATCCGCACGGTCACGCCGCGCACCAACGGCTTCTACCGCTTCACCGGCCTACCCGACCTGGGCCCGGGCGGCTACTACCAGGTACTCTACCTCAAGAGCGGCCTCGAGGAGGATGGGGCCTTCCCCAACGACCCGACTCGCCTGTCTTACTACGCCGGGCCGCGCATCACCGCCGACGAGATTCCGGCCGCGATCCCCGGCGACCTCTCGCGCGACGTGGTCGAGGTCGACTTCGAGATCCTCGATACGACCCTGCTCGGCCCCAGCCACCTGGCCGAAGTGTCGGGCGATGTGACCTTCAGCTGGAGCCCCAGCCCGATCGCCGGGGCGCGCTACCTGGTCTGCTTCTTCGACCCCGCCACCGACGACGACTATTGCACGAAGCCCACAACCGCCACCTCGATCAGCGCCAGCGGGGATGCCCTCAAGGCGGTCTGGCCGGGCTTCCTCTACGAGCAGACCCTGGGCTGGTATGTGCGCGTGCTCGGCCCGAGCTACAACCCCGCCGCGCCCGTCTTCGAGGATATCGGCGCCAGCGCCTACAGCAACTACCTCACCTTCTTCGAGCAGGCCGCCGTCGCGCCCGCGCCGCCGCCCGTGGAGACGACCCAGCCCCCCGGCGCGACCGGCGGCGAGAGCTGGACGCTCATGTTCTACATGGCCGGCGACGACGAGGATCTGACCAATCCGCCCGGCTTCGCCCGCAGCATGCAGGACATGATCCCGGCCCTGCTCGGCCTGGCCGACGCCAACCCCGACGTCAATATCGTCGTGCAGTTCGACTTCTTCGAGACCGACCAGTCGCCCGTCGCCGAGAGCCTGCGCGGCACCCAGTATTGCTACTTCAAGCCCGGCGAGCTCAACCTGGCCACCCTCTGCCAGCAGCTCGGCGAGAAGAATATGGCCGACGAGGCGACCCTGACCGGGTTCGTCAACCGGGCCCTGGCCAGCTACCCCGCCGATCATACGGCCCTGATCATCCTGGGCCACGGCAGCCCCGTGGCCGGGGTGGCCGGCGACCGCACCGGCGTCGACGACGCCATGGACCCGACCGAGCTCGATCTGGCCCTCAAGGGCGCCAACCTCAACCAGCCCGCCCGCAAGCTCGACGCAATCGTCTTCTACAACTGCCTCATGGGCGGCTACGAGGTGGCCAGCGTGGTCGCCCCCTACGCCGACTATATGGTGGCCAGCCCGAATATCGCCACCCTGATCGACATCAACACGTCGATCGTCGAGCTGGCGAGCGCCAACGCCAGCAACCCGCGGGCCTTCGCCACCGGCATCGTCGCGGCCTACGCCGGCGCGATGCAGGCCTACAACGAGCAGTTCGGCAATACCGTCTCGATCGCCATGGCCGCCTACGACCTGAGCAAGCTCACGACGATCACGCCCCTGGTCAACGCCCTGGCCCAGGCCCTGATCGACAATCTGAGCCGGCCCGAGGTGCGCGACGCCCGCAATACCGTCCAGGAGTACGATTCGTCGGCCCCGCTCCTGTGGGGCTTCAACGTCAGCCGCGAGGACGCCCTGGTCGACCTGGGCAACCTGGCGACGCGGCTGGCGAGCAGCCCCAACGCCGCCGTGAGCGGCGCGGCCCAGGCTCTGCTGAACGCCCTCGGCGCCCCCGGCGCACCCGGCGCCTTCGTGATCGCCAACGCCGCCAGCTCGGGCCTGGCCGACCTGCGCGAGGGCGGCCGCCACAGCTTCGCCCCGGGGGCCGCCACGGGCCTCTCGATCTACTTCCCCAACGGCAACACCCAGGGCGGCCAGGCCGCCATGACCCGCTTCTACCTGCTCTACTACCGCCAGCTGGCCTTCGGACGCGGCACCTGGGACGAGCTGGTCGACGCGACCCGCACCGGCCTGCCCAGCCTCCCGCGCGGCATCAGGCTCAATAGCCTGGCCGGCGCCCCGGGCACCACCCTGCAGAACCTCGTCGCCGCCGAGCTCTTCCCGGCCGCCCCCAGCATGCCCGGTAGCTCCAGCCTCTTTATGCCCATGGTGGTGCGTTAAATACGCGCAAGCCATGCTTGCGGCACATTAAGGGACCAGAGAGGGTTTCAGAGAGAGCTTGCACTCCCTGAAACCCTCCAACTCGCGACCCCGACGTGACCGACCCTTACTCCGGGCGCCCCTCTCCCGATTCGGCGAGAGGGGGTACAATAGAGCTATGACCCAGCACTCTGTCAGTCAGACCCTCGTGCGCACCCTGGTGAGCTATCTGCCGCCGGCAGTGGCGCGGGCGATCCACGCCGACCCGCGGCCCCTCGAGGCGCCGCGCGAGGACCGCGCCCACGCCGCGGTGCTGCTGGCCGACGTGTCGGGCTTCACCGCCCTGACCGAGGCCCTGGCCGGCCGGGGCGCGGGCGGCGTCGAGGAGCTGACGACCCTGCTCAATGGCTACTTCAGCCGCATGATCGGCGTCCTCGAGGAGGCCGGGGGCGAGGTGGTGCAGTTCAGCGGCGACGCTCTGGTCGCGATCTTCCCGAGCGAGTGCGAGGAGCGCCTGCCCGAGACGGTGGCCGTCGCCTACGAGGCCGCCCAGGCTATGCAGGCGGCCATGGCTGATTTCGCCCACCTGGCCACGACTGTCGGCGACCTGGTCCTGGCGATGAAGATCGCGATCGGCGCCGGCTCGGTGCTGGCCATGTCGATCGGCGGCGAGAAGAAGCGCTGGCAATATCTGATCGCCGGCTCGCCCATGCGCCAGGTCGCCGAGGGCGAGAAGGGCGCGGCCCCCGGCGCGATTGTGCTGAGCCAGCCCGCCGCCGAGCTCCTGGCTCGCGCCACGGGGCCGAGCCAGCCGCGCCGCATGACGCCCCCCGCCGAGCTCGACTGGTCCCACGCCGACACGGCCACCATCGAGGCCCTCAGCCTGCATATCCCGCGGGCGATCACCACCCGCCTGGCCACCGAAGAGCGCTGGATGGCCGAGCTGCGCCGTATGAGTGTGCTCTTCATCGGGGTCAGCGGCCTCGAAGAGCAGGGCGACGATACGGTCGGCTACTTCCACGCCTGCATGCGCTCGCTCCAGGAGGTCACCTACCGCCACGAGGGCAGCCTGAACAAGTTCCAGGTCGACGACAAGGGCGTGATCGGGCTCATCCTCTTCGGGGCGCCGCCCATGGCCCACGCCGACGACCCGTTGCGGGCGGTGCGCTGCGCCCTGGCCCTGCGCCAGGCCGCCGAGCTGCTGGGCCTGACGATCGCGATCGGGGTCACCACCGACCAGGTCTTCACCGGCCCGATCGGCAGCCCGAGCCGCCGCGAGTATACGGTGATGGGCAACGCCGTCAACCTGGCCGCCCGCCTGATGGGCCATATTCAGCGCGGCGAAGAGGCCGGCATCCTCTGCGACTTCGCCACCTACCAGGCCGCCCGCGCCGAGATCCACTGGGCCACCCTGCCCCCGATCACGGTCAAGGGCCGCGCCGCCCCCGCCCGCGTCTACGCGCCCCTCAGCACGGCCACCGTCGGCGAGGCCCGCAGCCTGCGCCACGAGTCGGGCCTGCCTCTGGTCGGCCGCGAGGAGGAGCGCGAGCGCCTGATCACCGCCCTCGAGGACGTGGCCGACGGGGCCAGCCGGGTGCTCTTCCTCGAAGGCGAGGAGGGCATCGGCAAGAGCCGCCTGGTCGAGGAGTTGACCCGCCTCATGCGCGAGCGCGGCGTCGTCGGCCTGCTCGGCGCCGCCGAGTCCCTCGAACGCGAGCGCCCCTATAACGCCTGGCGCGAGCTGCTGGGCAGCTACTTCGACCTCGAGCTCTTCGCCCAGGGCGAGCCCCAGCGCGCACATATCCTCAGCCGCCTGCAGCAGATCGCGCCCCACCTGCTCGAGCGCGCCCCACTGCTCAACGACATCCTCGGCCTGGGCCTGCCCGAGACACCCCTGACCGCCGGCC
>CAZKTU010000355.1:0-5203 GCA_964555675.1 uncultured Oscillochloris sp.
CATGGCCCTGGCCCTGAACTTCCAGCGGGCCGACCGGGTCTCGGCCAAGCTGGCCTTGACGGCCATGCTGCACTTCGCCCACGAGAAGAATGCCCCCAAAATGGCCCTGGTCAAGGGCTCGCCCGACACCAACATCTGGCGGCCTCTGATCGGCCAGATCGAGGCCCTGGGCGGCCGGGTCGAGCTCGGCCGCAAGGTGATCGGCATCGAGTACGACGAGGCTGCGAACAGGGTGGGCGGCTTCCTGCTCGACGACGGCAGCACCATCAGCGGCGACGCGTATATCTCGGCCATGCCGGTCCATAACCTGCGCAAAGTGCTGCCCGACAGTCTGCGCAAGTTCCCCTACTTCGACAACCTCAAACACCTCAAGGGCTCGCCCGTAATCACGATGCAGCTGTTCTTCGACCGGCAGATCGCCGGGGTCGACAATCTGCTCTTCAGCGCGGGCACCCACCTGAGCGTCTACGCCGACATGGCCATGGTCGCCCCCGAGTACCATAACGGCGGCAAGAGCATTATGCAGTTTGTGGTGGCCCCCGCCGAGAAGCTGATCACCCTGCCCGACGACGAGCTGGTGCAGTTCGTGATGGACGAGTTCGTGCGCCTCCACCCGGTGGCCCGCGAGGCGCAGCTGCTCAAGCATACGATTGTGCGCATCCCCAACTCGGTCTACCAGGCCCTGCCCGGGGTCGATCAGTACCGCCCCGACCAGGCCAGCCCGGTCGGCAACTTCTTCCTCGCCGGCGACTATACGCGCCAGCACTTCCTGGCCTCGATCGAGGGCGCGACCATCAGCGCCAAGCAGTGTGTCGAACGTATCACCGACGCCCTGGCCAGCGGCAAACTTGCGCCCGCCCGCGAGGTGATTGCGGCAGACTAGGCCCGTATCGGCTCGAGTATTCCGGGGGCGGTTCGCCCTCGCCGCGCCCGCGTGAGGTTAGTATGCTCGCACCTGAGTCCGTCCTGAATGAACAGTATCGCATCACGTATATTGTCGACGAGCGCCCCGATGGGGTCATCTACAGGGCGATCGATACGCGCCAATCGCTGCGCGTGCTGATCGCGGCCCTGCCCCAGCCCCACGAGGGCGCTATCGGCGACGTGCAGCACCTGGCCGAGCAGCTGGTCGGGGTCACGGCCCCCGGCCTGCTGAGCCTGCGCGACCATTTTGCCCAGGGGCTGACCTACTACCTCGTGGCCGACGACCCGGGCGGCCAGGATCTCGAGCGGGTCTCGCGCGACCGCGGCGGCCCCCTGCCCGAGCACGAGGTCCTGAACAGCATCGAGCGCTTGCTCAACGCTCTCGACGTCCTCCATAGCCGCACGCCGCCCCTGCTGATCGGCGACTTGCGCTCAACCGACCTGTGGTCCTCCCTCGACGGCGGGCTCTTTCTGGCGCCCTTCGCCATGGCGCGCCACATGGCCGGCGACGCGTCGCCCTACAGGGCCCCCGAACTCCAGGAGAGCAGCGCCGAGCCCACCACCTCGAGCGACATCTACGCGATCGGCGCGGTGCTCTACCAGCTGCTCACCGGGTGGGCGCCGCCGACCGCCTCTCAGCGCCAGGCCGGGACGCCCCTTAACTCGCCGCGCGTGCTCAACGCCCGCGTCTCGACCCTCGCCGAGCAGCTCGTGCTGCGCTCGCTCGAGCTGCGCTCGGTCAACCGCTACCAGCAGGCCCGCGAGATGCGCAGCGCCCTCGAGACGGTGCGCCTGATGGCCGGCCGGCCCCTCGGGGCCACAGCGCCCCTCGACCCGGCCAGGGCCGCGGCGCAGCCCGGCTCCATCCCGCCCCCGCCCAGCCCCGTGCCGCCCCTCGGCGGCCAGCCCACCCCCGAGCCCGGCAGCGTCTATGGGCCGCCCCCGCCCGCCCCGCCCCCCGCCGCCGCTCCCCCCCAGTGGGGGCCGTCGACGCAGTATGGCGCGCCGCAGCCCGCGGGGGCCCCGCAGTGGAGCGGTCAGCCCGGCTACACCACGGTCGCTCCCGCCGCCCCGCCGCGCCAGAGCGGGCGCTTCAGCAATGGCTGCCTGCTGGCGATTGTCGCCGCCCTGGCCGTGATCGCTCTGGCGATCTGCCTTGTGGGCGCGTGGGTCGGCTGGTTCGTGATCAACCAGGGCGGCTCATTGCCCTTCCTCGGCGGCCAGGCCGCAATGGCCACGGCCGGCCCCGCCGCGGGCGGTGGCTCGACCCTCCCTGCTGATAGCCAGCCCGACCCCGCCACCCAGGCGATCATCGCGGCCGGCGCGCCCTACACCCAGACCGCTCAGCTCAGCGACGAGGTGGTCGGCGCCGTGCTCTACGCCCCCGATGGGGCGCGTATCGCCGTCGGCCTCGGCGGCGCGATCGAGCTGCGCGACGGCGCGACCCTCGAGCCGGGCTCGCGCCTGGAGGGGCACGATGGCGAGATCAGCGCCCTCGCCTTCA
The DNA here is from genome assembly GCA_964555675.1 of uncultured Oscillochloris sp. Lineage (GTDB taxonomy): Bacteria > Chloroflexota > Chloroflexia > Chloroflexales > Chloroflexaceae > CAIWXH01. Next base: position 2,429 of record CAZKTU010000355.1, read on the forward strand.
CGCCCGACGGGGCCGCCCTGGCCTCGGGCGCCCAGAATGATCCGGTGATCCGGGTGTGGGACGCCGCCGCCGCGCGCGAGCTGCGCACCCTCGAGGGCCACACAGGCTGGATCCGTAGCCTGGCCTATTCGCCCGACGGCGCCATCCTCGCCTCGGGCAGCACCGACCAGACGATTATCCTGTGGGACGCTGCCACGGGCCAGCAGCTGCGCACACTCCAGGGACACACCGATTTCCTCGGTAATATCGCCTTCAGCCCCGACGGCGCGACGCTGCTTTCGGTCTCCCGCGATGGGACGGCCCGTCTATGGGATGTGGCGTCCGGCGCGCAGCGCGATGGTTTTGCCTATACTGCGCCCACCGACCCGCAGTCCGGGGCGCCCTACTGGCTGACGGGGGCCAGCTTCAGCCCCGATGGGCGTAGCATCGCCATCGGCTCGGTCAGCGGCAGCATCTATGTGCTCGACACGGCCAACGGTCGGCTCAATCGCGAGCTGCAGGGCCACGAGGGCTGGGTCGTCATCAGGGGTGTCAGCTTCAGCCCCGACGGCAACCTGATTGCCAGCGCCAGCCTCGACGGCAGCGTCCGCCTCTGGAGCCCGCGCACCGGCGCCGAGCGCGGCGTGCTCGAGCAGGCCGGCCTGCGCCTGCTCGGTCTGACCTGGAACCCCGACGGCAACACCCTGGCCGTGAGCAGCGACACCTCCGGCCTGCTCTCGATCTGGGATGTCGACCGCCGCGAGTTGGCCCAGAGCGTCGTTCTGGCTCAGGGCGCCGTGACGGCCCTCTCCTACGCCCAGAGCGGCGCGGCCCTGGCCACGGGCGGGGTCAATGGCTCGGTCAAGATTCACGTGCTCGCCGACGGGCGCGAGATCCCCCTGAGCGGCGGAGCGCCCACCAGCCAGTACCTCGCCTTCCTCAGCGATACCCAGCTGGTGGCCGTGAGCGACGGCGGCGCCGTGGTCGTGCTGACGGTGGCCGGACCGACCCGCGAGGAGAGCCGGCAGCTCGAGGGCCTCGATGGCCTGGCTCTGACTGTCGATGTGAGCCGCGACGGGCGACTGATCGCCGCCGGCAACGAGCAGGGCGAGATTACGATCTGGGACGCGCGCAGCTTCGAGGTGCAGCGCAGCCTGCGCGGTTTGGGCGGGCCGGTCTACGCCCTCGCCTTCAACCGCGACGGATCGCAGATCGCCGCCGCGACGAATCAGCCCGCCGAGCAGCCCAAAGTGATCGTCTGGGACGTCGCCAGCGGCGACCGTCGCACCACCTTCAGCGGCCACGCCGGGCCGATCACCTCGCTCGAGATGCCCGCTGGGGCCGACCTGGTGGCCAGCGCGAGCAGTGACGGCAGCCTCAAGCTCTGGCAGGCGGCCAGCGGCGACGAGGTGCGCGCACTGGCCGCGCCCGCCGAGCAGGGCTGGTATAGCAGCATGACCTTCTCGCCCGACGGCACGCTGATGGTCACCGGCTCTCTGGCCGGCCAGGTCGAGTTCTGGAATGCGGCGAGCGGCGAGCGGCTCAGCGGCATCGACCTCGGCGAGAACGGCACGATCCTTGGCCTCACCTTCAGGCCCGACGGCGGTCAGCTGGCCGTGGCTACCCGCGACGGCGGCGTCATTCTGCTCGAGGCGCAGCTCTAGGGCTGCTCTCCCAGGGCCCGCAGGTACTCCTGGTCGAACTGCCAGAGCAGCCCCTCGGACTGCGCGTAGGGCCCCGGAGTATAGGCCCGTGAGCTGACCCCGAGCTGCGAGAGCTCGCAGACGTGCCAGTCCTGGCGGTTGGTGGTGTCCCAGAACTGCACCGCGTCCGAGGCGTCGAAGCCGTCCGCCGCCATGGTGTGCGGGTCGAAGTACCACTCGCAGACCACGCGGGTGCGCTCGGGCCCGTCGGGCCAGAGGGTGTGGGCCATCACATAGTCGGGGTGCAGGCTGAGCAGCAGGTTGGGGAAGAGCGCGTAGTAGTAGACGCGCCGCAAATTCTCACCGCTCACCGCCCCCAGAGGCGGCCTGTGGCTGGCGCCGTCGACGGTCATGCTGTCGTGGGTCAGCTCCATATAGCCGCCCAGGAAGGGGCCCTCGCTCAGATCATTGCGCCCGCTCTGCCACGGGGTGAGCTGCACCAGCTCGGGGTGGATGAGTGGGCAGTGGTAGCACTCCGAGTAGTTCTCGATCACCAGCTTCCAGTTTGCGGCTACCTCGTAGGTGATCCTGGCGCCCCGGCGCAGCCCCTCGATACCCCACGCGGCGAAACGGCCGAGCACAGGCGCGAAGGTTTCGGCGAAGGGCGCGGGGTCGGCGGCCAGATTGACGAAAACGAAGCCTTCCCACTCGGCCACGGCCGCGCTGCGCAGAGGCCAGTCGGCCCGCCTGAAGCCGGGGGCCTCTTGCATATGGCGCGCTGCCACCAGGCGTCCGTCGAGGCCGTAGGTCCAGGCGTGGTAGGGGCACTGGATGGTCTCGCCGAAGCGGCCCTCGGGGGCCTCGCACATGCGCGTGCCGCGGTGGCGGCAGACATTGAAGTGGGCGTGCAGCTTGCCCGCGCCGTCGCGCACAATGATCAGACTCTCGTCGGCGACTGTGGCCAGCACATAGTCGCCGGGAGCAGCAGTCTCTTCGCTGCGCCCGGTGCAGACCCAGCGCCCCGCGAAGATGCGCTCTTGCTCGGCGGCGTAGACTTCGGGGTCGGTGAAGTAGCGGCCCGGCAGCGTGAGCGCGGCCGTCGAGAGTGACGCCTTCACAAAGGTGGACATAGGCACCTCCTAGAGCGACGGGC
>CAZKTU010000356.1:0-5185 GCA_964555675.1 uncultured Oscillochloris sp.
GGCGGCCCGCTCAGCCCTACGCGGGCTGCTTGCTCTCGGCGAGCAGCTGGCGCAGCACGTACTGCAGGATGCCGCCGTGGACGTAGTACTGGATCTCCTGGGGGGTGTCGATGCGGGCGATAGCCTGGAACTCCTTGAGCGTATCGCCGGGGCCGGTGACCCGCACCGTGAGCTTGCGGCCCTCGGCGAAGCCGCTGGCGATGGCCGCCTGCAAGCCCAGGATGTCATAGACCTCGGTGCCGGTCAGGCCCAGGCTCTCGGCGCTCTCGCCGGGGATGAACTGTAGCGGCAGCACGCCCATGCCGACCAGGTTCGAGCGGTGGATGCGCTCGTAGCTCTCGGCGATCACCGCCTTGATCCCCTGCAGATAGGGGCCCTTGGCGGCCCAGTCGCGGCTCGAGCCCGAGCCGTACTCTTTGCCCGCCAGGATGACCAGGGGCGTGCCGTCGGCCTTGTAGCGCATGGCCGCGTCATAGAGGGCCATCACCTCGCCGGTGGGCAGGTAGGGGGCGAAGCCGCCCTCGGTGCCGGGGGCCAGCCGGTTGCGCAGGCGCACATTGGCGAAGGTGCCGCGCACCATCACCTCGTCGTTGCCGCGGCGCGAGCCGTAGCTGTTGAAGTCTTTGGCGTCGACCCCGCGCTCGATCAGGTAGCGGCCCGCGGGCGAGCTGGCCTTGATGCTGCCGGCCGGGCTAATGTGGTCGGTGGTGATGCTGTCGCCCAGCACGGCCAGCACGCGGGCGCCCTCGATCTCGGCCACCTGCGCCGGCGGCGCCTCGCTCATGCCGTGGAAGTAGGGGGGCTGACGGACATAGGTGCTCGCCGGGTCCCAGGCGAAGCGGTCGCCCGTAGGCACGTCCAGGTTCTCCCAGCGCTCGTCGCCGGTGAAGACGGTGGCGTAGCTGCGCTGGTACATGTCCGACTGGATGGCCTCGGCGATGGTCTGCTGGACCTCGGCCTGGGTGGGCCAGATATCCTTGAGGTAGACCGGCTGACCGTCCTTGCCGCTGCCCAGCGGTTCGCTGGTGAGGTCGATGTCGACCCGGCCGGCGAGGGCGTAGGCCACCACCAGGGGCGGGCTCATCAGGAAGTTGGCCTTGACCTCGGACTGCACGCGCCCCTCGAAGTTGCGGTTGCCCGAGAGCACCGAGGCCACCACCAGGTTGCCCTGCTCGATCGCGCCGCTGACCTCGACCGGCAGGGGGCCCGAGTTGCCGATGCAGGTGGTACAGCCGTAGCCGACCGTGTTGAAGCGGATCTCGTCGAGGTACTGGCTCAGGCCGGCCTTGTTGAGGTACTCGGTGACCACCTTCGAGCCCGGGGCGAGGGAGGGCTTGACCCACGGCTTGGTCTGCAGGCCGTGCTCGACGGCCTTCTTGGCCACCAGGCCGGCCGCGACCATCACCGAGGGGTTCGAGGTGTTGGTGCAGCTGGTGATCGCCGCGATCACCACCGAGCCGTGGTGCAGCTCGTACTCCTCGTCCTCGAGGGTCAGGGTGGCGGTGGAGGCAGTGGCCGCCTCGACGCCGGCCTTCGGGTTGAGGATGCCGGGCAGGGCCGACTCGAAGACCGGGCCGACCTTGCCGAGGGCGATGCGGTCCTGGGGGCGCTTGGGCCCGGCGACCGACGGCTCGACGGTCGAGAGGTCGAGCTCGAGGATGTCGGTGTACTCGGCCTCGGGGGTGTCCGCGTCGTGGAAGAGGCCCTGGACCTTCGCATAGGCCTCGACCAGGGCGATGCGCTCGGCGGGGCGGCCCGAGAAGCGCAGGTAGCGCAGGGTCTCCTCGTCGATCGGGAAGATGCCGCAGGTGGCGCCGTACTCGGGGGCCATATTGGCGATCGTGGCCCGGTCGGCCAGGGGCAGGGCGGCCAGGCCGGGGCCGAAGAACTCGACGAACTTGCCGACCACGCCGCGCTTGCGCAGCATCTCGGTGACGGTGAGCACGAGATCGGTGGCGGTGGCGCCCTCGGGCAGCGAGCCGCGCAGCTTGAAGCCGACCACCTGGGGGATGAGCATCGAGACGGGCTGGCCGAGCATGGCCGCCTCGGCCTCGATCCCGCCGACGCCCCAGCCCAGCACGCCCAGGCCGTTGATCATCGTGGTGTGGCTGTCGGTGCCGACCAGGGTATCGGGGTAGGCCTGCACCGGGCCCGTGGCGCGCGGGTTCTCGTCGCTGGTGAAGACCACGCGGGCCAGATACTCGAGGTTGACCTGGTGGACAATGCCGGTGCCGGGGGGCACGACCTGAAAGTTCTGGAAGGCGGTCTGGCCCCAGCGCAGGAAGGCATAACGCTCTTTGTTACGCTCGAACTCGAGGTCGATATTGATCATCAGGGCCGCCTCGGAGCCGAAGGCGTCGACCTGTACCGAGTGGTCGATCACCAGCTCGACCGGCTGCAGCGGGTTGATCAGCCCCGGGTCGCCGCCCATCGCCGCCATCGCGTCGCGCATCGCGGCCAGGTCAACCACGCAGGGCACGCCCGTGAAGTCCTGCAAAATGACGCGGGCGGGCGTGAAGGCCACCTCTTTGTCGGGCTCGGCCTGGGGCTGCCAGCTCGCCAGGGCCAGCACATCGTCGGCCGTGACGGTGCGGCCATTCTCGGTGCGCAACAGGTTCTCGAGCAAGATGCGCAGTGAATAAGGGAGACGGCGCAGGTTGACGCCGCGCTGCTCAAGGGCGTCGAGGCGGTAGATCTCATACTCTTTTTCGCCGACACGAAGGGTTGAGCGTGCGCCAAAGCTGTTCGTCATCGAGGTCTCCTCTGACTTGGGGGGCGGGCGCGCCAGGGCCGCCAGAAGGTCTGTGATTTGGCACCGATAATTATAGCACGCGAGGTAACAAAGAATCGCCGCGCCCGAATGCGACAAAACTCCGTGCGATTATGCTGCAAATGCTGAACAAATTGTTGTGATTATATTGCAATATCGTCAATTGCGGGCCATGCACACTGCCACGGCTCATAGTACAATGGGGCGACCGCACATGTGCCATACAACACTGACCAGGTGACGCCGATGGCCAGGCCAGCCATGGGCTGTTGCCCCGAGCCAACCAGCGAGGTCCGCCAGTGTACGTGCCCGAGTCGCCCTACCTGCTCGCCCTGGAGAACCGCATCCGCCTGACCCACATCCCCTTCAGCGACAGGGGCTCGCGCCTCCTCCTCTACCAAGACCCCCGGCTGGCCGACACGCTCTATCTGAAGCTGGCCGAGCGCCTGACCGCCCTGACCCCCGGGCTCTCGGCCTACAGAAACCGGCCCCCATTCATCAGCAACCTGCGCCTGGTCGACGGCGAGGGCACGCCCGTCCCCTTCGAGCTCACCAGTTACCCCCACGCGCTGCTCTTCCAGACCCCCCTCGGCGAGTTCCGCGCCGTCTTCCAGGATTCCCAGACCATCAGCTTCGGCCTGCCCGCCGGGGTGCCCGCCGGGATCAGCTTCAGCGTCGCGCCCGACCTGGCCCGCCCCGACGCCCGCGGCGGCGAGTTCAAGACGGTGCGCAACTGCGCCTACTCGACCAACGCCGAGCTGGTGCTCAACCGGATCGAGCACAACGGCAGCGGCTACGACGTGACCCTGACCGCCCAGGGCGACGCCGACGCCGCGATCATTCTGCACGTGCAGGCGGGCATGGAGCTCGGGCGCGCGGTCAGCCCCTTCAGGGCCGCCCTGACCGCCGCCGAGGAGCGCTGGCACCGCTGGTTCGCCGCCGCACCCTGGGTCGACGAGCCGCTGCGTCAGCAGTACTACTACGCCTGGTGGGTCCTCGGCAACAACATCCTCTCGCCCTATGGCTATTTCCGCCGCGAGAGCGTCGCACCCAGTAAGGCCCACTATGTCGGCGCCTGGCAGTGGGACAACTACTTCCACGCCCTGGCCTTCCGCTACACCGACTCGAAGCTGGCCAACGACCAAATTCAGTTCATGCTCGACCACCAGCTGCCCGACGGCATGATCCCCGATGCGGTCTACGACGAGGGCACCATCACCCAGCTCGAGGTGCCCGTCGCCGCCGCCGTCACCAAGCCCCCCGTCGTCGCCTGGGTGGCCATGCACGTCTACGACCAGACCGGCGACCTGGGCCTCTTGCGCGAGATCTACGAGCCCCTGGTGCGCTGGAATTCGTGGTGGTTCGGCCTCAACGACGACGACGCCGACGGGATCGTGCAGTACTCGCACCCCTTCTCGTCGGGCCTCGACGATAGCCCCCTCTGGGACGTGGGCATGCCGGTCGAGGCGGTGGACCTCAATACCTATCTCTGTCTGCAGATGGAGGCCCTGAGCCGCATGGCCCAGCTGCTCGGCCGCCCGCGCGAGGCCGTGGTCTGGCGCAATCGGGCCGACGCCCTGGCCCGGCGCATGGTCGAGCATTTCTACGACCCCCAGGCCGGCCTGTTCTGGTCGCAGCACGAGCATCGCCCCATCCATGTGCTCACCCCCTTCAGCCTCTATCCGCTCTGGACGGGGCGCATGGGCCCTGAGATCAACGACCGGCTGGTCGCGCACCTGAGCAACCCCGCCACCTTCTGGACGACCAACCCGCTGCCGACCGTGGCCGCGAATGACGCGACCTACAACCCCTCGCAGATGTGGCGCGGCCCTGTCTGGATCAACATCAACCATATCTTCGTCGAGGCCTTGCAGCGCACAGGCTACAAGCGTCTGGCCGCCGATTTGAACGAGCGCACTCTGCGCCTGGTGATGGGCCAGGACGATATCTACGAGTATTATCACCCGGTGACCGGCGAGGCGCCGCCCAAGGCTGCGCCGATGTTCGGTTGGTCCGCCGCCTGCTTCATCGACCTGGCGATCCGCACCAGCAGAGGCGAGCTGTAGTCAAGGATGAAGGATGAAGGATGAAGGCTGAAGGCCTTGGGCCGGCTGATGCGGTTGCAATCCTCCACTACGCCGGGCCACCCTATGTCGGAGGGGTGGAGATTACCATGTCGGCCCACGCCCGGGTTCTGGCCGCCGCCGGCCGCCCGGTGCGCATCATCAGCGGCAAGGGCGCCGCAGAAGGCCCCGGGGTCACCCAGATCACCATCCCCGAGCTCGACTCGCGCGGCGGCGCGCTCGAAGAGCTCGCCCGCGAGCTCGCCGGCGGCGTCGTCAGCCCCGGCTTCCACACCCTGGTCGACCGGCTGACCGCGCAGCTCGGCGAGGCCCTGACCGGCGTCGGCGCGGT
>CAZKTU010000357.1:0-3980 GCA_964555675.1 uncultured Oscillochloris sp.
TTGCGAAAGTGGACGCTGCGCCCGACCTCGGCGAAGCCGAGCCGCAAGTGGGCCGCCTGGCTGGCCTGATTGTCGAGCTCGGTGTCCGAGGCCAGCTCGGCGCAGCCCTGAGCGCGCGCCCAAGCCTCGGCGGCGGCGATCAGCAGGCGGCCCACCCCGGCGCCGCGCTGGTCGGGGTCGACGTACCAGCCCTCGAGGTAGGCCACGCGGTCACTGTCGCAGCCCTCGGCGTAGCTGCGCAGGCCCAGCTCGACGAAGCCGCAGAGGCCGCCCGTGGTGCGCGGGCAGACCAGCACGGCCTGCAGGGTCGGGTCGGGCGGCTCGCCCGCAGCGGCGAAGAACTGCGCGATCGCCTCGGCGTGCTCGGCGGGGTCGTCGGGCCAGAGCGCCGCGCGCATGCGCAGCCACTCGGGGGCGTCGGCCGGCGCGACGGGGCGGGCGGCGCTCACCAGGTCACCCCCGCGAACAGGTCGCGCTCATTCAGGCCGGGCGTGGGCTCGGGGTGGGCGCGCATATAGGTCTCCTCGCCGCCGAAGATGCGCCCGTAGAGTGCGAAGGGGCCGCCGCCGAAGCGCTCGCCGCCCTGGCTGGCGTGGCAGCGGGCCGCGGCGATACGGGCCTCGACCACGGGCAGGTAGTCGATGCGGGCGTGGATAGGGAAGTCGACCTCGGCCAGCGAGGCCAGGTCGACGTCTTTGTTGCGCCCGAAGCGGCGCGGATCTTGCCCGAAGAGCGGCATGAGGCGCACCGCGGCCCGCAGCAGGGTGCGCGAGAAGGTCTGAAAATAGAGCTTCTGGGGCTGCCAGGGTGGCTCCTCGCCGGGGTAGCGGGCCGGGTCGCCGGCGGCGTGGAAGGCCGCGACGGTGGCCTGCTGGATGGCGATATGGTCGGGGTGGCGGTAGCCGCCAATCGGGTCGAAGGTGATCACCACCTGGGGGCGCAGGCGCCTGATGGCGTGGGTCACGCGGGCGGCCACGGCCTCGGGGGGCTGGGCGGCCAGGGCCTCGGGGTGCTGGTTGGCGGGCGTCCCGGCCATGCCCGAGTCGCGGTAGCCCAGCATGGTCAGGCTGGTCAGGCCGAGGGCCCTGGCGGCGCAGTCGAGCTCGGCCTGGCGACGCTCGGTGATCGAGGCATAACCCTCGAGGTGCTCGGGGTCGAACGAGCCCTCCTCGCCGCCCGTGGCGCAGATCAGGTGGACGGCGGCGCCCATCCAGCTGTAGCGGGCCAGGGTCCCGCCGGTGCCGAAGCTCTCGTCGTCGGGGTGGGCCAGGACCGCCAGCAGAGTCGGGCGCGCGCCGGTTGCCGTCGCGAGGGTTGTCACAAATGTTGCTCCATATGGCTGATGCCCATGGTATTATCCACGGATTGAAGCGATTAGCCAATTGGCTGAGCCATGCCAGAATCACACCGTCGCAAGTACCCATACGCCGCGCGCCGGGTCGCCGCCCACTTTCTGCCGGTGCCCCATTTGCAGCGCGCGCCCTATAGTGGGGCCACCGAGGCCCTCGCAATCACCACCGCCGACGAGGTGACGATCGCCGCCACCCTGCTGCGCCGCGGCAGCACGACCCTGGTGGTGATCTGCCACGGCTTCGGGGCGACCCAGCGCGCCTCGTCGATCGTCTGGCTGGCCGAAGCCCTGGCCGGCGCCTACGATGTACTCACCTTCGACTGGCGCGGCTACGGCGGCAGCGGCGGCCTGGCCAGCCTGGGCGGCGCCGAGGCTCTCGACCTGACTGCGGTGCTCGGCGCGGCCCGCGAGCTGGGCTACAGCCGCGTGGCCGTGGTCGCCGAGAGCATGGGCGGCCTGATCACCCTGGCCACCGTGGGCGCCGCCGCCGATGACCCCGCCTTCCCCATGCCCGACGCCATCGCCGCAGTCAGTGCGCCGGCCGACTACGAGCTCACCGCCGGCCTGCGCCCCCAGCTGGTCAAGTATGTCGCCCCGGTCAGCTGGATGCGGCCCCTCGCGCCCCTGCTCGGCTTTCGCCTGGGCGAGGTGCGGCTGCCCCGCCCCCTCGACGTGATCGAGCGCATCAGCCTGCCCCTGCTGCTCGTCCACGGCGACCGCGATGGCACCGTGCCCGTGCGCAACGCCTACCTGCTCAACGAGCGCAAGCCCGAGGCGACCCTGCGCATCTACCCCGGCGTCGACCACGCCATCGTCGGCATGCGCGCCCGCAGCCCGCAGCTCTTCCTGGGCGATCTGCGCGAGCTGCTGGGCCAGCTCTGAGCGCTTCGGATATTTCATTTCCGCCGAGCTGTACTGGGGCGAATCCAGCCCGGTTGACAGAAGCGCCGCGCCCGTGCTACGGTTGCAGACAATCTTCGTACCAACTGGACAGAGACAATGCTGAAAGACCTTCCGATTGCCGTGATCGGCCCCGGCGCCATGGGCGAGGCCGTGATCGGCGGCCTGCTGCGCCAGGAGCTCGTCGCCAGCGACCAGGTGCTGGTGAGCCACCCCCGCGAGGAGCGCCGGCACGAGCTCGCGGCCCGCTACGGCGTCCAGACGACCCCCGACAATCTGGCCGCCGCCGAGTGGGGCCGGATCGTGATCTTCGCCGTCAAGCCCCAGCAGCTCAAGCGGGTGCTGCCGCCCCTGCGCGGCGCGCTGCGCGGCGACGACCTGGCCATCTCGGTGGTGGCCGGCGTCACCATCGGCAGCTTCGCCACGGCCCTCGACCACCCCGCCGTGGTGCGCAGCATGCCCAACACTCCCGCCGTGATCGGCGAGGGCATGACCGTCTGGACCGCCGGCCCCGAGGTGAGCGAGCTGCAGCGCGGCTGGGCCGCCACGGTCCTCGGCGCCCTCGGCAAGGCCCTCTTCGTCGACACCGAGACCTACCTGGACATGGCCACGGCGATCAACGGCACCGGCCCGGCCTACTTCTTCCTGATGATGGAGGCCATGGTCGACGCCGGGGTCCACCTCGGGCTCTCGCGCCGCATCGCCGAGGAGCTGGTCACCCAGACCATGCTCGGCTCGGTGCGCTACGCCCAGCAGAGCGGCGCCCACCCTGCCCAGCTGCGCAACGCCGTCACCTCGCCCGGCGGCACCAGCGCCGCCGCTATCTCCGAGCTCGAGCGCGGCGGCATGCGTACGGTGCTCTCCGACGCGATCTGGGCCGCCTATAGGCGCTCGGTCGAGCTTGGCAAGCAGGGGTAGCCATGACCACCTACGGCCGCCCGCGCCTGATCACCGAGGACGACAAGCGCTACCAGGCCCATGTCGCTCAGTTCGCCCTCGCCCGCAAGAACCAGAAGGCTATGCGCCCGCCGCGCCAGCGCGACCTGTTCGGCGGCGAGGCCGAGGCCGCCCTGCGCCAGTGGCTCGGCGAGCGCGTCGAGCTCGACGACCGCCGCATCCTCGAGTACGAGGAGCGCCGCAACCGGCGCGGCTTCATCAAGTACCGCGAGCTCGACGGCCTCACCATCGAGGGCCGCAGGGCCCACGTCTTCGAGATCAAGGCCAGCCGCACCGCCAGTGCCCTGCGCCGCGCCGTCGGCCAGCTCCAGGAGACCCGGGCCATCCTCAAGCTGCTCTACCCGACCGTGGCCGTGACCATCCTACTGGTCGATACCGGCATCCCGGCCAGCGCCGAGGAGGTCGATGCGCTGATGGCCGGCGAGCGCCCGCCGCCCCGCCGCCCCGAGCTGCTGAGCGAGGTGCTCGCGGCCGTGCCCGAGCTGCGCCTGATCGACAGCCTCGACGAGGTCGACGGCGAGCAGATCGGCGTGCTGCGCTTCGGCGTCGCCGAGATCATCGCCATCGCCGGCGCCGAGAACCTCTCGCTCGACTGGGAGGCCGACGACGAAGAGCCCGAGGAGCCCCTCGAGCCCCGCCCCGCCTCCTCGCTCTACACCAGCAGCGAGCCCGAGGAGGGGGCGAAGGCCGACGACGACGATGACGACAACCCTCTCGCGGCGGCCCTGCGCAAGGCCGGGCTGAAGTGAAGGCTGAAGGATGAGGGATGAAG
>CAZKTU010000357.1:4080-5163 GCA_964555675.1 uncultured Oscillochloris sp.
TGAAGTGAAGGCTGAAGGATGAGGGATGAAGGATGAAGGCCGCGGCAGCCGGCGCGAGGCCGTGCCGGTCGCGCCGCGGATCGCTTTTGTCAGCGTTGGTGATACGAGTCGGCTGACGGGGGGGTATCTCTACCATCGCGAGGTGTTTGCGCGGCTTAGGGCGGCCGGCGTGGTCGTGGACGAGCTGGTTGCTTCGGGGGCGGGGCTGGAGGAGCAATTGGCCGCCGCCGAGGGCTTTGGGCGGGAGTTCGACCCGGCGGCCTATGACGTGGTCATGGTCGATGCCCTGGCCCGGGCCGTCTGCGCGCCGTGGCTCGACGCCTGGCGGGCGCGGCGGCCGCTGGTGGCGATGGTCCACGAGCTGCCCAGCGTCGCCAACGCCGACCCCGCCGAGCGGGCGCGCGAGGAGCCTCTGCTGCGGGCCGACCGTCTGATCGCGGTCAGCGACGATGGGGCGCGCATTCTGGCTGAGCGCGGGGTCGACCCCGCCAGGATCGTCGTCGCCTCGGGCGGGCTCGATCGGCTGCGCCCGGGGTTACAGGCGCAAGCGCGAAGCGCGCCGGCGCCAAGCTCCCAATCCCTCAATCACGTTGTGCTCTGTGTGGCCCAGTGGATCCCGCGTAAGGGTCTGCTCGAGCTGGCGCGGGCCTGGGCGCAAGTGGCCCGCCCGGGCTGGCGGCTCGAGCTGCTTGGCGAAGACGAGGCCGATCCGGCCTACGCGGGCGAGGTGCGCGCCGCCCTGGCCGCGGCCCCGGCGGGCTCGGCGCTGGTGCGGGGGCCGGTCGACGACGAGGCGCTGCGGGCCGCCTATGCCTCGGCGGCGATCTTCGCGCTGCCGGCGCGCTACGAGGGCTACGGCATCGCCTTCGCCGAGGCCCTGAGCTTCGGCCTGCCCGTGGTCGGCTGCGCCGTCGGCCCCGTGCCCGCCCTGGTCGGGCCGTCGGCCGGCCTGCTCGTGGCCCCCGGCGACGAGCAGGCCCTGGCCGCCGCCCTGGCGCGCCTGATGGCCGACCAGCCCCTGCGCGAAGCCATGGGCGCAGCCGCCCTGTCGCGCGCCGCCGCGCTGCCCACCTGGGAGGCGTG
>CAZKTU010000358.1:0-5126 GCA_964555675.1 uncultured Oscillochloris sp.
TCCGCGAGGGCGGCCGCACCGTCGGCTCCGGCGTCGTCGTCAAGATCGAAGAGTAAACGCTCGCCGCAGCACGCTCAGACGGCTAGGGTCTGTTTGGGGAGGGTTCGCCCTCCCCGAGCCCCATCCGTGAGGAAGTAAGAATGACCGTGGCCAAAGACACCAAGGAACAGCAGGACAACCCGGTTGTGCGCACGGTCCGCGAGACGCGGAGCGAACTGCGCAAGGTCGTCTGGCCGACCCGCGAAGAGACGATCCGGCTGACCATCGTCGTGATTGTGATCTCGTTGATTATTGGTCTGATCCTTTTCGTTGGCGACTCACTCTTCCTCTACCTCTACACCACCTTGGTTGACCTTGTCTCGTAACATTGGCTTACAAAACGCGGGAGCCTGGTGTGTCTGAGGAAGAGAAAAACAAAAGCGCGGCAAAAGAGGTCGATGATCGGCGCTGGTACGTGATCCACACGTACTCGGGCTACGAGAACAAGGTCAAGCAGAACCTGGAGCATCGGATTGACTCCATGGAGATGCACGACCAGATCTTCCGCGTGATCGTGCCCACAGAAGAAGAGATTGAGATCAAGAATGGCCAGCGCCGGACGGTCAACAAGAAGATCTACCCCGGCTACGTTCTTGTGCAAATGCGCCTTACTGACGACTCCTGGTATGTGGTGCGCAATACGCCCGGCGTAACCAGCTTCGTCGGTCACGGCAACAAGCCCACTCCGCTCGAGGACGATGAGGTTAAAACCATCCTCAAGCAGATGGAGGGCGAGGCGCCGAAGGTTCGGGTCAGCTACCAGAAGGGCCAGGCGGTCAAGATCATCGACGGCCCCTTCACCGACTTCGAGGGTGTCGTCGACGCTATCGACCACGAGCGCGGCCGCGTGCGCGTGCTGGTCTCGTTCTTCGGCCGCGAGGCGCCCGTCGAGCTCGACTTCCTGCAGGTGACGCGCCTGGTTGACTAGACGCGCCATCGGCCCTATACTCTACGAGTCTTTTTGGGGGCCGCCCGGCGGCCCCCGCATGATGTCTGGATACCTCGCCCGGCCACGCCGACTTTCCGGCCAGGGGGAGGGAGGAAGCCAAGGCTTCCACTCAGAGGAGAACCACAGTGGCTAAGAAACTCGTCGCAGTTGTGAAGCTGCAGCTGGCGGCCGGCAAAGCTACGCCGGCCCCGCCCGTCGGCCCCGCCCTCGGCCAGTACGGCATCAACATCATGGGCTTCGTCAAGGAGTATAACGAGAAGTCGGCCGCTCAGGCCGGCAGCATCGTTCCGGTCGAGATCACGATCTTCTCCGACCGCTCCTTCACCGCCAAGCTGCTGACGCCCCCCGCCGCCGACCTGCTGCGCAAGGCCGCAGGCGCCGCCAAGGGCTCGGGCACGCCGAACCGCACCACCGCGGGCCAGATCACCAAGGCCCAGTTGCGCCAGATTGCTCAGACCAAGATGGCCGACATGAACGCCCTTGATGTCGAGGGCGCCGAGAAGATCATCGCCGGCACCGCCCGCAGCATGGGCATCAAAATCGTTGAGTAGTTACAGGTGTGGGAGGGTCTAGCCGCCCGTCATCACCACCAGGAGATTAGCCACATGGCCAAGCACGGCAAAAAGTACCTTGAGGCGCTGGCGAAGGTCGACCGCGACAACCTCTACACGCCCCAGGAGGCGATCGCGCTGGTCAAAGAGACCAGCTTCGTCAAGTTCGACTCGACCATCGAGGTGCATCTGCGCCTCGGTATCGACCCCCGGCACGCCGACCAGAATATCCGCACCACCGTCGCCCTGCCCCACGGCACCGGCAAGAGTGTGCGCGTGCTGGTCTTCTGCCAGGGCGAGGCGATCCAGGCCTCGCTCGACGCCGGCGCCGACTTCGCCGGTAGCGACGAGCTGATCGCCCGCATCGACAAAGAGAACTTCTTCGACTTCGATGTGGCCATCGCCTCGCCCGATATGATGGGCAAGGTCGGCCGCATCGGCCGCAAGCTCGGGCCCCGCGGCCTGATGCCCAACCCGAAGAGCGGCACGATCGTCCCCGCCGAAGAGCTGCCCCGCACCATCCGCGAGGTCAAGGGCGGCCGCGTCGAGTTCCGCAACGACAAGACCGGCATCCTCCACGTGGCGATCGGCAAGCTCAGCTTCACGCCCGCGCAGATCGAAGAGAACTTTGTCGCCCTCATGGACGCGGTCAAGGCCGCCAAGCCCAGCGGCGCCAAGGGGACCTACATCCGCAGCGTGACGATGACCAGCACGATGGGCCCCGGCATCCCGGTCAACCCCTCGCTGGCCCAGACTGTCGGCGCCAATTAGGTTTTGTGGTATACTCTGCAGGTCGCGCGGCCAGGGGCCCGCGACCTGCGGTGAGTGACGGCGCGGCACGCTGCGCCCCAACAAGCGCCCGCCCTTGGGCGCTCATACCTACCCTAGACAGCTCGGTGGGCTCAGCCCTTAATGGCCGCAAGGCCGCCAGCCGAGGTAGACCAGAGTCGTCGATACGCGCAGGCCCGCCCTGCCCTGTCGATAGTCCGGCGCCCAGCGGCGCCGCTTCCGGTCGCCATGTCTAGGACATGTGCGGCCTTTTGTTATGTCTGCGTACGAGAGGGGGTGAATACATGCCAACCCAGCGCAAGATCGATCTCGTCGCCGAGCTGACCGACAAGATGGACCGCTCGCAGCTGGCGATTGTGGCCGACTACCGCGGTTTCACCGTCGCCGAGCTGACCACCCTGCGGGCCAAGCTGCGCGAAAACGGCGCCGAGCTGATCGTCGCCAAGAATACGCTGCTGCGCCTCGCCGCGCGTAATGTCGGCAAAGAGAGCATCGAGCCGAACCTCGAGGGCCCCACGGCGGTCGTCTTCGCCTATGACGACATCTCGAAGGTCGCCAAGGTGCTGCTCGACGCCAGCAAGGCCACGCCCAAGGCCCTGACGGTCAAGGGCGGTCTGCTCGGCAATAGCCCGATCAAGGCAGACGGCCTCGACGCCGTAGTCAAGCTGCCCACCCGCGAGCAGGCCCTGGCCCAGGTTGTCGGCGCGGTCAGCGCCCCGGTTTCAGGCGTCGTGGGCGTGATCAACGCCGCGATCACCAATGTCGCCCTGGTCATCCAGGCCCGCATCGACCAGCTGCAGCCCGCCGGCGAGAATGCCGCCTCCTAGCGGCAGGAATGTCTTTTTTAAGCAGATACGAGGAGCACTAAGTCATGGCTAGCGATAAGGTTAATGGGATTGTCGAGGCGATCGAGACGCTGAACGTTCTCGAGCTGGTCGAGCTCAAGAAGACCATGGAGGACAAGTGGGGGGTCACCGCCGCCGCCCCCGTGATGATGGGCGGCTTCGCCGCCCCCGCCGCCGCCGGTGATGGCGCCGCCGCCGCCGCGCCCGTCGAGGAGAAGACTGAGTTCGACGTCATCCTCCAGGACATCGGCGCCAACAAGATCCAGGTCATCAAGGTCGTCCGCGAGCTCACCAGCCTCGGCCTGAAGGAGGCCAAGGATCTGGTCGAGGCCGCCCCCAAGGCCGTCAAGGAGGCCATCTCGAAGGAGGAGGCCGAGGCCGCCAAGGTCAAGCTTGCCGAGGCCGGCGCCACCGCCATCGTCAAGTAGGCTCGCTGAAGCGCGCCCCCTTCGCCCCCGCTCACGCGGCGCCAGTGCCTCAGGCACAGGTATGCGTGGCGGGGGCGTCGCTTTCCCCAAACCTCCCTGAGATCAGCTACCATTGAGCCCATGGAGAACTTCGCCCAGCTCAGCCCGCGCGCCTTCGCCGCCCTCGACCCCTACCCGGCCCTGCGAGCCGCCGTCGATGGCAGCCTGCGCCGCCAGGCCGCCCGGGCGATCGCCGCCCTCGCCACCTTCCAGGAGCGCCCGGGCCTCCTGTCCAGGCTCGAGGCCGCCCTGCGCGACCCGCGCGGCGGCCTGCTCGTGCTCGAGGGCCCGCCCGGCAGCGGCGTCACCAGCCTGCTCGCCGCCCTCGCCGCCCGCCACCCCATGCCCCTCTGGCTCGCCGCCGACGCCGGCCCCGCGGGCCCCGCCGCCCTCTACGCCCAGGTGGTCGCCCTCTTCAGGCCCGCCGTCCCCCTCCTCGACCCTACGGTCGCCACCGACCCCGCCGCCCTCGAGCGGCTGCTCGGCGAGGCGGCCGCCGCGAGGGCCGGCGAGGCCCCGATCGCCTTCGCCATCGACGACCTCAACGCCCCCGGCCAGCCGGCCAGGCCCGGCCCGACGCCCTTGCCCGCCGGGCTGCCCCGCGGCGTCACCATGCTCCTCGGTTGCGCCCCGGGCGACCCGCTGCCCTACAGGCCGACCCTGCGCCTGCGCCTCCCCGACGACGACCCCGATCTGGCCGTCGCCCAGGCCCGCGCCCTCGCCGCCCTCGGCTGCGCCCCCGGCCACCCCTGGGCCGAGGCGCTGCTCGCCGGCTCGCAGGGCAGCTTCCTCTATCTGCGCCTCGCCCTGGCCCTGCTGCGCGATGGGCGTGCCGACCCCGCCGCGCTGCCCCAGGGGCTCGAGGCCCTGCTGCAGGCCTGGTGGCAGCGCCTGCCCCATGCCCAGCGTCGCTTCGCCGCCCTGCTCGCCGCCGCGGGCGAACCGCTGCCCCTGGCCCTCGCCGCGCGCCTGCTCGACCTCGACCCCGAGCCGACCTTCTCGCGCTGGGAGCAGCTCGGCCTGGTTGATCTGACGGTGCAGGCCGTGGCGCCGGCCGAGCCCGTCTCGGGGCACGCCGAGCAGGCTGCGCCCGCCCCCGCCCTGCCGGCCTTGCTCGGGGCCTTCAGCCATGGCGCGCCCGCGGCCATGATCGCTCGCCTCGACCCGGCTGCCCTGGCCGCCGCCCACGACGCCCTGGCCGAGCTCGGTCTGGCCAGCGCCGACGAGGAGCGGGCCGTGCGTCGCCCCGGGCAGCTCGACAGCGCGCCCGGCCCCGACGAGCTCTATCTGCACCGGCAGCTCGCCCGCCACGCCGCCCTCGCCCCCCGCGAGCGCCGCGACCATGTTCTGCCGGCCCTGGTGAGCCGCGAGTGGTTGCGGGCCCACGAGCGCAGAGTCGGCCTGGGCGCGGCCCTCGAAGACGCCCGCTGGGAGCTGCGCGCCGCCGCGGCCGACGGCCCCGAGCTGCGCCTGGTGCGGGCGGCCA
>CAZKTU010000359.1:0-5120 GCA_964555675.1 uncultured Oscillochloris sp.
GCTCTGCTCACGCGGGCGGCGAACGGCTCGGCGGGCGCGCCGGCCTGCTCGAGCACCGGCAGGCGCGCCATCACGGCCGTGCCCTGGCCTGGCCGCGAGCTGATGCGCAGCTCGCCGCCGATCCGCTCGGCCCGGGCGCGCATAATCGAGAGGCCCAGGTGCTCGCCGCCGCGCTCCCCACAGGGGTCGAAGCCCACGCCATTGTCGCTCACCGTCAGCCAGACACAGTCGGCCTCTTGCCAGAGAGCTACACTCACTTTGCTGGCCTGGGCGTGCCGGCGAGCGTTGGCCATGGCCTCGCGGGCGATGTTGAGCGCCTGGGGCTGCGCCGATGGCGGTACACTCTCGGCGGCCCGCTCGTCGAGGGTCAGCTCGACCTCGATGCCCGCCAGCTGTCGGAAGTCGGCGGCGTACTGCTGCAGCTCCTGGGCGAGGCTCGGCGCGCTGCGTGGCGGGGCGCTCAGGCCGCTCATCACGGCCCGCACGTGGCTGTAGGCCTCGAGCGAGGCCGACCTGATGCCCTCGATCTCGCTGATCGCGCCGTCGCTCTCGCGCGACTCGAGCCGGGCCCTGGCCCGCTCGGCCCGCAGGTTGAGCGTGCTGAGGGTCTGGGCCAGGTTGTCGTGCAGATCGGCCGCCAGCCGCCGGCGCTCGTCGAGCACTGCCTCGGGCTCGGCCCCGGGCCGCCCCGCCGCCCCGGGCGTCGCGCCCTTGGTGACGGCGAACAAGGCCCAGGCCAGCAGCGGCGCCGTTGCGGCCAGGGTCAGGGCCTGGCGCCCGGCGTTGAGCCGTACGTCGTCGGCCATGTGCTGCCTGTAGCCCCGCGCCAGCGCGTCTAGCTCGTTCAGTAGGTCGTCGAGCCTTGGCGCCAGAGCCCGCGCCGCCCTCTCGCGCGAGGCCAGGGGGGGCGCCGCCGCCAGCTCGCTCAGCTCTGGCCCGAGGGTGGCCCAGCTCGTCTGGATCGCCGCAAGCCGGGCGCGCAGGGCCATGTTGTGACCGACGTTATCGGCCTCGGCCGCCGCTGTCAGGGCTGCGAGGTTGGCGCCGGCCGCCCCGATATGGGAGCGCAGGGCGCCGGCTCCGCCGCCCATCAGAGCGGCGTCGAGGTCACGGGTGAGCTCGAACTGCCGCTCGGCCAGGGCCAGGGTGCTGTGGACGCGATCATGATCCTCGGCGCCGAGGTAGGCGCCGTAGGCGACACTGCAGGCGAGCACCATGACGCCGGTCAGCGCGAGGCTGGCCTGGACTCTCGATGTTCTGAGTAGATCTATCCACATGGCTAATCTCTCCTCACAGTCCCGAGGGAGACGTGGAGGGTCAGCTTCTCCACATCTACCCGGTGGGGGGGCCGAAGGCCCCCGCGTCCCCGCCGCCAGTGCCGTAAGCGAAGCTGGCGCTCAACGCTTCGGCATCCTCGCAGCGTGTCGCGGCGAAGAGCGTAACTCGGTGACGAACCTTGCCTGACGCTTGTTGATCTGAGTTTAATGCCTGTAGGATATGCTCGCGGCTAGTATAGCTGATGGGGGTGTCGTGGTCGGGTTAAGGGATGTCCTAGTAGAGTGGGGCTACGGCAACAAAGCCGCCGCCAATGGTAGAATATGGCTTCTGGCAGCGAAGGAGTTTCACGATGGGCAGCCCTGAGGGCCATGCTGATGCCGCCCTGGCCCCCGTGCGCCTCGTGCTCGAGCAGGTGCTGCGCCGCGAGTCGGTCGCCGGCGCGGTCGTCGCCGTGGCCCGCGATGACGAGGAGCCCGCCTTCCTCGTGCTGGGCGCAGACGAGGCCGGCACGCCCCTGGCGGCAAATACACTCTTCCCCGTCGCCTCGCTCACCAAGCTGGCCACCGCCCTGGCTGCCCTGCGCCTGGTGGCCGCGGGCGCCCTCGAGCTCGACGCCCCGGCTGCGCGCTATCTGCCCGCCCTGGCCGCGTCAGACCATCGCGTCACTGTGCGCCGTCTGCTCTGCCACACCAGCGGGTTGCCCGTCGACCTCGCCCCCGGCCTCGCCCCCTACGCCCACGGCCTGAGCTGGCCCGCCCTGGCCGCGGCCTGTCTGGCGACGCCCCTCGTCGCCGAGCCCGCGGCGCGGGTCTGCTACAGCAATGTGGGCTTTGGTCTGCTGGCGATCATGGTCGAGCGGTTCGCGGGCCGGCCCTTCCCCGCGGCGCTGCGCGAGCTCGTGCTCGCCCCTCTGGCCATCGAGGGCTACCTGGGAGAGCCGCCGCCACGCCCGCCGGCCCGCCTCGGCGGACGGCTCGGCGAGCACGCGGGCACCGACCGCGAGCCCTACAACTCGGCCTTCTGGCAGGGCCTGGCCTTGCCCTGGGCCGGCCTGCTCACGACGGCCGCGGGCGCCCTCGCCCTCGTCCGCGCCTTCGGGGGTGCACCGGCCGGCTTCCTCCCCGGCGAGCTGTGCGCCGCCGCGATCGCCGACCAGACCGAGGGGGCTCCCGGCGGCACGCCCGGCTTCCTCGAGTGGCCACACTGCCCCTGGGGGCTGGGCGTCGAGCTGCGCGGCCTCAAGCGGCCTTATTACCTTCCGGAGATAGCCTCCCCGGGCTCTTACGGCCACGCCGGGGCGAGCGGCAGCCTGGCCTACGCCGATCCTGTGGCCGGAGTCGCCTGGGCCATGCTGGCTACCCGCACGCTGCCGGGGTGGTGGCTGCGCTGGCCCGCCGTCGGGGCGGCCATCATCGCGGCGGCTGGGGGCTGAGTTAGCCTTCTTTGTGCAAGAGCTTCTTGACCAGCACCAGCAGATCTTTCAGGCCGACGGGCTTGCTCAGGTAGTCGTTGGCGCCCGCCTCCAGGCAGCGCTCGCGGTCGCCGGACATTGCCAGGGCCGTCAGGGCAATCACCGGGATCGTGGCGAGCTCGGGGATGGCCCGCAGGCGCCGTGTCGCCTCGAGCCCGTCCATCACCGGCATCTGGATGTCCATGAGGATCAGGTCGGGGCGCCGGGCCTGGGCCAGTCGCAGCCCCTCGGCGCCATTGTTGGCGACAATCACCTCGTAGCCGTGAAACTGGAGATAGTCGCTCACCGACTCGACGTTGACCTCGCTGTCGTCGACCAGCAACACCAGCTCGCGCTGCTGGGCCGGGGGCTCGACGGCCTGGCTCTCGGTCTGCTGCTGCGCCTGCGCGGCGAGCTTGCCCAGCACGTGCTGGAGCTGGGCGCGCGTGTACGGCTTGAGCAGGTACTCGGCCGCCCCCGCCTGCAGCGCCGCCGGCCGCTCGTCGAGGATCGAGACGATCACCGTGGGGATCGCCCTGGTGCGCGGGTCGGCCCTGAGGCTGGCGAGGACCTCCCAGCCTGAGGTCTCGGGCATGAGCAGGTCCAGAAAGATCACCTGGGGCTGCGAGTCGGCGGCGAACTCGCAGATGCCCTCGGCCGTCAGCTTCACATGCACCTGTATCTGGAGCTGCCGGAGGTAGCTCGCCAGCTGTTCGGAGGCGATCGGTGAGTTGTCGATCACGAGGGCTCGCTCGAACACCGCGACAGCCTCCTTGGGGTTGGCCCGCGCAGGCGACTCGGGCGCGGCAATCCACGGCAGCGAGGCCACAAAGCGGCTGCCCTGCCCGAGTCTGCTCGAGACCGTGACTTCGCCGCCGTGGAGCCTGGTCAGCCGGCTGACCAGGGCCAGCCCCAGGCCCGTGCCCTCGTGCTGGCGCGTGAGCGAGGTGTCGACCTGCACGAAGGGGGTGAACAGCTGCTGTAGATGCTCCTCGGCGATGCCGATGCCCGTGTCCTCGACGGCAAAGTGCAGGACGCCTTGCGCTTTGTCGGCCTGGATCTCGAGGCTGACCCGCCCGCCCGCGGGCGTGAATTTGACGGCGTTGCTGAGCAGGTTGATCAGGATCTGCTTGAGGCGGCGACCGTCGGCGAAAAAGATCAGCCCTGGCGCGTCCGAGCGAAAGTGAAGCGAGACGCCCTTCTTGGCCGCCGGCTCCTTGACGAAGGCCAGGCTGGCCTGGCACAAATCGTTCATGTTCAGCAGCTCGGACTCCAGCTCGAGCCGTCCGGCCTCGATCTTTGAGACATCCAGGATGTCGTTGATCAGGGCGAGCAGGTGCCGGCCGCTCGACTCGATGCTCGCGAGCGACTTGGCCTGGCGCTCGTTGAGCGGGCCGCGCGTCTGCTCGAGCAGGGCCTCGGAGAGGGCCAGAATGCCGTTGAGCGGGGTGCGCAGCTCGTGGCTCATATTGGCCAGGAACTCGTCCTTGGCCCTATTGGCGCGGGCCAGTTCGCTATTGGCCTGCTGCAGGGTCTCCTCGCGCTGACGCAGGACCAGCTCGGCGGTCTTGCGGACTGTGATCTCGTAGTTCGCGCCGATCATGCGCAGGGGCCGGCCCTCACTATCGAAGAGGGTCAGGGCCTTGGCCTGGATGTGGTGCTCGGACCGGTCGGGCCAGACGACGCGGAACTCGGTGTCGAAGTCGCGCTCGCGCCGCAGGGCCGCCTGGATCAGCGCCAGCTGGCCGGCGTGATCGTCGGGGTGCAGGCGCTGCTCCCAGGCCTCGAAGCTGTTGGCGAACTGCTCGCGGGTGATCCCATAGAGGGCCAGCATCTGGTCGTCCCAGAGGATCTGCCCGCTCTCGCAGTCCCAATCCCAGATCCCGATCGCCGCCGACCTGGTCGCCAGCTCGAGGCGCTGGCGGATCGACTCGATCTCGGCCGTGCGCTCGCGGACCCGCTCCTCGAGCACGATCTCGGCCTCTTTGCGCTCGGTGATGTCCATCGAGTTGACCAGGGCCACCTTCACGGCGCCCGCGGCGTCGCGCACCGGCTGAATGCTCGTGCGGTACCAGCGCGGTTTGCCCGCCACGAGGGTGCGGGCCTCGCTGACCACGCCGCGCCCCGTAGCGATCACCTCGCGGATATGCTCGAGCTGATGCGTGGCGCCGTCAGGGGGCAGGAGCTCGGCCATGCGCCGGCCCACCAGGTCGGCGGGCGTGCCGCCGAGGGCCTCTGCGGCGATGCGGTTCAGATAGTGATACACGCCCTCGGCGTCGACTGTGGCGATGAGCGACTCGAGGCTCTCGATCAGGCTGCGGTACAGCTCCTCGCTCTCGATCAGGGCGGCCTCGTTGCGCTTGCGCTCGCTGACATCCTGCTTGATCTCGAT
>CAZKTU010000360.1:0-5110 GCA_964555675.1 uncultured Oscillochloris sp.
GCCGTGTTTTAAGGGTTGGCAACTCTGCGCGAGGGTTTCAGGGAGGGCTTGGCCCTCCCTGAGCTATAAAACCGCCCCGCAGGGGCAAAAACCATGTACAATATGACTGTATCCTTTGCCAACCGACGGGGAATCGATGAGGCTCAACGCTTGAGCGCCCCAGAGCAGCGGCAGGCAGCCATATCTCAAGCCCTGCGCGACGATGAGCTGATCGCCCTCGTCGCCCGCCGTGAAGAGGCCGCCCTCGGCCAGATCTACGACCGCTACGGCGGTCTTGTCTATACGATTGCCCTGCGCGTCACCGGCGACCGTCAGACCGCCGAGGAGGTCGTCCAAGACGTCTTCCAGTCGGTCTGGCAGACCGCCGCCGGCTACCAGCCCGGCCGCGGCGCCTGCGCCGCCTGGCTCGTCGGCATCGCCCGCCACCGCGCCATCGACGCCATCCGTAGCAAGCGCGAGCGGGCCCGCACCCGCGAGCAGACCATGGGCCCGGATGCCCCCCTCGAGATCCCCGGCGGCCCCGACCCGGCCGCCTCCGATTTCGATACCCGCGAGGCCGTGCGCTCGGCCCTCGCCGCCCTGCCGCCCGCCCAGCGCCAGGCCGTCGAGCTCGCTTTCTACGGCGGCCTCACCCGCGTCGAGATCGCCGAGCGGCTCGGCGAACCCCTCGGGACTGTTAAGACCAGGCTGCGCCTCGGCATGCTGAAGCTACGCGACCTGCTGCGACCCCTGGCGGAGTGACCACGATGCAAGAGCAACCTACAGACGACGTCACCGACCTCCTCGTGGCTTACGCCCTCGACGCCCTCGAGCCCGAGGAGCTGCAGCGCGTCGGGCGCCTCCTCGAAGAGCGCCCCGATCTGCGCCAGACCCTCGCCGAGCTGCGCGCCACCGCCGGCCTGCTCCCCTATGGCCTCCCCGAAGGCGCCCCTCCGCCCGAACTGCGCCAGCGGGTCCTCGCCTTCGCCACCGGCAACTCGGCCTCCGCCGCCCCCGCCGCCCCCGCCGACGGCCCTCTGCGCCGCCTGCGCGGTTTGCTCTACGCCCTCGGCGGCCTCTCCGCCGCAGCCCTCGTCGCCCTCGCCGTCGCCCTCGGCAGCCTCGGGGCCGCCCGCGCCGAGCTCTCCGAGGCCCGCCAGCAACTCGCTCAGGCCGAGCAGCAGCTCGCCCAGGCCCAGCAGCAGATCGTCGCCGTCGACCAGGAGCGCTCGCAGCTCGCCCGCCTCCTCGCCGGCGCCGAGAGCATCGCCCAGCTCTCCGGCCCGGGCGGCAACGCCGCTGTGCTCCAGGCCGACGACCAGCTCCTCGTCTCGGCCCAGCTGCCGCCCCTCGCCTCCGACCAGGTCTACCAGCTCTGGGTCATCGCCGCAGAGGGCGCCGCCCCCGCCTCGGCCGGCGTCTTCACCGTCGACGGCAACGGCTTCGGCCTCATCGCCGTAGGCCCCGGCGCCGCCGCCCCCGGCGCCACCCTCGCCGTCACCGCCGAGCCCGCCCCCGGCAGCGCCGGGCCCACCACCCCCATCCTCCTCGCCGGCCAGATCGCCTAAGCGATCCGAAGGAAAAGTTGGAGGGATTTGACCCCTCCAAACCACCCCCGGGCCCGAGGAGGCAAGGCAGTACGAGCCGTCGCGACCGGGTAACGCCCGTGGGCAAGCGCCAAAGCGGCCCTGCAGGCCGCCCCCGGGTCGCGGCCGCGGCTGCGACCGCAGGTCGCGCCGGAACAAGGATCAGCCTTCAGCCTTCGCCAACACCCCCGCCAGGGCCCCGCGAAAGGCCCGCGCCGCCTCGATCTGCGGGAAGTGCCCGCAGCGCGGGATGCTCAGCAGCCGCGCCCCCGGGATCTCGGCCGCCGCCGCCCTGCCGCTCGTCTCCAGGGGGAAGACCTGGTCGCCCTCGCCCCAGACCAGCAGGGTCGGCGCCCGCAGCTCGCCCAGGCGCGCCCGCAGCCCCGTGAGCGTCAGGTCCGTCGCGTCGTAGCGCCGGCTCAGGGCCGTCAGCGCCCGCCGGTTCTCCGCGCCCATCAGCGCCGCCCGCCCGCGCGCGAGGACCGCCGCCGTCACGTGGGCCTCGGGCTCGACGAAGGCCGCCCCCAGCATCAGGCGCACCACCGCGGGCCGCGCCGACAGCCACAGCAGCGCCGGCCCCACCAGGGGCCAGCCCCCCGCCCGCGTCAAAGGCGAGGCCTCCACAAAGCCGTCGGTCGCCGCCAGGACCAGGGCCGACACCCGCTGCGGGTGCAACAGGGCCATGGCCAGCGCGTACTTGCCCCCCATCGAGTGGGCCACCAGCGCCGCCCGCCCCACCCCCAGGGCGTCGAACAGCCCGGCACACAGCTCGGCCATCAGCCCGAGCGAGTAGGGCGCATCGGCAGGCTTCGCCGAGCGCCCGAAGCCCAGGATGTCGAGGGCGAGGGCCCGATAGCCCATGCTCGCCAGGGCCTCGCCCGTCGGGCGCCAGTCCTCCGCCGAGCCCGCGAAGCCGTGCAGCAACAGCACCGCCGGCCCCCGCCCCGCCTCGAGCAGATGCAGCCTATGGCCGCCCACGGTGAGATACCGGCTGTGCATCACCATACCGCCCCGCACTACAGGATAGAGGATACGCCGTCGCGCCCATGATACAATACCCGGTACGAGCTCAGCCGGCGCAGTCCGGCCTTCATCCTTCATCCTTCATCCTTCACCCTTGACTCTATGGATCTGGTCGAGGCGCTCCACACCCTGGCCCGGCAGCGCGGGCGCGGCGACAGCCCCCTCGTCGCTCTGCGGCCCGTGCCCGCGCGGCCGGGGGCGCGCATCAGCCACCTGCCGATCAGCCAGGCCCTCGCCCACGCCTGGGTCACCGTCACCGGCGAGCCGTTCCACCAGCACCAGTCCCTCGCCCTGGCCTCCATGCGCCGCGGCGAGCCCCTGGCCCTCGTGGGCGGCCGGCCCGCCCGTCAGACCATGCACCTGCTCGCCGCCGAGCTGCTCCGCGCCGAGGCTCCCGCCACCGCCCTGCTGCTCGCCCCCGACGAGCCCGCCGCCGCCGCCCACGTCGCCGCCCTCGCCCGCCTCGCCGGCGCCCTCGACGAGCCCCTGCGCGTTGGGCTGGCCACCGGCCCCGAGGCCCGCTCAGCCCTCGCCGCCCATATCGTCGTCGCCACCCCCGTCGCCCTCCACGACCGCCTCCTGCGCTACCACGACCGGGCCTGGGCCGCCTTCTGGTCGCGCCTGCGCCTGATCATGGTCGCCGAGGCCCACACCTACGACGGCCTCGCCGGCGCCCACCTCGCCGCCCTGCTCATGCGCGCCCGCCGCCTCGCCCCCGCCCCCGGCGCTGCGGACGCGCAACCCAGGCGGCCCCTCCAGCTCGTCGCCAGCATCGCCCCCGTCGCCGCCGCCGACGAAGCCCTCGCCCTGATCAGCGGC
The DNA here is from genome assembly GCA_964555675.1 of uncultured Oscillochloris sp. Taxonomy (GTDB): domain Bacteria; phylum Chloroflexota; class Chloroflexia; order Chloroflexales; family Chloroflexaceae; genus CAIWXH01. The sequence goes on from CAZKTU010000360.1 coordinate 3,408, forward strand.
CTCGCCTGGCGCATCATCGCCGCCGACGACACCCCCGCCGAGGCCGCCGCCCTCGCCCTCTGGCGCGCCCCCGGCGAGCGGGCCCGCGAGTCGGTCGCCCTCGCCCTCGCCCTCGCCCGCGCCGGCGCCGCCGTCCACCTCACCTGCGCTTCGTTCGAGACGCCCCTGCTCCAGGCCCTCATCGACCCCGACGAGGCCGCCCGCATCAGCGTCGGCCCCAGCCCCCTGCCCGCCCCCGTCCAGATCTTCAACAGCCTGGCCGCCGCAGCGCCCCACCTGCGCCAGGCCCTCGACGGGGCCGCCATGGCTGCGATCATCCTCGGCGACGACCCGGCCGAGCGCGCCCTCGCCCGCCTCGCCCTGCGCGAGCCCGAGCAGCTGCCCCTCGTCGACGGGCCGCCCCCCATCTGGGTGGTCGCCCCCGGCAATGCCTATGTCTCGGCCCAGCACATCGTCTGCGCCGCCAGCGAGCGCCCCTTCACCGCCGGCGAGGTCGAGCAGTGGCAGGCCGCCTCCATCCTCCCTCGCCTCGAAGAGCGTGGCTTGCTCGTCGCCCTCCCCGGCCCCGAGCCGGCCTGGCAGCCCGCCACCGGCGGCGGCGACCCCTACCAGAGCGTCGATCTGCGCGGCGCGGGCGGCGCCCCGGCCATCATCCGCGGCGAGCAGGGCCTCGCCCTCGGGAGCCTCGACCAATCCGCCTTCGACCGCTGGGGCCATGTCGGCGCCGCCCTACCCCCCGTCCGCGGCGGCTATCGGGTGCTCTCCCGCGACGACCCCGGCCTCGAGCTGACCCTCCGCCAGTCGCCCGAGCAGCGCCGCACCATGCCCCTGCGCCGCTGCAGCGTGCGCGTGCGCGACCGCCGCGAGCAGCGTAGCATCCGCGGGCGCGCCGTGGCCTGGGGGCGCGTCGTCGTCGACGAAGAGGTGTACGGCTATCGCGAGGCCGCCCCCGGCGGCGCCCCCGCCGAGCGGGCCCTCAACCCGCCGATCACCTCCTCCTGGAGCGCGCCCGCCCTCTGGATCGACCTGCCCGCGCCCGTCCAGGCCGCGGGCCAGCTGATCGGCTGGTCGCTGGCCGCCGCCCTGCCCCTGCGCGCGATCGCCACCGTCAGCGACCTCGCCCCCGTCTACGACGCCGAGGCCCGCCGCCTCTACTTCGTCGACGCCCAGCCCGGCGGCAGCGGTCTCGCCGCATGGCTCTACACCGCCCTCGACGAGCTGCTGCCCCTGGCCTACGATGTCGCCCTCGACTGCCGCAGCGACCCTCTCCTCGAGCCCCTGGCCCGCGCCGACATGGACTGGCTCCTCGCCCTCCTCGGCGGCTCGGCCGCCTACGCCCCCGCCGAGCAGGCCCCGCGCCGCCGCGACGCCCCTCCCCCCGCGCCCCCGCCGGCGACCCGCGCCCCCGCCGGCGACCCGCGCCCCCGCCGCGAGCCACCCCCCGCTGGCGACGAGCAAGAGCCCCCCGCTGGCGACGAGCAGGAGCTCCCCGCCCGCGACGAGCAGGCCCGCCTTACGCTGGGCTCGCGCAACCGTGACTCGCAGGAGCGCATCGCCCACGAAGAGCGCGAATACGCCCGGCGCGAAGAGCGCGCCCGCCTCGCTGAACAAGAGCGCGCCGAGCAAGAGCGCGCACAGCGCGAAGAGAGCGCCCGCCTCGCCCAGGCCGCCCGCGACCGCGATGAGCAAGAGCGCGCCGACCA
>CAZKTU010000361.1:0-2157 GCA_964555675.1 uncultured Oscillochloris sp.
GTCCAAAGGTGCAGCGGCGGGGGCAGGCGTCTGATGCGGCCCTTGCGGCCGAGCAGGCGCGAGCCGAGGCGGGCCATGCGCCCGCCTGCACGGTAGAGGGCGGGGCTCTTCATGGTCGCGGCGTAGCTCTGGATGGCGGCCTTCTCGGCGGGGTGGTATTTGCCGGCCTTGACCGCGTCGGCGCGCAGGCGCAGCAGCAGATCGGGGATGGCGATCCGCACCGGGCAGACCTCCTGGCAGGCCCCGCAGAGCGAGCTGGCCTGGGGCAGCAGGTGGGCCTCGGGCAGGTCGGGCTGCAGCAGCGGGGTGAGGACGGCCCCGATCGGCCCCGAGTAGACCCCGCCGTAGGCGTGGCCGCCGATGGACTGGTAGACCGGGCAGGCGTTGAGGCAGGCCCCGCAGCGGATGCACATCAGGGCCTCGGCGTAGGGGCCGCCGAGGATCTTCGAGCGCCCGTTGTCGAGCAGCACGAGGTGGAACTCTTCGGGGCCGTCTTGCTCGCCGGGGCGGGCGGGGCCGTTAATGATGCTGGTGTAGACGCTGAGCTTCTGGCCCGTGGCCGAGCGGGCCAGGACCTGCAGCATCACGCCCAGGTCGTCGAGGCGCTCGACGATACGCTCGATGCCCATGATCGCCACGTGGATGCGCGGCACGCTGGTGGTGAGGCGGGCGTTACCCTCGTTCTCGACCACCACCACGGCGCCCTCGTCGGCCACCCCGAAGTTGACCCCGCTGATGCCCATGTCGGCCTGCAGGAAGCGCTGGCGCAGGGCCTGGCGGGCCGTGCGGACCATGGTCTGCACCTCGCCGGTGGGGGCCATGCCGAGGTGCTGCTCGAAGAGCGCGCTGACCTGTTCGCGGGTCTTGTGGATGGCCGGAGCGACGATATGCGAGGGCGTCTCGCCGGCCAGCTGGATGATATACTCGCCGAGGTCGGTCTCGATCACCTCGAGGCCGGCCTCCTCGATCGCCTCGTTGAGGTGGATCTCCTCAGAGGCCATCGACTTGGACTTGACGATACTCCTGACCCCGCGGGCGCGGGCCAGCTCGACAATATAGCGGCGGGCCTCGTCGGCGTCGCTGGCCCAGCAGACCTTGCCGCCGCGGGCCTCGACGTTGGCGGCGAGGCGCGGCAACAGCTCGTCGAGCTTGCCGAGGGCATCGGCCCTGATCGCGCGGGCCTGGTCGCGCAGGGCGGCCTCGTCGCTCAGGGCGCCGAGGGCCCCGGCCCTGTTGCCGACGAAGCGCTGCGTAGCCCGGTTGAGGGCCGTCTGCAGCGAGTCGTCGTGCAGGGCGCTATCGACCCTGTCGTGAAAATGAATCGCCTGCGTTGTCATTGGCGTTCGTTCGCTCAGTAGAACCACCGCGGTGGTTGGGGTGCGCTATACGCCCTCAGGGGCGGGCGTCGACCATGTTGGCGAGCAGCTCGGCGATATGGCGCGCGCGCGTCTTCAGCTTGCGGCGCGAGAGCCCGCCGGCGATCTGGGTCATGCACGAGGCGTCGCCGGTGACCAGCAGGTCGGCCTCGACGGCCGCGACATCATCGAGCTTGCGGCCCAGCATGGCCTCGGAGATGGCGTGCTGCTTGAGCGCGAACAGCCCGCCGAAGCCGCAGCACTCTTCGCAGCCGGGCAGGGCGGCCAGCTCGGCCCCGGCCACGTGGTCGAGCAGGGTGCGGGCCTGGCGCTTGACGCCGAGGAAGCGCAGCCCGTGGCATGCGTCGTGGTAGGTGACGCGGCCGGCGAAGCGCGCGCCCAGCTCGCTCACCCCCAGCACATCGACCAGGTACTCGCTCAGCTCGTAGGTGCGCGCGGCCAGCTCGGCGGCCGGCCCCGCGTAGGGGCTATGCTCGAAGAGCTCGTGGTAGAGGTGGCGTATCATCGCGGCGCACGATCCCGAAGGCATCACGACGTCGCCCTGGCCGCGCAGCACCTCGATCGTGCGCCCCGCCACGGCGTAGGCCTCGTCGCGGAAGCCCGCGTTGAAGGCCATCTGGCCGCAGCAGGTGAGGCCCTGGGGCACGTGGACCTTGACGCCCTGACTCTCGAGCAGCGCGACGCTGGCCTGGCCGATCGAGGGGTAGAGCTGGTCGACGATGCATGTCACAAAGAGGGCCGCGCGGCGCGTGCTCACGGGAGCTCCTTCTGGTGGCGAGGT
>CAZKTU010000361.1:2257-5098 GCA_964555675.1 uncultured Oscillochloris sp.
AGTCCGTACAGCTCGCCGTACTTCCCGCTCAGGTAGGCCATGTACGGCTCGATGCTGAGCGGGCCGCCGGTGACCCGCGCGACCAGCTCGGCGGTGGTGTACTTGCTGCCGTGGGTGTAGATCTGCTCGCGCAGCCAGCCGTGGAGGGTGGCGAACTGGCCCTGGCCGATCTCGGCCTCGATGCTCGGGTGGGCCCTGCGCGCGGCGTCGAAGAACTGGGCGCTGAGGATGTTGCCGATGGTGTAGCCCTGGAACTGCCCGCCGATGAGCGAGTAGAACCAGTGGACATCTTGCAGCACGCCGTTCTTGGGCTCGGGCGGGATCATGCCCAGGTCGGACCTGTAGCGCTCGTTCCAGGCCTCGGGCAGATCGCGCACGGCCAGACTGCCTTCGAGCATGGCCAGCTCGAGGTCGAAGCGGATCATGACGTGGAGGTTGTAGGTCACCTCGTCGGCGTCGGTGCGGATGAGCGAGCGCTCGACCTTGTTGATCGCCCGGTAGAACTGCTCGAGGGGCACCGCGCCGAGCTGCTCGGGGAAGGCTGCCTGGAGCAGCGGGTAGTAGTGCCGCCAGAAGGGGCGCGAGCGGCCGACCAGGTTCTCCCACAGGCGCGACTGGCTCTCGTGGACGCCCGAGGAGGTGCCGCGGGCCAGGACGGTGCCGTCGTAGGCCGGGTTGACGCCCTGCTCGTACATGGCGTGCCCCGACTCGTGCAGGGTGCTGAAGAGGCCCTCGGCCAGGTAGTGCTCGTCGAAGCGGGTGGTGATGCGCACATCGCCGCCCGCGAGCCGGATCGCGAAGGGGTGGGCGGTCTTGTCCTGGCGCCCCCGGCTGAAGTCGTAGCCGAAGTCGCGGGCGACCTGCTCGCCGAAGGCCTTCTGCTGAGCCTCGGGGAAGTGGCTGCGCAGGCAGCTATCGTCGGCGGGCGCCCGCTCGGTGATCGCCTGGGCCAGGGGCACCAGGCGCGCCCGCAGGGCCGCGAAGAGCGCGCGCACCGTCTCGGCCTGCATGCCATAGTCGGCGCCGTCGATCAGCGGGTCGGCGATATGGGCGTAGCCGGGGAAGCAGTCGGCCACGCGCCGGCTCAGCTCGAGGGTTCGCTCGAGGTGGGGCAGCATAGTGGCGACATCGTTGGCGGGGCGGGCTTTGGTCCAGGCGTTGTAGCTGGCGGCGCCCTGGGCGGCGACCTCGGCGACCAAGGAGGAGGGGATGCGCGTGCTGCGCTCGAAGCTGCGGCGGGCCACCCTGACCAGGGCCGCGTCGTCGCTGTCGAAGGGCAGGCTCTGCTCGTAGGGCGCGAGCGTCTCGAGCAGCTCGCCGAGGCCCTCGTCGGTGGCCTTCTCGTGGCTGAGGCGGCGCAGGGTGGCGGCCTGGCGGCCGCGGGCGGCGGCCCCGCCGGGGGGCATATAGGTGTTCTGGTCCCAGGTCAGCACGGCGGCCGCCGAGCTCAGGTCGTTGATCTCGATCAGGCGAGCGCGCAGCTCGCGCAGCTGCTCTTGCATTGCTGCCTCCTTACTATGCGCGCGCGAAGCGCGCAACGCCCAGGCGCTCGCCGGCGGCGCGCAGGGTCTCGAGTTTTTTCGCGAAGCAGAAGCGGGCCAGCAGGGGCGCCGTGGCCGGGTCGGCGTAGAAGGCCGAGGGCGGGATGGCGGCCACGCCCACCTCGTTGACCAGCCAGCGGCAGAAGGCGGCGTCTGTGGCGAAGCCCGCGCCGGCGATGTCGGCCATGATGAAGTAGCTGCCCTCAGTGGGGATAGTGGGCAGCCCGGCTGCCTCGAGGGTCGCGCGCAGCAGCTCGTAGCGCTCGAGGTACTCGGCCCGCAGCTGATCATAGTAGCCGTTGGCCGTGGCATCTTCCAGGGCCGCCGCCGCGGCCGCCTGCAGGGGCGTGGCCGTGGCGAAGGTGATCCACTGATGGGCGGCCCGCAGAGCGTCGTTCAGCCAGAGCGGGCCCACGGCGTAGCCGATCTTCCAGCCGGTCACGCTGAAAGTCTTGCCGGTGCTGTTGAGCGTCAGCGTGCGCTCCCACATGCCCGGCAGGGTGGCGATCGGCAGGTGGGTCGCCCCGCCGAAGACCAGCTGATCGTAGACCTCGTCGGACAGCACGATGACATTGTGGGCGATGCACAGCTCGGCGATCAGGGCGAGCTCGGCCCGGCTGAAGACCTTGCCGGTGGGGTTATGGGGCGTGTTCAGCAGCAGCAGCCGGGTGCGCGGCGTGAAGGCCGCCGCCAGCTCGGCCGGGTCGAACCACCAACTTTCGAAGGATGAAGGATAAGGGATGAAGGATGAAGGATCGGCGTTGCCGTTGCCCTGTCGCGGTTCATCCTTCATCCTTCCGCCTTCATCCTTCCGGGGCGGGTGCAGGCGCACGAAGCGCGGGACGCCGCCGGCCATGGTGATGTCGGGGACATAGGCGTCATAGAAGGGCTCGAAGACGATCGCCTCGTCGCCGGGGTTGATCAGGGCCTGAATGGCGCCGAAGAGGGCCTCGGTAGCCCCGCTGGTGATTGTCACCTCGCGGGCCGGGTCGATCTCGCGCCAGCCGTGGGCGCGCCAGGTGGCGGCGACGGCCTCGCGCAGGCGCGGCAGGCCCTGGTAGGGGGCGTACTGGTTCAGGTCGGCGGCCACGGCGGCGGCGGCGGCGTCCTTCACCCAGGCTGGGCCCGCGAAGTCGGGGAAGCCCTGGCCCAGGTTGACGGCCCCGCGCTGGACGGCCAGGGCGCTGATCTCGGCGAAGATCGAGGTGCCGAAGCGGCTCACGCGCTCGGCGGCGCGGGGGAGGGTCATGCTGCGCTCCTGGGGGGGCTGTGGCGAATAATGGCCGTATGGTACCACAAG
>CAZKTU010000362.1:0-5087 GCA_964555675.1 uncultured Oscillochloris sp.
GGCTGGCCGTGCGCCTGGCGCGGCGGGTAGCCCTGCGCGCCCGCACCGTCGGCGGGCTCTGCACCCGCCTTACCGGCACGCTACTGCTCACGGCCTTTCTGATCCCCGCGACCTCGGGGCGGGCCGCGCTGATGCTGCCGGTGTTTCTGGCTGTGAGCGGGGCCATCGGCAGCCCGCGGGTGACGCGAGCCCTGGCCCTGCTTTTCCCAACGGTGATCCTGCTCTCGGCTGCGGCGACGATCACTGGCGCGGGCGCCCACCTCGCCACCGCCGAAGTGCTGGCGGCCATGACCGGCGAACGGATCAGCTACGGCCGCTGGCTGCTCCTCGGCCTGCCCTTCGCGCTGCTCAGCAGCTCTAGCGCCTGCTGGGCGATCACGCATCTTTTTCTGACTCGGGCCGAACGACGGGCGCCATTGCGGGTCGCCCAGCTGGACGTGCCGGTCGGGCCGTCATTGAGCCGAGCGGAATTACGGGTTGGCCTGGTTGTTGGCGCCATGGTGTTGCTCTGGATGAGCGAGCCGCTCCACGGGCTGAACAGTACGCTGGTGGCCCTGACCGGGGCTCTCGTGGTGACCATGCCGCTAATCGGGGTGATCAACTTCAAGGACGCCCTGAAGCAGGTGGAGTGGAACCTGCTGCTGTTTATGGCCGCCACGGCGCAGCTCGGCGCCGCCCTCAGCAGCAGTGGCGGCGCCACCTGGCTGGTGGAGACTCTCTTCGCCCCGCTCCAGCAGGGCGGCCCAGCGAACCTACTGCTCGCCCTCGGGTTCGTGATTGGCGGCTCGCTGCTGGCCCACCTGCTGATCACCTCGCGCACGGCCCGCTCAACGGTTCTCGTGCCGCTGGTGGTGATCGTCGCCGGTGCCCTGGGGCTCAACCCGACGGCCCTGGGCTTCCTCGCGACGATTGCCGCCGGCTTTTGCCTGACTCTGCCGGCCAGCGCCAAGCCTCTGGCCCTCTTCAGCGAACTGGAGGGTCAGCCCTTCCGGCCCCGCCACCTGCTGCTGCTGAGCATGGTACTGCTGCCGATCCACGCGGTGCTGCTGTTGGTCTTCGCGCTCTTCATCTGGCCGCTGCTCGGCTTGCCGGTGCTTGGCCCAACGCCCGCGGTGGCGGTGCCGCTCTGGTACGCGAACGCGCTGGCGCAGCTGGATAGCCTCGGGCTGGAGCTGTCGCGCTGGGGTGCGGCGCTGATGGATGCCAGCGCGCCGCTGCGCGAGGCCCTTGCCGAGCTGCTCCGCGGCCTCGCGGCGCGGCTTGAGCGGAGCGGATAGCCCGACCTTGCGTGGTGGGCGCCAGGTGCCAGTCGTCACTGCGCGACGGCTTCGCCGCCCTCGACACCACATCAAGGCCTAGAGAGACCCCGGCGCTTGCGGCTGCCCTCAGTGGCTCTTTTTCGGGAGAAATAAGGAGCAAGCTGCCTGGTATGCACTGCCCCGCCCCCCCGCTTAAGGGGTCGTAGTCAGGCAGCGCGGGCACAGGCCGAACAGCTCCACCAGGTGGGCGCTGATGCGGAATCCGGTGCGCTGCTCTAGCTGTGCAACCAGGCTCTGCACCCCGCAGTTGTCGAAATGCTCCATCGCCCCGCAGTTCGTGCAGACCAGGTGGTGGTCGTGGCCCTTGCCCAGGCTGTAGCGGTGGCACTCGTTCAGCCCGTGGATGCGCTGGAGCAGGTTGAGGTCACAAAGTAGCCGCACGGTGCGGAAGATGCTGGCAATCCCGGGTGACTCGCCGCGTGCGATGAGCCACTGCTCCAGCTCCTGCACGTTGAACGCGCCTGCGTGGGCCGTTGCCGCCTTGAGCACCGCCAGGCGCGGGCCTGTCACCTTGTAGCCCGCCTCGGTCAGCTGTTCGGCCAGGTCGGTGACGGCCGCCGGCAGCGTTTCGCGGCGTGCATCCAGATAGCGGCTCATCCCCTCCCTCCTCTCCGAACGTAGCTGCGGCACTTACCAGGAGCCGTTTGGCTACTGCCCATTCTACCACGCCTTAGCTGAGAGCTGCTCTCATTCTTGACAACGCTCGCCATGAATGATACTCTCTCTCAACAAGAGATGGTACGTTGTCTCATCTGGAGCAGAGCGTCATGCCGCTGTATGTCTACGGTTGCTCAGCGTGCGAGATCGAGCTGGAGGAGCTGCGCCCGGCCTGGCGGGCGGACGACCCGGTCGAGTGCCCGGTCTGCCACGGGCTCTGCAGCCGCGAGTTCAGCACGTTCAGCACGCGCTCGCGCAGCCCGCAGGCGCCCCTCTACGCCGCGCCCCAGCAGGTAACCCGTGCCGCCCATGGCCCCGACTGCGGCTGCTGCCGCCCACGCCGGAGGTAGTGCCGTGAGCGAGGACGGCAACCTGGTCGAGCTGAGTGTGGAGGACTGGAGCGAACGGGTGCTCGCCGCCCTACGCACTGACGGCCAGCGACTCACCGCGCCGCGGCTGGCCATCATCGGCTGGATCGCCGCGCAGACCACGCCCTTCAGCGCCGAGGCCCTCACCGCCGCCCTGGCACAGCACCCGGCGGGGGTCGGGCGGGCAACGGCCTACCGAGCCGTGGACTGGCTGCGCGAGCGAGGCTGGCTGGCCCGTGTGCAGACCGAGCGGGGCGACTACACCTACGCCCGCACCCTGCCCGGCCACCACCACCACGCCGTCTGCACGCGCTGCGGCGCCACCCTGCTGGTGGAGGGCTGCACGGCTCTCGAGGGCCTCACCGCCCTACTTGCCCGCCAGGGCTTCCGGGTCCGGGGCCACATCCTGGAGCTGTTCGGCCTCTGCGCTCGCTGCCAAGCCGCCATGGGAGGCGCACGATGATGATTGCCACGCGCACCCCCGCCCTCACGCTCCGGCCCGCCGCCGACGATGAGTTCTGGGCGGTGGCGCGGCTCTTTGCCGCGCTGCATCGCTTCAACGCCGGGCTCGACCCGCGCTTCCGCCTGGCCGAGGGTTGGGAGCCGCTGCTCCGCGAGCACTTCGCCCGCACCCACCCCGCCCCCGGCGCCCTCTGGCTGCTGGCCTGGCGCGGGGGCGAGCCGGTCGGCCTGCTGCTCCTGGAGGCCCACACTGACTCGCCACTCTTCGCCGAGCGGCGCTGGGCCGAGCTCGTGGCCCTCTACGTCGCCCCCGGCGAGCGCGGCGGCGATCTCGGCCGGCGCCTGGTCGATACCGGCAAGCAGTGGGCCGTCAGCCACGGCTTCGATCGGCTCCAGCTCTACGTCACTGCCGCCAACGAGCGCGCCCGCCGCTTCTACGCCCGCTGCGGGCTCACCCCGGTCCAGGAGATCTGGCGCGCCGATCTCGTCCCGGCGCCGGGCGTCACTCCGCCGCCCGATCCCTCGTGCGAGGCCGACGGCCACGCCGCCCACCAGATCGAGCTGGGCCATCATCACCTAGCGATGGAGCTGAGCGACTATCCCGACGAGGAGCGCACCGATGCTTGACTTGTTTGGCGCCCAGCCGCGCCCCGACCCGGCGCAGCTCGCCGCGATCAAGTCATGGGTCGCCGAGACTCTCGCGCTGCCCGACGACGTGACCGTGATGGTGACCGAGCTGCGCTGCGGCGAGCCCGGCTGCCCGCCCTTGGAGACGGTGATTGCCGTGCTGCGGCCGGGCGCGCCGCCCGAGCAGCGCAAGCTCCACAAGGCTAGCGCCGCGATCACCGCCGACGATATCCGCGGCCTTTTCGCCGCCGAGCTGTAAGCAACGAAGGAGTTTCCCGATGACTGCGACCGTCGCCCCGGCCCCCGCGGCCGCCGCCACCACCGCCGACGCCCGCACGCCCGTGACGGTGCTTACCGGCTTTCTCGGCGCCGGCAAGACCACCCTGCTCAACCGCATCCTCACCGAGCAGCACGGCAAGCGCATCGCCGTGATCGAGAACGAGTTCGGCGAGGTCGGTGTAGACAACGACCTGGTGATCAACGCCGAGGAAGAGATCTTCGAGATGAACAACGGCTGCATCTGCTGCACCGTGCGCGGCGACCTGATCCGCATCCTCTCGAACCTGATGAAGCGCAAGGACAAGTTCGACTACATCCTGATCGAGACCACCGGCCTGGCCGATCCCGGCCCGGTCGTGCAGACCTTCTTTATGGACGACGAGCTGCGCACGAAGCTACGCGTGGACGGCATCGTGACCCTGGTGGACGCCCGCCACATCGTGCACCATATCGACGACGCGCCCGAGGCCAAGGAGCAGATCGCCTTCGCCGACGTCATCCTGCTCAACAAGACCGATCTCGTGCAGGTGGGCGAGCTCGACGCCCTGGAGCGGCGCATCCTCGGGATGAACAGCGCCGCGAAGCTGTACCGCACCCAGAACGCCCAGGTGGACCTCGACACGGTGCTAAACGTGGGCGGCTTCAACCTGGAGCGGGCGATGGAGATCGACCCGCAGTTTATGGAGCCGGAGTACCCCTTCGAGTGGGGCGGCGTGTTCTACCTCGACGCGGGAACCTACACCATCGCCCTGGACGAGGGGCCCGACCCGGCCATGCAGCTCGCCCTGCTCCCCGTCGCGGCCGCCACGCCCACGGCGCTGGAGCTGGCGCAGGAACTGGCGGTGCGCGTCTACGCCGAGGACGAGCAGGCGCTTGAAACGGGCGCGACCTTCGCGCCGGGCGCCGTGCTCTACCGCCTGAACCTCTGGGCGAGCCCGGGTACAGACGCAGCGCTGCTACGTCTCTCGTTCACCCTGGAGGTGGCAGCGGCGGGCGCCTACGCGCTGTTCACCGAGCACGGCCCGGACGAGTTCAACCTGCGCCTGCTCCACGACGGCGAGCCGCTCACGCCGGAGCTGGAGCACGCCTACAAGCCCGACCACGAGCACGACGAGGAGGTGAGCTCGGTGGGCATCACCGTGGCGGGCGACCTCGACCCGAAGCGGCTGAACACCTGGCTCTCGAAGCTGCTACGTGAGCAGGGCACCGACATCTTCCGCATGAAGGGTGTCTTGAGCATCAAGGGTGACGCGCGGCGCTTTGTGTTCCAGGGTGTGCACATGCTCTTCGACGGTCGCCCGGATCGCGAGTGGGGCCAGGAGCCGCGCACCAACAAGCTGATCTTCATCGGCCGCAACCTCGACCGCGAGCAGCT
>CAZKTU010000363.1:0-5055 GCA_964555675.1 uncultured Oscillochloris sp.
GAATTGCGCTTTCGTAAGTAAGTTGTTCCATTAGTTGCACACCGTTCCCCGTAGGTTCTAAGGTATTTACGACGCGATACGGTTTTCTCCGCTATACTTTGGGACAGGTGATACAAGTTTCGCAGGCCCAATTAGGAGACTACCATGAACGCGCTACGACTCTTCCCCAGGCTCGTGATCGTCGTTGGCATTATGTTTGCGCTCGCCGGTGTGGTCGCCGCCGGGGCAGGTTTCTACATCAACTCGTTTGTGACCGGGCAGCTCGCCGCTCAGCAGATCACCACGCCCGAGGACGCCACCATCCCCAACGCTCCGGTCAACAATATGGCCACCGCCCTGAGCATGGCCAACATCATCCAGCACCACGCGGCCGATAGCGGCAACGGCCTGACCTACGCCCAGATGGGCCGCTTCGCGGTCGAGGGCGGCGACCCCGCCGGCACGAACAACGCGGACGAGGCCCTGAAGGACGCCAACGGCAAGCCGGTCCCCAACACGGCCCGCACCACCCAGCTGACCGCCGCCAGCCTGGTGACCTCGCTGAGCCTGTCGGCGATGGCCATCGGCGCCTCCTACGGCGCCATCCTGCTCGGCGTCGCCTTCACCCTCCTGGGCATCGTGGTCGCCGGCCTCGGCTACGCCCTGCTGGGCCTGATCACCCCCGCCGTCGCCCAGAAGTTCGGCCTGCACCCCGTCTCGTAACGACCCGACCGACAGCCTCTGCCGCGCATAGCGCCCCGCACGAAGCCCCACGCCACCCGGCGTGGGGCTTCGGCTTGTTCGCCTGGCTCAGGCGTAGTCGCCAATCTCGTGTACTATACCTACTACCGAAACAGCGCAATCTTTGATGGGCAGGCCCCATGACACTCAGGGCAACTATCGATGAGCTCGAGCGCGCCCTCGCCGAGGCGGGCGGTACAGCAGACACCGATCTCATCAGGCGGATCGATCTGCTCAACGCCCTGGCCTGGGAGCTGAGCGACAGCGACGCCGGCCGCGCCATGGCCTTCGCCGAGACGGCCTATGCGCTTTCCGACGCTCAGGTCGAGCACGGCGAGCCGTACCGGCGCGGCGTGGCCTACAGCCTGCGCACCCTGGGCTACCTCGACATGCGTTCCGGAGCCTACCCACGCGGTATGGAGCGCCTGCTGCGCGCCCAGACGCTCTTCGAGAGCCTGCGCGCCGACGGCGGGCCGGCCCATGACGATGGGCTCTGCGACGTGTTCGACGGGATCGCCGGGATCTATGGGCAGATGGGCGACTTCCCTGAAGCCCTCGACTGCAGCTACAAGATGCTTGCCCTCGCCGAGGCGCGCGGCGATCTACGCCGGGTCGTCAATGCGCGGAATAACCTCGCGGTGATCTTCTCACATACCGGCGACCTCGAGCTTGGCATCGAGTACCAACAGCAGAATATCCGCGATGCGGTCGCGATTGGCTATCAGCGGATCGAGGCGATTGCGTATCTGAATCTGGCCGATCACTATATCGCGCTAGGGGCGTTCATACCGGCCCTTGCAGCCGCCGAGCAGGGGCTGGCCGTGGTGCGCGCAGTTCCCTTCGAGCTATTTGAGGTGTATGCCCTGGATCGCCTGGGCCGGATCCAGCTCAAGCTCGGCGATAGTGTTGGGGGCCTCGGCTACCTTGAGCAAGCCCTGAGTGCGGCGCGTCGGCTCGGCTCACGGCACAATGAGACCATGTGCCTGACCTTCCTCGGCTGCGCCTATAGCGAGCTCGGGCAGTTCGAACAGGCCCGCGCTTTCCTCGAACAGTCTCTCGCCGTTGCCGAGAGCATTGATTCGAAGCGCGAGCAGCTTGCCATCCACCTCGCGCTCGCCGAGCTCTTCGAGCGCCAGGGCGATCTGGCCTTAGCCCTGACCCACTACAAGCAGCACCACGCCCTCAAGGAGTTGGTCGCGGGCGAGAAGGCCGCCCAGCGCCTCAAGGTGCTCCAGGTCGTTCACGATACCGAGACGGCCCGCAAGGAGGCCCTCGCATTCCAGCAGCAGGCCGACGAGCACCAGCGCGCCGTCGAGGCGCGCACCGCCGAGCTGCGCGAGGCGGTCGAACTGCTGCGCATGCAGGTGCGCGAACGCGAGCGGGCCGAGGCGGCCATCCAAGAGCTGGTGGTGAACCTGGAGCAGCGCCTCGCCACACGCACCGCCGAGGTGGCCGCTTTCTTCGATCTGACCCTGCTCGCCGGCCAGCCCGGCAAGCTCTCAGAGGTCTTCATCCAGGTGCTGCCGCGCATCATCGAAGTGACGCGGAGCGACGCTATCTCCATCCATCTGCTCGACGAGGCGCGCAGCGAGCTGCACCTGGCGGGGCAGCTCAACCTCGGGGTGGGCGCAGCTGCGGTAGAGCCCCTCAAGAAGCTGCCGAAGGCGTTCCAGCGCTGGCTCGCGCAGCCCGCGGACCCGCTGCTCTCGTCGAATCAAACCCTGTTCATGACGTTCCCGAACGCCCTGCACGCCCTCGACCTGCCTACCTACCTGGGGGTGCAGATCAAGGTCGGTTCGCGGATCGCGGGCGTCCTGAGCTGCTATCGCAGCACCGACCGCGGCTACGGCGTGGACGAGGTGGCCCTGGTGACGGCCCTCGCCGAGCAGATCGGCATGATGCTGGCGGCCCAGCAGCTGCGCCAGAACACGCGGGCCCTCGCCATCGTCGAGGAGCGTCAGCGCCTGGCCCGCGATATGCACGATTCGATCTCCCAGACCCTCTACAGCCTGGCGCTCTTCGCCCAGACCGGCCGCGAGGCCGCCGAAGACGGCGACGACGAGCGCCTCGCCTTCAGCCTCGACAACCTGCAGCAGATCACGCTCCAGGCGCTGCGCGAGATGCGCCTGCTGCTCTACGAGCTGCGCCCCGCCGATCTGCAGCGCGAGGGCCTGGTCCGCGCGCTCGAGCTGCGCCTCGAGGCAGTCGAGCGCCGCACCGACCTGCAGCTCTCTGCGCGTCTCGACGAGATCGCGGGCCTCGACCCGCAGGCTGAGGCCGAACTCTACTATATCGTCGTCGAGTCGCTTAACAATGTGCTCAAGCATGCCGCCGCCTCTAGGGTGACCCTACAGCTGACCCAGGTCGGTCACGAGGTGCGCGTGGAGGTCCGCGACGACGGGTGCGGCTTCGACACGGAGGCTCAACGGGCCGGCATGGGACTGCGCAACATCCGCGAGCGGGTCGCACGGCTCAACGGCCGGCTCGAGCTGTCCAGCGCGCCCGGGGGCGGCACCTCGCTGGAGATTACGCTCTCCCCGGCCCTCTCAAAACCAGACAGCTCGGCTGGTTGAGCGCGAGGACACAAGCCCCCTACAAATGTAGGGGGCTTTTCGTTGAGCAAAAGACCCTCTATTCATCGCTTGTTACTACAGCAACGAGTGCTGATAATACACCCACAAGGTCTTCTGAGCACAAAAGCGCGGCCCTGGCTTGCCTATCGATTCGCCCTCGCCGTCGGCGTGAGGAGAGATAGCGAAGCTTGAGCCACCGACTGTCTTCAGGACGGGATCGCCGCAGCGATGGAGGCTTTTGCCATGGATGAGCGGCACGCTATCCCCACGATCGTGGTCTCGCGCCCGGGCGTGATGCAGCAGGCGTTGCGCACCTCGCTTTCGGCCTGCCACCCGATCATGGTGCTGAGTTCGGCCGGCGACGGCCTCACGGCGCTCAATCAAATCATGGCCCAGCATCCCGACCTAGTGGTGATCGACGCCAACTTGCTCCCCGAAGAGTCCGAGGCGCTGATCATCGCAGTGAAGGCAGTCAGCGATCCGCCACGTTGCCTGGTCTTCGTGCTCACCAGCCAGTACGAGGCCCGGATGCTGGCCGCGGGCGCCGACGCAGTGATGTTACGCGACGTCCCGGTCGGTACGCTCCAGCGTGTCGTAGCCCGCCTGGCCGAGGTCTAGGCGGTAGACAGCAGTATCACCTCGCCGCCGAAGAATGGAGAAGACGTATGAAGCACATCCGCGTCGGTCTGGCCGCGTTGGGTCTCTGGCTGCTCAGCATCGGGCTGTGGGCGGCGCCGGCCAGGGCGGCCGCCCAGCAGCCGTTCACGTTGCAGCCGGGCGGGGTGGCGACGATCACCTTCGTCGCCTACTGCACCGAGTTCGGCAAGTTCTTCCCGCAGACGATCGTCGAGCCGAACGGCAACCTCGCCCCCGATAAGGTCCGCGCGGCCCTGGCCTACATTGACCAGCAGGGCTACACGGCCGACGAGGCCAAGGCCCTCGAGGCCAATATCGGGATCTGGGAGCTGACCGGCGCAAGCCGCCTCCCGCCCGGCGGCGACGTGACCAAGTCGGTAGTCGCCAATGCCACCGCCGCCCCGGCCGATCCGGCGGGCACCTCAATGCTCGACGCCGCCGCAGCCGGCCAGGTGCGGATCACGCTTACCGACTGGGCGCCGATCGGCGACAAGGTGCAGATCCTGAGCGCAACCGACAACTTCTACGGGCGCGGCACACTCACGGTCGAGAACACCTCGACCGAGACGCTGGAGCTCTTCATGCCGGTCGGCACACTCTTCCCCGGCAACGAGGCCCGCTTCCAGCAGGTCGGCGGGTTCGCCACCGAGATAGCGGTGCGCAACCCGCAGCTGCCCGCCACCAGCGGCAGCGCCATGCCCCTCTCCCTGCTGCTGGCGGGGGCCTGCGGCGCGCTGGCGCTCGGGCTCCATCTACGCAGGCAGCATACCCCGCTCGGGCGGGTCGCCTGACACACCTGCCGGCACGCCTGAGAAACGCGGAGGGGCCTGGCCCCTCCGCGCCTCCAAATCGCCCAATTCCACTGAAGCCCTGTTTCTGGCAACCAGACCCGCACTAACTGAAGAAGAGAAACCCATGGCAAAGCTGCAAGCGAGCACATGGCAGCGGGTCGCGTATAATGGCCCGTACAACATCATTAGCAATTTCTAGACCATGGGTTCCAGATGAGCAACTTGCCCTTGCGTAGCCATGCCCTGAGTGTACTCCTCGGCGCAGCGCTATTGACCGCATGTGGCAGCCAGGCGGCCCAGGCGCCCACCGCGGCTCCGACCACGGCGCCCACCGC
>CAZKTU010000364.1:0-5052 GCA_964555675.1 uncultured Oscillochloris sp.
CAATCGGTGCCCTACGCCTCCGACTGGACGATCGCCATCGTCGAGGAGCCGGTGCAGCCCGCCGTGCTCGCCGAGACGATCAAGTTCCTGCTCAACCCCGACGGTTAAGCTGGCCGCTGCGGCGTTAGTACAGCTCTCCGGGAGGGTCGGCCTAGTTGCGACCAAAGACCAACAACGACCAAAGACCAAAGACCAAAGACCAAAGACCAACACCGACCAGGGGAGCGCACTGCTAGAATTTTGTCCTTGGTCCTTCGTCCTTGGTCCTTCGTCCTTCGTCCCGACTCCCTGCGAACATACAACGGGCCGTGCTACCCGGCTTGACCAGATCGCGCGGGCACGTCAATAATAAGCGCATCACCCTGCAGCCAAAGGAGTATGATGCGCATCACCGACGTGGCCACCTTTGTGGTGGGCAATCCGCCGCCGTCTTTCGGGGGGCGCTATTGGATCTTTCTGAAGCTCACCACCGACAGCGGCGTGGTGGGCTACGGCGAGGTCTACTCGATCCCCTTCCACCCCCGCGTCGTCGCCCAGATGATTGAGGATGTCTGCGCCCGTAAGGTGATCGGCGCCGACCCCTTCCAGATCGAGCGGCTCTGGCGCATCATCTACTCCTCCGGCTTCACCCAGCGCCCCGACCCGTCGCTCGTCGGCATCCTCAGCGGCATCGAGATGGCCTGCTGGGATATCGTCGGCAAAGAGCTCGACAAACCTGTCTACCAACTCCTCGGCGGGCAGGTCCACGAACGACTGCGCACCTACACCTACCTCTACCCCGAGCCCGGCGACCGCGCCGATGTCTACCACGACCCCGAGCTGGCCGCCGAGCGCGCCGTTGCCTATCTCGCCCAGGGCTTCAGCGCGGTGAAGTTCGACCCGATCGGCCCCTACTCGGCCTTCGACCCGCGCCAGCTCAGCCTCGAGGCCCTGAGCCACACCGAGCGCTTCGTCGGCACGGTGCGCGCCGCCGTGGGCGACCGCTGCGACCTGCTGCTGGGCGCCCACGGCCAGATGACGCCCGCCGGCGCGCTCCGCCTGGCCCGCCGCCTCGAGCCCTTCGACTTGCTCTGGTTCGAGGAGCCCACCCCCCCCGAGAGCCCCGAGCAGCTGGCCCTGGTGGCCCGTGGGACGAGTATCCCCATCGCCACAGGCGAGCGCTTGACCACCAAGTACGAGTTCGCCCGCCTGATCGCGGCCCAGGCCGCCGCCATCCTTCAGCCGGCCCTCGGGCGGGTCGGCGGTATCCTCGAGGCAAAGAAGATCGCCGGCATGGCCGAGGCCGCCTATGTCCAGATTGCGCCGCATATGTACTGCGGCCCGATCTCCGCCGCCGCCGATCTGCAGGTGGCCGCCTGTAGCCCCAACTTCCTCATCCAGGAGAGCATCATGACCATGGGCGGTTTCCACGCCCAGATCCTCAAGCAACCCCTCGTCTGGCAGGACGGCGCGATCATCCCCCCCACCGCCCCCGGCCTGGGCGTCGAGCTGAACGAGGCGGTGGCCCTGGCCCACCCCTACACTGGCGACTTGCTTCATCTGGAGATGGCGGATCGGCCGATCTGAAACGTAGCGCTAGGGGAGCGAAGGCCATGCAGCTTGGGTTTATCGGCGTTGGGAACCTGGGCGTCCACCTGGCCGGCAGTCTGCTGCGGGCCGGATTTCCACTGACGGTGTACGATCTAAACCGCGAGGCGGCCCAGGGGCTGCTGGAGGCGGGCGCGCGCTGGGCCGACTCGCCCCAGGCTGTGGCCGCGGCCTCGGATACGGTCTTCACCTGCCTGCCCTCGCCGCGAGCGGTAGAGACGGTCGTAGCCGGGCCAGCCGGTTTGCTGGCCGGGTTCGCCCCCGGCGCCACCTGGATCGATATGAGCACCAACGACCGCGAGCTGCTGCTAAGCCTGGCCGAGCGCGCTGCCGCCAAGGGCGTGGGCTGCCTTGAGGCGCCGGTCACGGGCGGGGTGCATCGGGCGGCGGCCGGCGCGATCACGGTGCTGGTCGGCGGCGACGAGACGCTCTACCGGGCGCACCTGCCCGCCTTTACGGCCATGGGGGGCCAGGTCTTCTATATGGGACCCCTCGGCAGCGCCGCGGTGATCAAGGTGATCACCAACATGCTCGCCTTTATCCATCTCGTCGCCACCGGCGAGGCGCTGATGCTCGCCCGGCGCGGCGGGATCGACCTGGCCCAGGCCTTCGCCGTGATCAAGGCCAGCTCGGGCAACAGCTTCGTCCACGAGACCGAGGGCCAGCTGATCCTCAACGGCAGCTACAATATCAACTTCACCATGGATCTGGCCTGCAAAGATCTGGGCTTCGCCACCGAGCTCGGCCGCAACTTCGGCGTCCCCCTGGAGCTGGCCGGCCTCGTCGAACAAACCTTCATCCGCGCCCGCGCCCAGTATGGCGGGGCCGCCTGGTCGACCATGGTCGTCAAGCTGCTCGAGGACGCCCTGCATACCGATCTGCGCGCGCCCGGCTTCCCGGCCGAGCTCGCGCCCGAGTAGGAACAGAGTATGAGCCAACCAATCATCATCCGCGAGCAGGACGCGCCCGGCGACGGCTGGGCCGACGAGGTCCACGGCACGGTGACATGGCGCACCCTGCTGAGCGGCGACCTGACCCCGAGCGAGGCCCTCACCGCCGGGGTCGCCACGATCGCGCCGGGCCAGGAGCTGCGGCAGCACCGCCATACCCCGCCCGAGCTCTACTACATCCTGTCCGGCGCCGGCTTGGTGACAATCGACGGCGTACAGCACGAGGTTGGACCGCAGACGGCGGTCTTCATCCCCGGCGACGCCCTGCACGGCATCAAGAATATCGGCGCCGAGCCGCTGCGTTTTCTCTACGCCTTCGCGGTCGACTCGTTCGGCTCGGTCGAATATCGCTTTTGAGCACAAGCGAGGTCGCGGCAGCGCCGGCCCAGCCAGATGTCACACCTCCGCCGAAAGGCGGAGTTGACGCCGGCGCTGCCGCGGACTATACTCAGCCGGTGCGCTGCTTCCCGTGATGCGGAGATCCGCAGAGAGGATTTGCCTATGCTGACACGCTTCGGTCTGAACGCCTCCGGCTGCACCACTGTGCCGCTCACCGCGTAGTCTCGGGCCCCTCGCCCGTCTGCGTCGGTCTGCGTTCCGAAGCAACCCTCCTGGTCTTCACCAGGGCGCATTGCATCTGCGAGCCGTAGGCGATTGTTCACGCCTGCGGTGTTTTTGTGCCGCCGGCGCAGTCCGCGGCTGTTGTCGTTCAGAGCTTCGCGCCTACCAGGAGCGTTCCCATGGATCTCAGACTCGCGCTTGTGACCGCCGCCGGCCCCAACGACTGTATGCTCCGCTGGCTCGACGAGCCCGAGGAGCGCCCGGCCCGCTATAGCCCCGCGATGCAGGGCCGCATCAGAGTCGTCCCGCGCCAGCTCGTCGCAGCCGATCAGCTCACCACGCCGCCCACCGTGATGTGGCGCTGGTTCCGCGGCGTCGTCATCCTGCGCCGCGCCGACCACGTCGTGGTCGACAACCACGTCTTTCAGCCGGGTTTTCGCATTCCGATCAGCGTCATGCGGCTCCCCGATGTCCTCGAGACCGATGTAGCCCTCGGCGCCGAGGTGTTCTATAGCCACGAGCCCCACGGGGCGGTGATCGATCTGGTCGTCGACGACGGGCCCGCCCACCCGGCTCGCCTCGCCGCCGATATGTTCCCCGCGATCGCCGAGGTCTACGCGGAGTACCGCGAGCGAGGGAGGTTCTAGATGCCGAAGCCGAAGCAGGACGCGCTTGAGCTCGACGGCGAGGTGATAGAGTTGCTGCCCAACGCGATGTTCCTCGTCCGCCTCGACCAAGGCCACGAGGTCCTGGCCCATATCTCGGGCAAAATGCGGGTCAATAATATCCGCGTAATCAAAGGAGACCGGGTCGTCGTCGAGCTGTCGCCCTACGACCTCAAACGCGGCCGGATCCGCACCCGCCATCGGTAGTGCGGGGGTAGACGCAAGACCAAGGACGAAAGACCAAGGACCAACGGCTCAGCAGGAGCCCGATCTTAGTCTGTAAGGGCAACGCGCCCGCCGCCCGACCGCCGTGTCACGGCCGCCCCTGTGAGGGGGCGGCCGTCGCCGCCTCTCCAGCTCCCCCCGCAACGCCCGCGCCAGCGTCGCCTGCCCGAGGCGCTCGAGCAGCGGCCTTAGATAAGCTCAGGCACCCGGTGGCTGAGCCTGTCGAAGCCAGCGCTTCGACACGGGCTCAATCGTTCCACCGAGCGCGTCGCGCGCGAGAAGGACCTGACTGCGCCCCAGGTGCGCCCCGTAGTCCCGACCCCGGCGACGGTGTGATGTATACTTGGAGCGACCTTAGTTCACTTCACGCTTTTCGCGAAGGGTCACTTGAGATGAACGATAAACTACCCGCATGGGCACTACAGGCGGCTACAGCTGAAGATCAAGAGCTTGCCAGAGAAGCCCATCGCCACGGCAGAATACAAATCAAGTGGCCGCATGATAGAGCATTGAAAATCTGGGCAAAACAACAAGGATGGCCGACGCCATTCTTTGGTTTTGAAGAGGCATTTCTTGCCAAAATGCTCGAAACCAAGGAGCATTTCGAACGGGCCATTCAAGAAAGTGGCATCGAGATACACTTCCCCAGGCGAGAATACAGGATCACGGATGAAAAACTGCGCGAACTTGATGCCCTCTATGAGGAACGCTCAGCTAGTGGGCGCCCGACCAGTTGGGGCGACCTGGTCGAAGAACTACGCGAAATACGCCGTGCTGTAGAAGCGGGGATACTGATAACGGTTGAAGGTGAGCAGACAATTCAGAGTTGGCAGAGTTTCTACAGTTGGGCCCATGGGCGCTACCACATGCTTGAAGATGGCTATGACAACTGGATTGGCGACGACTCATAGGGCAAACCTCGTCGCTTCCCCGACGTGAATGTCGCCGTCGCCGCCTCTACAGCTCCCCCCGGAACGCCCGCGCCAGCGTCGCCCGCTCGAGACGCTCGAGCAGCGCCGCCGCCCGCTCCGCCTCGGCCGCCGCGCGGTCGATGCGCGCGAAGG
>CAZKTU010000365.1:0-2581 GCA_964555675.1 uncultured Oscillochloris sp.
CAGGTTCACAAGGTATTCAAGGTTCAGTAGGACCTACTGGAAATGACGGAATTCAAGGTCCTACAGGTTCGCAGGGTATCCAGGGTCCTATAGGCCCCACTGGAAATGACGGAATCCAGGGTATTCAAGGTCCTACAGGTTCACAAGGTATTCAAGGACCTACAGGTCCTACTGGAAATGACGGAATTCAAGGTATTCAAGGACCTACAGGTTCACAAGGTATTCAAGGTTCAGTAGGACCTACTGGAAATGACGGAATTCAAGGTCCTACAGGTTCACAAGGTATTCAAGGTTCAATAGGTCCCACTGGAAATGACGGAATTCAGGGTATTCAAGGTCCTACAGGTTCACAAGGTATTCAAGGTTCAATAGGTCCCACTGGAAATGACGGAATTCAGGGTATTCAAGGTCCTACAGGTTCACAAGGTATTCAAGGACCTACAGGTTTACAGGGTATTCAAGGTATACAAGGACCTACTGGAAATAACGGAATACAAGGACCTACAGGTTCACAAGGAGCTACCGGATCTGTAGGATCTTTATCATTAAATGGATTAATAGATTCATATTATACTGGTCCTAATGGAGGTACAGGAGCCTTAACAATAGGTTATAAATCTTCTTCATCTATAGGTCAAGGTAATACTGTTATTAGGACTTCAACAGGAGCTACTATTACTGGAAATAATAATACTATATTAGGTAATGCATTAGCAGCTCTTACAACCGGTAATTTCAATATAGGAATAGGAAATGATGCTGGTAAATCAAATCTTATAGGTGTTTCTAATATTATTATAGGTCATAATACAGCACCTTTATTAACTAATGATCAAAATGTTGTAATAGGAAAAGATGCAGCACCCCAATTAACCAGCGGCTATCAAAATACTATCATAGGTAATAGTTGTGGTACAAATTTATCAACAGGATATGCTAATGTATTATTAGGAACAAATAATAATATAAATGCTGCTTATCCCA
Source organism: uncultured Oscillochloris sp. (assembly GCA_964555675.1). Taxonomy (GTDB): domain Bacteria; phylum Chloroflexota; class Chloroflexia; order Chloroflexales; family Chloroflexaceae; genus CAIWXH01. Next base: position 985 of record CAZKTU010000365.1, read on the forward strand.
CGAGTCCTTATAACACTTGTATTGGTGCAGGAAATACAGTTGGAAGTCAGAACTATGGTTCCATAGCAATAGGATACAACAATAATTCTAAAGGAGTAGATACAATTGCAATTGGTGAATCTAATAATATTAATACTAATTATTGTATAGGTATAGGTATTGCTATTAATACTAGTTCATATCTTAATTGTATTAATTTAGGACATTTTATCACGAATACAGCAAGTAATCAATTTATGGTTTTTCCAAATGGACAACCTATTCGGCTTGCTACCTCTGCATCTATGTATTATAATCCTTCAACTGGTGAAGTTTCTTATGCTCCATCATCCAGAAAATATAAAACAAATATATTACCTCTTGATATCGATACGACTAAAATTTATGATTTACAACCAGTATCATATAACTATACATCTAATCCTGATAGAAAAAATATAGGGTATATCGCAGAAGATGTACTTCCTTTAATTCCTGATATTGTATACACTATTAATGGCGAAGCCGAAGGTGTCAATTATGAATTATTAAGTATAATATTAACTGAAGAAGTTAAAAAATTAAGATCAGAATTAACAATTGCTAATACTACAATTTCCAACCAAACTCAAACTATAAATAGCATATTAACAAGATTAACAAATGCTGGAATTTAAATATAATATTAATTATTCAATGAATAATATTTTTAAATAATATAAATGTCGTCAAGAATTAATATTTCTAATTATGAAAGACAGTTAATAGAAAATGTAGCATATATAACTAGTCAAACATATATAAATAACATCACAGGAGGAATAGGAAGCGGAGGTACAGGTCCAACAGGTCCAGCAGGAAATGCTTCAATGACAGGTCCTACTGGAAGTACAGGATCTACAGGTCCTACTGGTTCTCAAGGTTCTACTGGGCCTACTGGAACTGCAGGAACTCAAGGTTCTACTGGACCTACTGGAACTGCAGGAACTCAAGGTTCTACTGGACCTACTGGAACTGCAGGTTCTCAAGGATTTACAGGTTCTCAAGGATCTACTGGACCTACAGGCCCCATGGGTTCTCAAGGATCTACTGGACCTACTGGATTTACAGGTTCTCAAGGTTCTACTGGTTCTCAAGGATCTACAGGTTCTCAAGGATCTACTGGACCTACTGGCCCCACGGGTTCTCAAGGATCTACAGGTTCTCAAGGTTCTACTGGTTCTCAAGGATCTACGGGTTCTCAAGGATCTACGGGTTCTCAAGGATCTACGGGTTCTCAAGGGTTTACAGGTTCTCAAGGATTTACAGGTTCTCAAGGATTTACAGGTTCTCAAGGATCTACGGGATCTCAAGGATTTACTGGACCTACAGGTCCTACAGGTTCTCAAGGATTTACTGGACCTACAGGTCCTACAGGTTCTCAAGGATTTACCGGTCCTCAAGGATTTACCGGTTCTCAAGGATTTACCGGTCCTCAAGGATTTACCGGTTCTCAAGGATTTACCGGTTCTCAAGGATTTACTGGTTCTCAAGGTTCTACCGGTTCTCAAGGATTTACCGGTTCTCAAGGATTTACCGGTTCTCAAGGATTTACCGGTTCTCAAGGATTTACTGGTTC
>CAZKTU010000365.1:2681-4988 GCA_964555675.1 uncultured Oscillochloris sp.
TTCTCAAGGATTTACCGGTTCTCAAGGATTTACTGGTTCTCAAGGTTCTACCGGTCCTCAAGGTTCTACCGGTCCTCAAGGATTTACCGGTCCTCAAGGATTTACCGGTCCTCAAGGATTTACCGGTTCTCAAGGATTTACCGGTTCTCAAGGATTTACAGGCCCTACAGGACCAGTAGGACCTACGGGACCTACGGGACCTACGGGACCTACAGGATCTGTTTCAGGGTTAATATCATTAAATAATATTTCCGATGTAAAAATCATTCAATCAAATACCGTTCCTAATATATTTATTGGATTTTCCGGAGCTACTGTTAATGGATCTACAACTGTAATTAGATATAATACAGGTGCTACAATTACAGGTATTAATAATACTATTATAGGAGATTCCGGAAACGCATTAACATCAGGAATATCAAATGTTATTTTAGGTGAAAATTCTGCTAATACGATATCTACTGGAAGTAATAATGTAGTTGTAGGTGCTGATATTGTTTCATATAGTATTGCAAATAATAATGTATTATTAGGTAAAGGAATTACAAATACTACAGGTAGTAATTCTGTAGCTATAGGTGCATTAAGTAATGTAGCAAATAATGCAGTATCTATTGGAAATTCATCACAAGCAATAGCAGAATCTATAGCGATTGGAGATACTGCAAGATCATTATTTGAAAAATCAATTTCAATAGGATATAATGCTGCAACTAAAGCAACAGGAGCTATTTCTTTAGGATATAATGCAACAGGGCCTAATATTCAAAATTCTCTTACTATATGGCCAAATAGCACATTAGCATCTGCAACAGGTACAAATGTTGGTTTAGTAATTTACAATAGAAATACTGGTCAAATGGGGCCTATGTATACTGGTACATCAGGGCAAATATTATATTCAACAGGTGCTGGTGCTTTAACTTGGGTAACTCCTAATTATGGTGCTACAAGTTTAGATGGATTAAACGATGTAAAAATAACATCTGCTCCTAATATATTTATTGGTTATTCTGGTGCAACAATTGTCGGTGCTACAACTATAATTAGATATAATACAGGTGCTACAATTACTGGATTAAATAATACAATTATAGGAGATTCTGGAAAAGCAATAACATCAGGGGCTACAAATGTTATTATAGGAGAAGGGTCGGTTAATACAATGACTACTGCGTATGATAATGTAATTATTGGATTTAATATTATAGGACCTGTTACAAATGCCCATATTTCTAACACACTAATAGGTGCATCTATCATATCTTCTTCAAAACTAAATAATGTATGTTTAGGTTCACAAGTTACTATGGCTCAAAGCTATTCTATAGGAATAGGATATAATGCTCGTACTAGCGCACCAGGGACATCATCATCGATTTCGATCGGTTGGGCTGCTAATTCTGCAGCAGATTATGGAATTGTAATAGGAGAATCTGTTACAACCAATACTGCTAATACTATTATTATTGGAAATAATAAAACAGCAGCAGCTGTAGCTAATTCTCTTACAATCTGGCCAAATGCAGCATTGGCTAATGTAGCTTCCGGAACTGCATTATATTATAATTCAACATCAGGTCAAGTAGGTCCTTTAGTTTCTTCAAGAAGATTTAAAGAAAATATAACTGATATAGAAATTGATACTACTAAATTATATAATCTTAGACCTGTATCTTATAATTATAAGAATGAACCATCTCAAAGAACAATAGGTTTGATAGCTGAAGAAGTTTATACTGAAATTCCTGAAGTTGTTTATTGTGATTCTGAAGGACCTTATAGCGTTAATTATAGTTCGCTTACTATAATATTAATTGAAGAAAATAAAAAATTAAAAACAGAATTAACAAATATTTCATCTGATATAATGTTAATAAAATCGGATATAGAAAATATGACATCATCCATAAACGATATTTTACTAAGATTATCAAATGCAAATATTTAATTTTAATTAAAATTATTCATTGAATAATAATTAAATTTAATATAAAATGACATCAAGAGTACAAAATTTTAATCAAAAAACAGAAATAATAAGATTGATATCAAATACAAATATTCAGACGATAATCAATAATTTTACAGGAGGATTTGGTCAAAGTGTTACTGGACCTACAGGCCCGGACGGATTAACAGGTTCTACAGGATTTATAGGGCCTACTGGAACTGCTGGAATTTCTGGTATAACAGGACCTGCTGGAACTGCTGGAATTTCTGGTATAACGGGGTCTACTGGAACTGCTGGACCTTCTGGTATAACAGGTCCTACTGGAACTACAGGGCCTTCTGGTATAACGG
>CAZKTU010000366.1:0-4896 GCA_964555675.1 uncultured Oscillochloris sp.
AAGAGCGATGCCAGAGCCGAGGGCGGCGGCATGTCGTGGTACAATCCACGCGCATCTCCACCCGCGCCATAGTTGTGTATCGATGTCGGCGCGAGCCCCCTAGGCCCGCACCGGCGCTGTGTCTGCCCCAGGGGGCCTTATGCCGCACACCCCGCGCATCGGCGTCCAGATCGACCACACCGACCCGTTCTGGGTCCAGGTCCGCGAGGCGATCTGGCAGCAGGGGGGCTCGCGCTCGGTCGAGGTGGTCGAGGTTGCCATCCAGGAGCCGCGGCTGCTCTCGCTCGACGAGCAGGTCGAGGTGGTCGAGGACCTGGTCGTCCAGGAGCTCGACGCCCTGATCTGCAACAGCTACCCGCAAGAGCTGCTGGCCCGCATCCTCGAGCGCGGGATCGCGATCGTCTATGTCGCCGAGATCACCCTGCGCCACCGGCGCTTCGTCTCGCGGCGGGGTCTGGCCGAGGCCGGCCGCGAGCTCGGCGCATTCCTCGACCAGCGCCTGGCCCCGGGCGCCCAGATCCTGGTCGTCGGCGGCGAGGGCGACGGGGAGGATACGGGCCAGAGCCGGCTCGACGGGTTTCTGGCGGGTCTCTCGGCCGAGCGCCTGGGCGAGGTACACATCCTGCGCTGCCAATGGTCGTTCGAGTCGGCCCAGGAGCGCCTCGCGGGCTTCCTCGCCGCGCGCCCGGGGCTCGCGATCGGGGCGATCTACGGCCTCTCGGACTCGCTGGCCCTCGCCGCCTACGAGGCGTGTCACGGGCGCGGCCGCCTGCCCCCCGGGACTCCCGTGCTCGGCATCAACGGCGACCCCCTGGCCCTGGCGGCGATCAGCGCGGGGCGCATGACCGCGACGATCGAGAGCGACGTCGACGATATGGCCACCCAGGCCCTCGACCTGGCCTTGCGGGCCGCCAAGGGCCTGGCCCTGCCGACGCTCTTCCAGTGTCGCCAGCGCCTGATCACCGCCGAGAATGTCGCCGACGCGGCGACGCGCAAGCTGATCAGCCTGGCCAGCCTGCCCTCGCGCCTGATCGATGTGAACCGGCGCAACGACCAGCAGCGGCGCATCCAGATCGAGACGGGCGTCGCGATCGACCGCAAGGTCGGCATGCTGCTCGACGAGCAGCAGCTATCTTCGGCGCTCACCAGCCTCATCCGCGACAGCTACGGCTTCGACGACGCGCGCTACCTCAGCCTCGACGCCGAGAGCGGCCGGCTCGCGATGCCCAGGGACGCCGCGGCGAGCAACGAGCCGTCGGGCCCCCTGGCCTATGCCCTCGCCCACAACCAGCTCGTCTTCATCCCCGACACCGGGGCCAGCCACCGCTTCGCGCCCGACCCCCAGTGGCCCGAGACCCACGCGCGGGTGGTGGTGCCCGTGCGCCTGGGCGGCCAGCTGGTCGGCCTGCTCGACCTGCACCGGCGCCAGGTGACCCATCACACCCGCGAAGAGCTGGCGAGCCTGCAGCTGCTGGCCGACCGGCTCGCGATCTCGATGCGCAACGCGCAGCTCTACAGCCAGGAGCAAGAGGCTCGCAGCCTGGCCGAGCAGGCCGACCGGCTCAAGACCACCCTGCTGGCGAATGTGAGCCACGAGCTGCGCACGCCGCTGAATGTCATCCTCGGCTATAGCCGCGGCGCGATCGACGCCCTGGGCCGCGGCGAGCCCGCGACGCCCCAGCTGACCGACGACCTCAGGCAGATCTACGCCAGCGGCGAGCACCTCCTGCGCCTGATCAACGATCTGCTCGACCTCTCGCGGGCCGAGATCGGCGAGCTGGACCTGCTGCCCGAGCAGATCGACGCGCGCAGCTTTCTGGACGAGGTCTTTCGCTCGAGCGCCGCGAGCTTCGGGGCGGGCGGCGCAGTCGCCTGGCGGCTCACCCTGCCGCCGACGCTGCCCACCCTCGAGGCCGACCCGGTGCGCCTGCGGCAGATCCTGCTCAACCTGCTGCACAACGCCCACAAGTTCACCGAGCGCGGCACAATCAGCCTGGGCGCCGAGCAGTGCGGGCCCGAGCTGCACCTCTGGGTCGCCGACACGGGCATCGGCATCGCCCCCGAGCTGCGCGAGCAGATCTTCGACCCCTTCGTCAGCTCCAACCCCGAGGCGCGGCGCAACGAGGGGATCGGCCTGGGCCTGAATATCACGCGCCGGCTGGTGGCGCTGCACCGGGGCCGGCTCACCGTCGAGAGCGAGCCGGGCCGCGGCAGCACCTTCCACGTCTACCTCCCGCTGCCCGCGCCCGAGCACGCCCTGGCCGGGGCCGGCCCTTCCCGCCGGGCGCTGCTGCTGATCAGCGAGGCCGCGACGCCCCCCGAGCCGATCGCCCAGCTGGCCGCGCGGCGCGAGCTCGCCATCCAGTCGCTCAGGCCGGGCGACGACCTGGCGAGCGCCCTGCAGCGGCTCGAGCCGGCCCTGATCGTGTGGGATATGGCGAGCACGATGGAGGACGGCTGGCAGGCCGTCGAGCAGATCCGCGGCCGGCCCGAGCTGCGCCAGTTGCCGGTGATCATCTACGGCGGCGGCGAGACCCCGAACGAGGCCCCGAGCGAGGCCCCCGGCACGCGCACCGGCCTGCTGCTCAAGCCCCTGGGCGACGAGACGCTGCTCGAGGCCCTCGGCGACCTCGACCCACGCCAGGCCGGCGGGTCCATCCTGATCGTCGAGGACGACCCCCACGTCCGCGCGCAACACCGCCGCCTGATCGCCCAGCACTTCCCCGGCTATAGTGTGCGCGATGTGGGCGACGGGCGCGAGGCCCTGGCGGCCGTGGCCGTGGAGGCGCCCAGCCTGGTCCTGCTCGACCTGCGCCTGCCCGAGCTCGACGGCTTCGCCGTGCTCGAGGCTCTGCGCGCCGAGCGGCGCACGGCCGGCGTGCCGGTGCTCGTGCTGAGCGGCAAGCCCCTGAGCGGCGAGGACATCAGGCGGCTGAGCGAGACCCGCGCCGTCGTGCAGACCAAGGGCATGCTCTCGAGCGAAGAGCTGGCCGAGGCCCTGCGCCGCTCGCTTGACCACGACGAGCGCCTGCCGCCCCACACCAGCGCCCTGGTGAAGCAGGCCATCGCCTTCATCCAGCATCAGCACGGCGAGCCCCTCTCGCGCCAGGCCATCGCCGACGCCGTGGGCGTACACAAAGACTACCTCGGGCGGATCTTCCAGCAGGAGCTCGGGCTCTCGCCCTGGGAGTACCTGACGCGCTTCCGCGTGCTGCGGGCCAAAGAGCTGCTGCGCGCGAGCGACCTCAGCGTGGCCGAGGTGGCGACGCGGGTCGGCTTCGAGACCCCGACCTACTTCAGCCAGGTCTTCCACCGCGAGGTCGGCTGCTCGCCGCGGGCCTTCCGGGCCAGGCCGGGGTAGTGGGCGCACACATGGGTGCGCCCCAACGGGGGGCGGGCGCATCTGGTCGGTATTTTGCAACTCCAGGGCGCGATTCTTATAGCATGGCCGCGCGGCGCTCTCTATACTCAGCACGTACTGGACGAGCTGATGAAGGAGGGCGACGATGCCGATCGCGGCGACAGGGCGGGGCTGGGTGCTTGAGACGCGGACGACCGGGTACGCCCTGGGGCTGAATCAGGCCGGGCTGCTGACCCACCGCTACTGGGGGGCGCGGCTGACGGACCCCGATGACTACCCCGAGGCGCCTAGCCCGGGCATCTGGGCCTCCTTCAACAACCCCGCTCAGCTCACCCCCGAGGAGTACCCCGGCTACGAAGATATGAAGTTCGTCGAGCCCTGCCTGAAGCTGAGCTTCGCCGACGGCGTGCGCGACGTGGTGCTGCGCTACGCCTCGGCCGAGGTGCTGGAGGGGCCGACGCCCGAGCTGCGGGTGCACCTGCGCGACCTGGCCTACCCCTTCGGGCTGACCCTGCACTACCGCGTCCACGAGGCCTACGACCTGATCGAGCGCTGGGCCACGGCGAGCAACACGGGCGATACGCCGGTGACGATCGAGCGGATCTGGTCGGCCCAGTGGCACATGCCTCCGGGCGATAGCTACCGCCTGAGCCACCTGACGGGGCGCCACATGGACGAGCTGCGCCTGCGCCGCGAGCCCCTGAGCCACGGCGTGAAGGTGCTGGAGAGCCGCCGCCTGACGACGAGCCACCACCACAACCCCTGGTTCGCCGTGGACCGCGGGCGCGCCGACGAGGATGCGGGCGAGGTCTGGTTCGGGGCCCTGGCCTGGAGCGGCAACTGGAAGCTGGCGGCCGAGGTCACCGACTTCGGCTCGACGCGGGTGAGTACCGGGCTGAACGACTGGGACTTCGCCTGGCGCCTGGGGCCCGGCGAGCAGTTCGTCACCCCGTCCGCCTACGCGGGCTACACGGCCGAGGGCTTCGGGGGGGCCAGCCGGCGCATGCACGACTTCGTGCGCGAGAGCCTGCTGCCCCACGGGCAGGCGCCCCACATGGTGCTGTACAACTCGTGGGAGGCCACCGAGTTCGCCGTCGACGAGCCCTCGCAGGCGCGGCTGGCTGAGCTGGCCGCCGAGATGGGCGTCGAGCTGTTCGTGATGGACGACGGCTGGTTCCACGGGCGCGACAGCGACCGCGCCGGGCTGGGCGACTGGTGGCCCGACGAGCGCAAATTCCCCGCCGGCCTGGGGCCGCTGATCGCCAAGGTCAACGCCCTGGGGATGCAGTTCGGCCTGTGGATCGAGCCCGAGATGGTGAACGCCGACAGCGAGCTCTATCGCGCCCACCCCGACTGGGCCATCCACTTCCCCACCAGGGCCCGCACCGAGGGGCGCAACCAGCAGATCCTGAACCTCGGGCGAACCGACGTGCAAGACTACCTGATCGCCAAACTCGACCGGCTGCTGGCCGAGCACCGGATCGCCTTCATCAAGTGGGACATGAACCGCAACGTCAGCGAGCCGGGCTGGCCGG
>CAZKTU010000367.1:0-4872 GCA_964555675.1 uncultured Oscillochloris sp.
CCTTCGTCCTTGGTCCTTCGTCCTTGGTCCTTCGTCGTTGGTCTCGCCTCCCCTCAGCCGCGCCTGAGGAGCGCCACCAGCCCATACCCTGCCGTCAGCACGACCAGGGCCACGAGCCAGTTGCCACTGGCCTGTAGGGCGAGCAGCCCGACGACCAGGGGCACGATCGCCTCGACGAAGGGGCGGATGTCCGCCGAGGGCCCCGCCGCGGGCCGCCGCGGGTCGTCGCCCAGGGGCTCGCCGAGGCGACTCTCGTCGCGGCCGCCGCCCTCCTCGCCGCGAAAGACCTCGGGCGGCAGGGGCGCGCCGATGATCGGCTGCTCGCGGGCCTCGGCCAGATAGGCGGCGCGCCAGTCGTAGCCGGGCCGCGAGCGAGCCTCGTAGAGGTGGTAGGCCGCCCGCTGCAGGTAGGCCGGGTGCCCCGCGCTCAGCTCGCCGAGGGCCCGCAGCTCCTCTGGCGAGAAGCCGCGCTCATCCTGGTCGAGGTAGGCCTCGGCCAGCAAGCGCACCTCGGAGGCCGGCAGGGCGCCCAGGTAGACCTGGCTGAACGGCTCGCTGAGGGTCGGGGCCAGCGCGCCCGCCGTCGCGACCAGCATCAGGTCGTGGGTGCCGGGCAGCATGCGCTCGCCCTCGTCGAGGGCCGGCGTGCTGCGGCGGGCGGTGCGGGCCAGGCGCTCGAGCAGATCCTCGCCCCAGCCGGCGGCGATGGCCGCGTCGGCGCCGTCGAGGCAGAGCAGCACCGGATGGGCAAAGCGCACCAGGGCCTCCTCCAGCTCGGCGGCGCTGGCGGCGCGAAACCGCAGAGCGCGGGCCACCAGGCCGTAGGCGGTCGCGGCGTCGGGGAGCACCGCCAGGTCGACGTAGAGGGCCTCGAGGTCGGGCAGCTCGAGCACGGCGCCGGCCGACTGGGCCACGTGGGTCAGCAGCGAGGATTTGCCGGCCCCGGGGGCGCCCGCGAGCATCACCGGGCGGCGGCGCTCGATCCCCTCGTAGACCATCCCCACCTCGCGCCAGCGCCCGGTGAAACGCGCCGGGTCCTTGATTCGGCTCCGCTCGGTGAAGGGGTTCATGGCGCGAGGTACCAGCGCTCGATGTTCCAGTAATAGAGCGGCGACTCGAGCTTGATCGGGCCGTCGAGGGTGGTCAGGCGCGGGCTGATCGCGACGGGGATGCGGTCGGCCCAGAGGAAGAGGTAGGGCCGGTCGGCGGCGATGCGGGCCTGCGAGCGGGTGATCGCGGCCACTCGCTCGTCGAGGTTGTAGAGCTGCCGCGCCGCCTGGGCGTGGGTATCATAGTCGGGGTCGCTGTAGCCGACGAAGTTGCGCGTCGAGCGGCCGTCGGACGCGCCCTGGTTGAGCTGGCTCGAGTGGAAGAGCGCGAAGTCGTCGGGGTCGTAGAAGGCCACGTCGGCGAAGAGCGGGTCGCCGGCGCCGTTGCTCCAGCTGCCCAGCAACAGGTCGAAGTCGAAGGGCGGGGCGTAGCGGGCCAGCAGGACCGTCGCGAAGTCCACCGGCTCGACCGTGATCTGCATGCCCACGGTCGCCCCCGCCTCGGCCAACTGGCGGGCAGCCAGGACGCGGCGCTCGTCGTCGTCGCGCACATAGAGCGTGGCGGCCAGGCTCACGCCCTCACGCTGGCGGATGGTCGAGCCCTCGGGCAGGGTCCAGCCGGCCTCGTCGAGCAGGGCGCGGGCCGCGTCGAGGTTGGCCCCGGCGGGCGGGGGCGGGGTCAGGTCGGCCCACGAGCCGGGCAGGGCGCTCGAGCTGATCGGCAGGCCCTGGCCCTTGGTGGCGCCCTCGACCAGGCGCGGCAGATCGACGGCCAGGGCCAGGGCCGCGCGCAGGCGCGGATCGGCGAAGGGCCGCCCCTCGCGCAGATTGAAGCCCAGGAAGTAGTAGCCGTTCTCGGGGTAGGCGCCGAGCTGGGCCTCGGGGCTGGCCTGGGCGGCGGCGCTCTGGGCGCCCCAGGGCAGTTCGGCCAGCAAGAGGCTGCCGTCGCCGAGGGCCGTGACGGCGGCGGCCTCGTCGGGCGTCACCTGGAAGGTGAGCTGGTCGAGCAAGGGCGCGCCGCGGTGGTAACCCTCGAAGCGTTCGAGGGCGTAGGCCTGGCCGGGGCGGCGCTCGGCCAGCTTGAAGGGGCCGCTGCCCACCGGGATGTCCCAGAAGTTGAGCGTGTTGATGTCGCGCTCTTGCAGCAGGTGGCGCGGCAGAATCGGCACAGCCAGGGCCGAGAGCACGGGCGCGAAGCGGCTGGTGAGGGTGAGCACCACCGTGCTGCTGGTGGGCGCCGTGGCCGCGCTGATATAGCGCAGGTCGGCCAGCAGGGCCGTGCTGGTGAGGGGCAGACCGCGCAGGCGCTCGAGGGTGAAGAGCACATCGGCGGCCTCGAGGGGCTCGCCGTCGTGCCAGGTCAGGCCGCTGCGTAGGGTCACGGTGAGGGTGCGACCGTCGGGCGTAGTCTCCCAGCCCTCGGCCAGGTCGGGCACCGGGCGCAGCAGGTAGTCGAGGCGCATCAGGCCGCTGTAGAGCATCGCGCTCACCTGCTCCTCGCCGCGCGAGCGGGGCTGCCAGGGGCGCAGGTCGGGCACGTCGGCGGCGAGGCGCAGCGTCAGGTTGCCGCCGCGGGGCAGGGGGGTGGCCGTGGGCGGGGCGAGCGGGGTAGGCGTCTGCGTGACGACCGGCCCCGCCGGCTGCCCGCCAACTGCCAGGTCGCATCCAACCAGGAGCGCCGCGCAGGCGAGGGCGGCCCCGAGGCTGGCCCAGAACAGGCGGCTCAGCGGTACAAAGCTCATGTGGGCTATTATAGCCCAACTCCGACCCCAGGCAGAGCCCACCCGTGCTATAGTATCGGGACGAACCTGCCGAAACAGGACATGACACCGTATGTCAGACTTTATCTCACCCGAGGAGCTTGGCCGCTACGCCGACGTGATCGTGCAGGTCGGGCTAAACCTCAAGTCGGGCCAGCGGCTGCTGATCCGCGCCGACCTGCAGACGGCCCCCCTGGTGCGCGCGGTAGCCCGCAGCGCCTACACGGCGGGCGCGCGCCTGGTCGATGTGATCTGGGGCGACGAGCAGCTGACCCTGGTGCGGGTCCAGAGCGCGCCGCGCGACTCGTTCGGCGAAGTGCCCGTCTGGTCGCCGGCCGCCACGCTCGAGTATCTGAAGGCCGGCGACGCCATGCTCTCGATCTACGCGGCCACGCCCACCCTGCTGGCCGGGCAGGACCCCGAGGCAATCAGCACGATGATGCGCGCGTCGTCCAAGGCCGCCCAGCCCGCGACCGAGCTGATCCAGCGCAACGCGGCCGCCTGGGCCGTGGTCTCGTACCCCACCCCCGGCTGGGCCGCCCAGGTGCTTCCCGACGTGCCGGCCGAGCAGCGCGAAGCGACGCTCTGGAGCGCCATCGCGACCACCTGCCGCCTCGACACCGCCGACCCGGTCGGGGCCTGGAAGGAGCATGTCTCCGACCTGGCCGCCCGGGCCGCCTACCTGAACGCCAAAGGCTACACCGCCCTGCGCTACAAGGCCCCGGGCACCGACCTGACCGTCGGCCTGGCACAAGGCCACATCTGGGCGGGCGGCGGCTCGACCAGCGAGGGCGGGGTCTACTTCGTGCCGAACCTGCCCACCGAAGAGGTCTTCACCCTGCCCGACCGGGCCAGGGTCGACGGCGTGGTGCGCTCGAGCCGCCCGCTCAACTATGGCGGCAACCTGATCGAGGACTTCACCCTGACCTTCGAGGCGGGCCGCGTGGTCGCCGTACAGGCCGCCAAGGGCGAGGAGGTGCTGCAGCGTCTGATCGACACCGACGAGGGGTCGGCGCGCCTCGGCGAGGTGGCCCTGGTCGCGGCCAGCTCGCCCGTGGCCCGCACCGGCATGCTCTTCGCCAACACCCTCTTCGACGAGAATGCGGCCAGCCACCTGGCTCTGGGCAGCGGCTACCGCTTCTGCCTGCAGGGCGGCGCCGAGATGACACCCGAGCAGTTCGGCGAGGCCGGCGGCAATGTGAGCACAACCCACGTCGACTTCATGATCGGCTCGGCCGCCATGGAGATCGAGGGCCTCAAGGCCGACGGCACGAGCGAGCCGGTCATGCGGCGCGGCGAGTGGGCCTTTAGCGTCTAACGAAAAACTAACCCGAGCGGGGGCCCGCTGCGCGCCCAATGTGCTACAATAGATCAATGGTGAAGCGAATAATCGGTTAAGGAGAGTCCATGGCTGCACAAGGAGGCGACGATTCGGCCCAGCAGACGCTGGCGGTCACCCTTGCGCGCCTGGGCACTGCGCAGAGCTTTCGGCGTCACAGCTACGTCTATACGCCGAACCAGCCCGCTCACGCCCTCTACCTGCTGCAGGGCGGCCAGGTGAGCCTGCAGATGCACTCGCCCGAGGGCCGCGTCCTCACCGTCAAGGTGGTCGAGCCGGGTCAGACCTTTGGCCACAGCGTCTTCGACGGCGGCGAGTACTACGACACCTTCGCCCAGTCCCTCGAGCCGGTGCGCCTGGTGGCGGTGCCGCGGGCCGCGCTCCTCGAGGCGATCGCCACGACCCCAGGCGTCGGCGCAGCGCTGCTCGAGCAGCTCGGCCAGCACCGGCTCACGGTCGGCCGCCGCCTCGACGAGGTCGCCTTCAAGTCGGTGCCGGCCCGCCTGGCCTCGGTCCTGCTCGAGATGTCCGAAGAGCAGCCCGCCGGCCCGCGCCCCCAGCAGCGGGTCGCCCGCCGCACCCACCAGCAGCTCGCCGAGATGGTCAACGCCTACCGCGAGACGGTCACCAAGATCATCAACCAGTTTCGCGACGCCCGCATCCTCGACGTCGACCGCTCCGGCATCACCTTGCTCAACCCCTCGCGCCTGCGCGAACTCTCCCA
>CAZKTU010000368.1:0-4867 GCA_964555675.1 uncultured Oscillochloris sp.
CCGAGCTGCGCGCCCGCGGTCAGTTCATCCTCGAGTCGGCCGACGCCGAGGAGCGCCAGTTCCTGCGCACCCTGGCTGGGGGCATCACTCGCCTCAATGGGGTGGTCGAACAGGTGCGGGCGGCCGGCGGCGCGGCCATCCCCGGCCCCGAGGCCTTCCTGCTCAAGGATACCTTCGGCTTCCCCCTCGACCTGACCCAGAAGATCGCCGCCGAGCAGGGCCTGGGCGTCGACGAGGCCGGCTACGACGCGGCCATGGGCGAGCAGCGCGAGCGCTCGCGGGCCGCCGCCAAGTTCGCCCGCGGCGGCGACGTCGAGATCTGGGCCGACCGGGCCCTGCCCCCGACGGTCTTCACCGGCTATACCGAGCTGGCCCACGACGCGAAGATCCTGGCCATCGTGGCCAACGGCGACGAGGTGGCCAGCGCCGGGGCGGGCACCAAGGTGCAGATTGTGCTCGACCGCACGCCCTTCTACGCCGAGAGCGGCGGCCAGGTGGGCGACACGGGCACCCTGAGCCATGGCGCCGGCGAGGTGCAGATCGACGATACCCTGCGCCCCGCCCCCGGCCTCACCGTGCACTACGGCGTGGTCACCAGCGGCACGCTCGAGCTCGGCCAGACCGTGCGCGCCGCCGTCGACATTGGGCGCCGCGCCGATATCCAGCGCAACCATACGGCCACCCACCTGCTGCACCGGGCCCTGCGCGATGTGGTGGGCGAGCACGCGGCCCAGGCCGGCTCGCTGGTCTCGCCCGAGCGCCTGCGCTTCGACTTCACCAATAACCGGGCCCTCGAGCCGGCCCAGTTGCGCGAGATCGAGGCCAGGATCAACGCCTGGGTGCGCGCCGACGGCAAGGTCAGCTGGGAGGAGACCAGCCAGCAGGAGGCGCTGGATCGCGGCGCGATCGCGCTCTTCGGCGAGAAGTATGGCGATAAGGTGCGCATGGTGACGATCGAGCGCGGCCCCGGCGCGGCGCCCGCCCCTCAGGGCGCCTTCGCCTCGCGCGATAGCCGCGAGCTGTGCGGCGGCACCCACGTGAGCAGCACGGGCGAGATTGGCTATGTGCGCGTGATCGGCGAGAGCAGCGTCGGCAGCGGCGTGCGCCGCCTCGAGGCCCTGACGGGGCGCGGGGCCGAGCAGTGGGTCGAGCAACAGGCTCAGCTGCTGCGCGACCTGGCGGCACGCCTGGGCGTGGCCCCCGCGGCGGTGGCCGAGCGGGTCGAGCAGCTGCTCGCCGAGGGCAAGGAGCGCCAGCACGAGCTCGACGCCCTGCGCGGCAAGCTGGCCCGCTCGTCGGTCGAAGGCCTGCTCGAGCAGGTCCGGCGCGACGATGGGGTGCCGGTGCTGGCCGCCCAGGTCGAGGTCGACGATGTGGCCCGTCTGCGCGAGATGGGCGACTGGCTGCGCGATAAGCTCGGCTCGGCCGTGATCGTGCTCGGCGCGGTGATCGCCGAGAAGCCCATGCTGCTGACGATGGTCACCCCCGACCTGGTGGGCCAAGGCTACCACGCGGGCAACCTGGTCAAGGCCCTGGCGGCCGTGGTGGGCGGCGGCGGCGGCGGGCGCCCCGAGATGGCCCAGGCCGGCGGCAAGGATGTCGCGAAGCTGCCCGAGGCGATCGCCCAGGCCCCGGCCCTGGCGGCAGCCCAGAAGAAGGGCTGATGCTCTTTCGCCGAGGAGCAACAGAAGCGTAATGTTGGAGGTCGGGCGTACCTACGTTTTACCGCGTGGAGTCTGTTCGCCCTGTTGTCGGAGTAGGCCATGGTTCTGGATGAGACTGAGACGCCCCTGGTGCTGGTGTACCCCACCGATCGGGCCGAGAGTGTGCTCGAGCGGGCGCGCAACGCCGCCGCCCCCAGGGTGCAGTTGCTGGTGCCCGAAGGGGTGACGGCCCTGCAGCAGCCCGAGGAGGTAGTGCGCCTCGCCCGGCTGGCCGCAGATGCCGGCATCGCACTGGTGCTGATCAGCTCAGACCCGGCCACCCTGGCCGCGGCCCGCATCGGCAAGATCCCCACGGTCACGGTGAGCGGGGCCCAGGTCGTGGCCTCGCCCCAGGTGCCGCGGCCGAATAGCCCGTACAGCACCCGCGTGCTCCAGACGGGCGCCAGAACCTCGGCCGACGCCGCCCTGGCGGCCGGGCTGGACGATCTGGACGCCCCTCTCGCCCGCCCCAGTCGCGCCGTCGACGAGGAGGCCGCCGCCGCCGCCAGCCTCGCCGCGGCCCTGCGCGAGCCCGCGGCCCCGCGCCCGGCCATGACCGACGCCGAGCTGCTGGCGGCAACCCTGGCCGCCGAGCCCGGCCTGACCCCGCCCCGGGTGGCCCGCCCCGCCCCGCCGGTCGAGCCGCGCGCGTATGCGCAGGCGCCCGCTCCGCGCCCCGCGCCCGCCCCGCGCCCCACGCCCGCCCCGGGGCCGCGCCCGGCCACGACAACCAGGACCACTGGGCGACCGCCGGCCGTGGCGCCTGCCGCCCGCACGAACCGGACCTGGCTGATCGTCGGCCTGAGCGTGGGGTTGCTGGTCTTGCTGGGGCTAATCGGCGGGGCGCTACTCTGGAACAGCCGGGTGAGCGTCACCGTGACGCCTCCCGTGCGCCCCGAGACCGTCGAGCCGATCACCTCGCTGCCGGTGCCGATCGTGGCCCCCGGCAGCGGCACCGCTACCGCGGTCGAGGCCGAGTCGCTGCGCAGCGACGTGGCCTTCGCCGTCGACGGCGAGGTGAGCGAGGGCACCATGACTCCCTCGGGCAGCGCCGGTGGCAGTCTGACTATCTTCAACTCCACCCCGCAGGCCGTGCAGCTGCCCGCGGGCACCGAGTTCATCGCGATCGCGGGCGACGGGCGCGAGGTGCCTTTCGTCAGCACCGGCGACGTCTTGGTGCCCGGGGCCACCACCAGCGACACCGGGGCCCAGGTGATCACCAGCCGCGGGCAGGCCAGTGTCCAGATCACGGCCCGCTCGCCCGGCAGCGGCTCGAACGTCGACGGCGGCACGATCAGGCGGGTCATCCCCCCGGGCGGCGGCGCCTTCAACGTCGATACGGGCGGCATCATCGTCCAGCACGGCCCCCTGACCGGCGGCAGCGAGGAAGAGGTCCGCATCGTCAAGGACTCGAATGTGCAGGCCCTGCTGGCCCCGGCCCTCGAGGGGCTCGACAGCGAGGCCAGGCGCCAGCTCGACGGCCTGGCCCAGGCCCGCGGCCTGACCCTCGCCGAGACTACGATCAGGCCCCGCCGCGCTGACCTCGAGCAGCTCCAGGGCTTCGAGTATAGCGTGCAGCCCGCCGTGGGCGAGACCCTCGACCCGACCAACCCGCGCTTCAGCCTGCAGGTCCAGGCGACCTACAGCGGGCTCGGCGTGCCCGAGGAGCGGCCCCTCGACCAGCAGCTCGGCCCGGTGCTCACCGAGCAGCTGCTGCAGGCCGGGCGGATCACCGCGGGCGACTGCCGCGCCCCCGCCGTCACCAACTGGCGCTGGGACGGCGAGCGCCTGCTGGTCGACGGGCAGATCTCGCCCGATACCCTCAGCCCCGGCTGCCAGGGTGGGCTCGAGCCCGCGGCCCTCGATCAGGTGCGCGCCGCCGTGCTCGGCAAGCCCCGCGAAGAGGCTCAGGCCGCCCTCGACGCCCTGGTCGCCCAGGGGGTGATCGGCGGCTATACGCTGCCCGACGTGCAGCGCCTGCCCGGGTGGGACTGGCAGCTCACCGTCAATGGGTGACCTCAGCGGAGCGGGCAATGTACGAGCGGCGCTATATGGGGCTAGACGTGGGCGAGCGGCGGATCGGGGTGGCCCTCAGCGACGCCTCGGGGTTCCTGGCGACCCCGCTGACCACGATCGGGGCGCGGGACCGGCCCCTCGAACGGATCGCGAAGCTCGCCGGCGAGCACGGTGTGGTCGCGCTGGTGGTCGGATTGCCCCTGACCCTGCGCGGCGAGGTTGGCCCCCAGGCCCAGATCGTGCAGAAGTTCGCCGCCGCGCTTGAGGAGGCCGTCGGGCTGCCCGTACACCTCTTCGACGAGCGGCTCACCTCGGCCGCCGCCGACCAGATGCTGCGCGAGATGGGGGTGAAGCCCGAGAAGCGCAAGCTGCAGATCGACCAGGTGGCCGCGGCGATTATTCTTCAGGATTACCTCGACCAGCAGCGCAACCTCATGAATGAGATGTAGCTGGCCGGCAAGGGATGTATGGCTCAGAGCGCGACGGTCTATAGCCTCACCATCGAGCTGGCCGATATGGACCGCGGCGTCTACGAGAGCCTCGACCTGCGGGTGGCCCGCCAGCCCTCGGAGACGGCCGAGTATATGCTGACCAGGGTGCTGGCCTACTGTCTCGAGTATACCGAGGGCATCGCCTTCACCCAGGGCATCGCGGCGGGCGACGAGCCCGCCGTGCTGGTGCGCGACCCGACCGGCCAGATCACGGCCTGGATCGAGGTCGGCCTGCCCGACGCCGACCGCCTGCACCGCGGCAGCAAGCTCAGTGGGCGGGCGGTGGTCTACACCCATCGCTCGGTCGAACAGCTCCTGGGCCAACTGGCGGGCAAGCGCATCCATAAGGCCGAGAGCATCCCGATCTACGCCCTCGAGCGCGGTTTTATGCAGACCCTGGCCGGCCTGATCGAGCGCCGCACCAGCATGAGCCTCTCGGTCACCGAGCGCGAACTGTTCGTCGAGGTCGCCGGTCGCAGCCTGCGCACCGTGCTCGACGAGCGGCGGCTCGGGTAGGGGCTAGTATGAAACTTCGGCTCTTGCGCCTTCCAGCGCCAGGGAAGACTGGTCACACGAGGGGCGCAGCCCGGCCCTGGTTGCGGTGCGAGCCGCTCGCTTGGCACAGGCGCACGGCTCTGGCGCCGGGCAGGCTCCAAG
>CAZKTU010000369.1:0-4801 GCA_964555675.1 uncultured Oscillochloris sp.
GGTGGGTGTCGGGAGGGCCGCAGGCCCTCCTGACAAAGTCGATTCAACCCCGCATCAACTGAAGCGCCTGGCGCTTCATATAAGCCAGAATCGCGCTGATGCCATTGAGCCGCTGGGGGCTGAGGATCTGGTGCAGGCCCATCTCCTGGAAGAAGTCGCCGGGCACCGCCAGCACCTCGCGCGGGGTCACGCCCCGCAGACCCTCGGCCAGGATCGAGGCGTAGCCGCGCGTGGTCGGGGCCTCCTCGGGCACGTCGAAGTGAAAGACCACGCCCGCGCCCTCGAGCTCGCCGTGGACGAAGACCGGGCTCATGCACTCGTGAACCTGCTCCATCCCGGCGTGCTCGCGCAGCCGCTCGGGCAGCGGGGGCAGCCTGTCGGCGTAGTCGAGCATCAGCTCGAGCTTCTCGCTGCGGTCGCCGGCCTGGAACTCTTCGATAATCTCGCGCAAGCGCGCGGGGATGGCCGTCTGTTCGGTCATGAAGTTTACCTCCGTTGGAGCAGCCCGATCAGGGCGTTGAGCACCTGGGCCCTGTAAGCAGTGGCCATGGCCACGTTGCGCTCGTGAATACTGAAGAGGCCCTCGTCGATTTCGATCGAGTCGCCGCGGCCCTTGCGCATGGGCACGACGACCTTGGTGTCGCCGTCGAGCTTGACCTCGGTGAAGGCCCCGGGGCGCTCGGGGTCCATGCTCGACAGGGGCTCGGCGCCGGTCAGCACATAGAACGTCCGCACCTGCATCACCGCGGCGTCCTCGACATACTTGCGCACTAGCGCCGCGGCCTCGCGGGTTGAGTCGTCAAGGTTGGTGGCCATCGTTCGCTCTCTCCTTTTATCGTAGCATCATTGCGTCCACCAGGGTCCGATCCAGGGCGCGCGAGTCGCTCACGGCCCGCGCAGGTCGCCGAGCAGCTGCTCGACGAACCTCCAGGCCGCCGGCAGCGCCATCACCGCGCCCGCGGGCGAGCCGGCCATCACGGCGACCAGGGCCGCGCCGCGCATCACCGTGCCGAACGTCTTCAGCAGGGCCGTCCGCGAGCCCAGGGCCAGGCCCAGCGAGCGCCGGTGCAGACCGCTGTAGCGCGCCCGGGGCGACGTCGCCAGCAGCGAGCGCATGTCGCCTGTCCAGCCAACGCTCGTGCGCGCCACCAGCAGCCCTTCGATCAACGTCTCGACCACCGCAAAGTTCGTCACCGCGTCCTGCACCTGGCCGGCAAACGCCCGAAAGCGCTGCTCGGCCTCGGCCCAGCTCGAGGCCTCGTCCTGGCCGATGCTAAAGGCGCTCGCCCCGGCCGGGCCGCCTGTGGGCGGCTGTTGCGCATTCAGCATGGCCAGCAGCTGCCGCTCGGGCGCGGGCAAGCCCTGGGCCGAGAAGCTGACGGCCCCGCCGCTCGCCGCCAGGGCCGCGATGCGCTCGGGCGTCGCGGCGAGGGCCGCCTCGTGGCGTCCAAGCTGGGCCTCGGCGGCGGCCAGGTCGGCCAGGGCCGCGAGCGGGTCGGCGGGCAGGTCGATCCGCCACACGGGCGCGGCGGCCTCGGCCCCGCCTGTGCTGCTGAAGCTAGCGGCGGCGGCTCGTGTCTGCCAGGGCCCGGGCGGGGCGGGGGCGCCGCGAGGATCGATCAGCTCGAAGTGGGCCATTGCGATTTACCACCACTCACTTGCCCTGGACGACGGCGATCATCCCCGAGGCCGCCTGGGCGATTGCGCGGATCATCTCGGCCCGGTTGGCCTGAGCCTGGGCGACCATCGCCTTGTGGATCTCCCACAGCTCGTGGTCGACGCCCATATCGCTGCGCGGCACCAGCACCTTGGTATCGCCGTCGAGCTCCATCACAGTCACGGCGCGCAGCTCGGCCTTGCTGAAGTCGCCCTTGCGGTACTCGACTTCGGCGATGTCGCTGGCCACGTAGGTCTCGACATGGAGGTCGGCGGCGTCCTTCAGGGTCTGCTCGAGGGTTGCGGTCAGCTGCTCGGCGAAGCTCCTGAGTGCCTCGCCCAGCTTCTGAGCGGTCTCACCCGCGGCCTCGGCGCCCCCGCTCAGCCATTCGCGCACGCCGAAGCTTGAGGCGCCAGGCGCCCCGGGCGGCGGGTAGCCGGCGGCCCCGGGCGGCGGGCCGTAGTTGTAGTAGACCACAACCGGCGGCGGCGGGTAGCCCGGCTGGGGGTAGCCCTGCGGCGGGTAGCTCGGCGGGGGCGAGGCCTGCGCCGGGGTCGGGGCCGGCGTCGCGGCGGCGGGCGCGGCGGGCTCGGGCTGGGGCGGTGTCGTCACAGGTCGCACCTCCGGGATGGTCACCCGCGCGGCGCCCGCCGGGGCGCCCTGCCCCCTGAGCGGCAGGCGCACGGCCGGGTCGCCCAGCACCACATAGCTGCGGGCGTCGTTATGCTCGGTCCAGCGGGCGATCAGCTGGGGCTCGTCGACGGCCCCCCCGTAGCGCAAGTTCTCCATGTCCTCGGTCAGCCCGGTGGCCAGCTCGGCGTAGCGGTCGTTGAAGAACTCGAGGGCCCAGCCGACCGGCGCGCCGGCCAGCATGACCCGCCGCAAGAAGCTGGCGAAGGTCTCGAGCTGGCGCGTGCCGTGGCTATCGCTGAACGAGTAAGTCCAGGCTCGCTCGACGTGGCCGACCACGGCCAGAGCCCCGCCCTTCGGGTGCCCGAGCAGGCGCTGGGGCAGGCCGGCAACGAAGCTGTGGGGGGCGATCGGCTGGCGCGAGCCGCGCAGGTGAGCGTAGTCGTCGAGGGCGGGCGTGCCCGCGCCGAAGCAGGCGAAATGAAAGGCCACCGTGCCAAGCAGGCGCGCGTCGTCGCCGATATCGTCGCCCGAGAAGTAGAAGTCGGGCTTGAGGGCCCTGTGGGACCAGGCCCGCGGGCCCGGCCAGTCCTGACAGAGGATGGCGCCCTGGTGGGCGACGATGCGCGGGTCGAGCGGGTCGAACTCGGCGCCGTGGCTGGCGGTGAAGAGCAGAGCCGGGGTCTCGGCGCCGCCCAGCAGGGCGGCCAGGCGGGCCTTGCTGGCGCCCTCGCCGCGCACCGTCTCGATCTGCCAGTCGGCGGCCCGCTGCTCGGCGGCGAGCGAGGCGGCGAGGGGGGCGGCCAGCCCGTCGGCGCTGATCGCCGTGGCCCGGTCGTCGGGGTTGGCGGGGGCGAAGAAGACGGCCCGTCGCGCCAGGCTGACCTCGCCCTGCTCGGCGGCCACCACGCTGGCGGCGTAGCTGGCGTAAGCCGTCAGGCTCGGCAGGTGCAGGCGGCCGACGGCGTACTGCACGTCGAGCTGGTACTGGAAGCGGAAGGGGATCTCGTCGGGCGAGCCGACGAGCAGCACATAGTAGGGGAAGCGAGCCGGGTCGACGGCCCCGCTGGTCGCGGCACCCTGCCGCTTGAGGAAGTCGCGGGCCGACTCGCCCTGCAGGTAGCCGGCCTGGCCCCGGCACTCGCGGTAGAGCGCCCCGGCCTGAGCCTGGCGCAGGCCCAGCAGCGGGGTGAGAGCCTCGCGGACGGCGCTGTAGTCGGGGGCGGCGGGGAAGACCACGGCCCAGCCGGCCGAGGCCACCTCGTCCTCGCGCACGCCCTCCTTCGTGCGGAAGGCCCCGGCGGCCGCGGCCCGGCTCTTCAGCAAAGCGCGCTGGGCGGCGTCGGGCTCGATGCGGGCGGACGAAGGCTTATCGCCCTTGATCAGGGCCGCCAGGTCGGCGACGGGCATCGGCGCGAGGCCATACTCGCCCCGCGTCGCGTTCACCCCGTTGAAGTAGATGAGGTCGGCGTCGCCGGGCATGGCTGCTTTCTCGCACTAGTGGGACCCTTGCCGCTGGCGGTGCCATTCCGGGGAAGCAGGAGGGGCCGAGCCCCTCCGCATCTTCCCGGGTAGCTAATCGATCTGGAGGATATAGCCCTTGCCGCGGACATTGAGCAGGTAGCGGGGAGCGCTCGGGTCGGGCTCGATCTTCTGGCGCAGGTGGTGGATGTGGGGCTTGATCAGCTCGCCGGCCTCCATGTCGTTGGCCTCGTAGCCCTGGGCGCAGCGCACGAGCTGAGTGTACGAGAGCATCTGCCCGGCGTGCTCGGCGAGGCAGAGCAGCAGGCGGAACTCTGTCGGGGTCAGGTTGAGCGAGCGCCCGCCGAGCACGGCGGTCTGGTGCCAGGTATCGAGCTGGAGCTGGCCGATCAGCACCTGGCGGTCGTTGGCGGCCGCGGCGCTGCTCT
The DNA here is from genome assembly GCA_964555675.1 of uncultured Oscillochloris sp. Lineage (GTDB taxonomy): Bacteria > Chloroflexota > Chloroflexia > Chloroflexales > Chloroflexaceae > CAIWXH01. The sequence goes on from CAZKTU010000369.1 coordinate 4,198, forward strand.
GGGCGGCCGCAGCGGGCGAGGGCGGGGCGGCGGGGCTCTGCTGCGGGGGCAGAGCCAAGGGGGGCAGCGCGGCGGCGTCCTCGGCGGGGGTCGCGCTGGTCAGCTCCTGGGCGGCGGCGCCAATCGCCGTGATCAGGGCGTTCTGGCGCTGGCGCTTGGCGCGGTCGTTGAGACCGGCGGCGACCCGCTCGAGGATCTGGCTCGGGTCGCTCGTCTTCAGCATGTAGTCGAAGACGCCCTGGTGCATACCTTCGATCGCCGTCTCGAGCGAGCCGTGACCGGTCAGTACGATCACGACCGTGTCGAGATTGCGCGTGCGCAGGGCCTCGACCACCTGGATGCCATTGATCCCGGGCATCTGCAGATCGACCAGCATCAGATCGTAGTGCTGGCGCTCGAACAAAGTCACCGCCTCCTCGCCGCTGGCAGCGACCGTGACTACATGACCCGCCCGGCTGAGGAGCGCCGAGAGGGTCAGCCGGATGTTCTGCTCGTCATCGACAACAAGAATATGCGCGGGCTGGGTCATGCGTTTGCGCTCCGTGCCAAAAAGCACTATAGTTTGGGCCATGAGCGTTGCGAGCATTATAGCGTGCAGCGCTTC
>CAZKTU010000370.1:0-4793 GCA_964555675.1 uncultured Oscillochloris sp.
CCCTCGCTTCGCTCGGAGAGCGGTCACATGCTTGACAGGTCCAAGATTTACGGATATGACTATTATACTGGAGGATTCCCCGATGACAAACATCGCCGCCGGCACGCAGTCGGCCAACTCGGACCTTGCCCGCCAGGGGGCCGTGATCGCCGCCCTCGCCGCCACCGTCGCCACCAACGCCCTCGCCAACATCCTGCCGCTCAACGGGCAGAACACCGGCGAGATCTCGGCCCGCTTCCCCGTCCTGATCACTCCGCCCGGCTATGTCTTCGGCATCTGGGGCCTGATCTACACCGGCCTGATCAGCTACGCCGTCTACCAGGCTTTGCCCTCGCGCCGCGAGAATGCGCGCCTGCGCCGGATCGCCTGGCCCTTCGTGCTGAGCTGCGCCGCCAATATCGTCTGGCTGCTGCTCTGGCACTACAATCAGTTCGGGCTGACCCTGGGCGCCATGGTCGGCCTGCTGCTGGCCCTGATCACCATCGACCGCCGCCTCGGCAAGTGGGGCGAGCAGCCCCTCGACGAGACGATCTTCGCCCGGCTGCCCTTTAGCGTCTACCTAGGCTGGATCAGCGTGGCCACAATCGTCAACGCGACGGTTGTGCTCTACAACGCCGGCTGGGACGGCATGGGCGTCAGCCCCGAACTCTGGACGACGGCGCTGCTGGGCGTCGGCGCCGGCTTGGGCGCGACCATGGGCGCGCGCCAGGGCGACCCGGCCTTCCCTCTCGTGCTGGCCTGGGCCTTCGCCGGCATCGCCCGCAATAGCGCCGACGTCCCCCTGGTCGGCCCCGCCGCCTGGGTCGCCACGGCCGTGGCGGTGCTCTCGGCGGGCGCGGCCCTGCTGCGCTTCCGCCGGTCCTAATACAGCCTTCCGCAAGTGCCTGTCTGGATGCGACCGAGGACGAAAGACCAAAGACCGACTACCCAGCAGGAGCCCGGCCTTGGTCCTTGGTCGCTGGTCTTTGGTCAGAACTAGCGCGGACGCGCCTGTACACCGCTCGCCCCCGTGGCCTGGGTGCGACCACTGGCACGGGGGTTGCATCGCTCCTTCCGGTTGTTCTTCAACGGAAGGAGCGTTCTAATGCTCAAGCTACGCGATATTCTGGGCGGCGGGTTGCTGGCCGCGCTGCTGGTGGCCTGCTCGGCCGCCGCCCCCACGGCCCCTGCCGATGGCTCGGCCGCCCAGACCGCCGGCCCGCTCGTCGATGCGGCCCAGACCAGCCTGCCCGGCCTCGAGGCCACCGCCGCCAGCGGGGCGAACGCCGCGGCCACAGCCGCGCCCACGCTCATCCCCGCCGCCCAGGCCACCGGCGAGGCCGCCACCGGCATGAGCGCGGACCAGATGGCGGCCATGGTCGGCCAGCCCATGACGGTCAGCGGACCCGTGACCCAGATCGCCGACGGCATGCTGTTCCAGCTCGACGACCCGGCCCACGGCCCGGTGACCGTGCTCGTCCCCAGCGGCAGCTTCAGTGTGGCCCAGGGCCAGTCGGTCGAGGTGAGCGGCACCGTCGCCCAGTTCGACCCCGCCTCTCTCGAGCAGCAGCTCGGCATCCAGCTCGACGAGACTCTGGTGGCCAGCCTCGGCAGCGCCACCGTCATCGTGGCCGACACGGTCAATCCCGAAAGTTAGACAAGGTTCGTAACCGAGTTACGCTCTTCGCCGCTGCACTCTGCGAGGGGTGGATGTGGAGGGCCTGGCCCTCCACACCTCCCACAAGACGGTAAAGCAAAGCGCCCCTCCAACTTCTCAAGCGCTCAGCGCTGCGCCTCTTGCGCGTAGAGCGGCGGGAGGTAGGGGGTGAGGGCGCGGGCCTCGGCCAGCAGCGTTTCGGCCGCGGCTGAGTCGCCCCCGGCCCGGGCGATCAGCGCGGCTCGGAAGAGCAGCACGGCGTCGCGGGTGCCGAGCTTCAGGGCCGCGTCGATCTGCGTGCGGGCCTCGGCGTAGTCGCCGGCCCTGTAGAGGGCCCAGGCCAGGGCCTCGGCGCCCCTGATGCCGGGGCGGCGCTCGTAGGCGGCCCGAGCCAGGGCCACGGCGCGCGCGGGGTCGCCGTGGTCGGCCTCGAAGAGGGCCAACTCCAGGTCGACGTCGGCGCCCTGGGCCTGAAAGAGCTGCTGCATCCCATTCACCAGAGCGTACTGGCGCGCGGCCTCCTCGTCGCGCCCGGCGGCCTCGTGCAGCTCGCCGAGAGCGATCACGAACTCGGGGAGGGGCAGCGTGGCGATCGCCCGCTCGTACAGGGCGATGGCCTGCTCGGGCTGACCCTGGGCTACGCGCACGCGAGCCTGGCCGGCCAGGGCGTGGACGTAGTCGGGGATGTTCGCCAGGGCCTGGGCATAAGCTTGTTCGGCGGCCCCCAGGTCGCCCAGGCCGAGGTGCAGGTTGCCGAGCTGCACGCGGGCCCATTCGGTGTTCTCGCGGCTCGGGCCCCCGGCGGCCACAGCCTGTTCCATCGCGTCGATCGCGCCCTCGGGGTCGCCATAGAGCTCGCGCAGATAGGCCACGCGGCTGTACGAGGCCAGGTCGGGGCGTAGGTCGACCATCTGCTGGACCGTCGCGACGGCCTCGTCGTAGCGCCCCAGCTCGACCTGTGCGTCGGCGATCACGCCGTAGACGCGGGCGACCTGCGGGTAGCGGGCGCGGGTCGCCTCGCCCAGGGCCAGGGCCTCGGCAAAACGGTGCTGGGCCAGCAGCAGGGCGCCTCTGCCGACGCTGGCGCCCAGGTGGTTCGGGTCGCGCGCGAGCACGGCGTCGAACTGGGCCTCGGCCCGCTCGTAGAAGGCCGGGTCGCCGCTCTCGCGGGCCTTCTGAAGATAGAGCTCGCCCAGGGTCGCCGCGGCGTCGAGCTGCTCGGGCTGCTCGGCGACGATGGCCTGGTACGAGAAGATTAGCTGGTCGGTGCCGTTCAGGGGCCTGCTCTCGGCGGCGGTCCGGATCAGGGCTGCCTCGGGCGCGGTCTGCCTCGGCCAGAGGAGGGCGAACGCCGCCAGGGTCGCGGCCACGACCAGGGCCGGGAGCAGCCAGAGCCACGGGAACGGGCGGTGCGGTGGGCGGCGTGTCGCCTGCATAGAGTGCCTCCTAAAGGTCTGGGGAAACCAGGTTTCCCCAGACCTTCGCTCTTGTCGCCGCCTTTAGGGTGCGAACGGCGTGCGCTTGCCGCCGTGGAGCGTGCTGTCGTAGCCCGAGTGCGGGGTGGACTGGTAGGGGAAGCCCTCGAAGGGCAGGTCGTTGGCCTGGACGCCGTCGCTGACCAGGTTGTTCGGGCTCTTGTTGGGCAGGCCGAGCAGCTGGTTGAGCACGGGGCCGTAGCCCTGGGCGATGGCGCGCAGCTCGATGTCGGTCACGTCGTCCTCGAGGCGGCGGCCATTGGGGAAGCCCGCCAGGTCGCCGTCGAGCACGCCGAAGATCTTGCCCTGGCCCACGGGGGCGGTCGGGGCGATCGCCACGTTGAGGCGCAGCAGGTCGGCGGGCCGGTCGCCGGTGAAGGTGAAGGCGCTGCCGTCGGGCAGCTTCACGCCGGTGAGTAGGATGGCGGTGAGGTCGGTGCGACCAGCGGTGTCGACGGGCTGGAGGGCCCCGCCATAGAGCAGATTGATGACGCCGGCCAGCTCGGGGCTCTCGTAGTACTTCTGGAACTGGGCGTCGTTCTTGGGCGCCTGGGCGTTCCAGTAGTCTTTCATGCCGACCGGGATGATCACCTCGTTGATCAGCGGGTTGCCCAGGCGCGAGACCTGGACCCAGGGGCCGCGGTTGCGCACGCTGCCGTCGCTGCGCAGCACCCGTGTGCTCTGGCGGCTGGCCGAGGCGTAGATGCCGAGCACGGGCTTCTTGGTCGCGTCCGCGCCCTTGCCGTCGTCGGTCAGCTCCTTGATCGGCACGCGCATGGTGATCGTGTGGGTGTTGTAGCCGTTGACCCCGTCGATGCCCTGGTCGCCGTACTGGGCCGGGTCGAGCGGGATGAGGTGTGCGCCGTTGAAGGGGCGCAGGCCGCCCAGGTCGAAGATCGCGCCCAGGTCGACGAAGAAGGCGTCGTCGCGCGGGCCGGCAAAGGCGGTAATGCCGCCCTCGAGCTGCGTGACCGCCTGGGCCGCAATCGCCGGGTAGTTCGGAGTCGAGCGGGGGCCGACGTTGACCGGGGGCACGTTGCCGTGGCCGAGGGTATCGCGCTCTTTCTCGCGGCCCTTGCGGTCGTAGGTGATCTTCTCGACCTTGTAGGACTGCTGCTGGTTGAAGTTGGGGTCGGTGGGCGAGCTAACTGGGCCGGTGATATAGAGGAAGGTGTTCGGGTTCTGGACGTGGGTCTCGAAGGTGAAGCGGTAGCTCATGTCGGTGAAGCTGTCGCCGTCGTTGTCGAGGTGGATCTCGTAGCGGACGTCATCGCCGAAGGTGGTGAAGTTCGGGCCGCCATTGGGCTCGACCAGGGGGATGTAGTTGGCGACGATGGTCACGGTGTCGGGCGCGTCGGGCGTGCGGAAGGCGTACAGGTCGGTGTTGTCGGCCTGGGGATCGGTGCTGATCAGGGGCGCCTCGCGGTGGCTCGAGGCGCGGGCGGCCGGGCTCGCGGCGCCGATGGCGCCTGCGGCGACGATGGCGACCAGTCCGGCGCCGATGAGCCGGGTGACGGGACGAGCGATACGCATGGATACCCTCCGGGTAAAGTGACGGGCTTCGGTCCCTGGGGCGATCAACCGCGCGCGCTGGTTGGGTCCGCTCATCTACCACTGCGCATACCCTGTCCCACTTGGATCTCTGAATCAAAAAAACCCCGCGCCCAAGATTGGGCGCGGGG
>CAZKTU010000371.1:0-4770 GCA_964555675.1 uncultured Oscillochloris sp.
GGCCCGGCGGCGGGCGACAGAGCGGGGAGCGTTGGCAGCGGGGTGGGCAGGAAGAGCTCGGCTGTGGGGGCCAGGGTGGGTGCCGCAGAGCTATTGGCGTTGCCGTCGGGCAGCACGCGGCTGATCATGAAGACCAGGACCAAGGCGGCCAGGACGAGGGCGACGAGCTTTGGCTGGAGCCAGCTGGCGGCGGGATCGTCGCGGCGCGAGCGCTGGGCCGGCTCGCCGACGGCCGTGGCGTCGACGACGAAGGCGCGGGCGGTGGCGAGGGCCCTGGTGGCGGTCTGCCCGAGCGAGGAGGCGGCGCGGCTGCGGCGCAGAGGCGTGCCGACGGGGGCGGGGGCGGCGCCATCCTCGTCCAGAGAGCGGCGGCGCGAGGTTGTGATCGGCTCGGCGTAGGCGGGGGCCTGGGTGAAGAGGCGCTCGCTGCCGGGCACGACCCACAGGCGCGGGGAACCCCAGGCCCCGCCGGCCGTCTCGAGGGCCGCGCGGCCATCGGTGGCGGCCAGGTCGGCGGGCTCGCCGGCGGCCAGGGCGGCGTAGCAGGGCCCGCAGAAGGCGGCGGCCTGGCCGTAGTCGAGGTCGCCGAGGGCGATGGTGGCGAGGCCGAGGCTATCGTGGATGGTCGCGGCCACGGCGGCCATGGCCCCGGCCTCGGCGCCCGGGTCGGCGGCCAGGGTGACGAGGCGCAGGGTCGCATGTTCGGCGAGCATCCCGGCGAGCCCGGCGGCGTCGAGGCCGCGGCCGAGGCGCAGACGCGCGTCGGGGCCCTGACCTGTGGCGTCGGCGACGACGAGGTGCAGGGCGTGGCAGGGCTCCTCGGTGAGGGCCGCACGTAGCGAGGTCGGGTCGGCGTCGCGCAGCAGGTCGACCACCAGGGAGCCGGCCCGCACGGGCCCGGCGAGGGCGTGGCCCAGGGGGGCGGCGGCGCCGATGGCGGCGCCGGGGGCGCAGGCGAGCAGCAGGCGGGTGGGCCCGGAGACGGCCACCGGCGGCAGGGTGCGCGCGCCGCGCCCGACCCGCACCAGGGCGTAGTCGTCGCGCACGGCGGGGCGCCAGGGCGTGGCGCTGCCGAGGCTCGCCCACTCCCAGGGCAGGGCGGCGAGCTCGGGCGGGGTCACGCTGAGCTGCAGCTGCAGGCGGGCGCCGGCCTCGTCGGCGCCGCGGGCGACGTCGATCAGCAGCTGGCGCACGGGGGGCGGGAAGAGGGCCTGGCCGAGGGCGCGACCGAGGGCGGCCGGGTCGCTCGGCAGGGCCGGCAGATCGAGGCGGGCCTCGGCGACGCGGCCCGCGCCCGAGGCCTGGAGGCCGTAGCCCGCGGCGCCCCGGCCGCCCACGACGATCTGAAAGGGGATGACTGCGATCATAACTTATGCTTTACGACGGGTCCGTTACGGTCGGGGCAACGGACCACGCTGTTGCCTGGCTGTAGGGAAGAGACGGTTGATAGAATAGTTTTACAGGTTGTACCGCAATATAGCACGCTGTTGCGCTCATGTCTAGCCTGTGAGTATGCTTTTCAAGTGGGGCTGGCGGGGCGATCATGGCCGAATCGCCAGCCCCCGTGCGCGCAGCCCTATGGAACAATTGTCAGCCAGAGCCCGGGCAGCAGCAGCTCGGCTTCGTCTGGGGCGACGGCAGTCCACGCGATGTCGGCCGCCCTGGTGACCGAGGCGATATCGGGGGCGGCGGCCGCGAGGCTCGCGCGCAGCTCGGGGTCGGCGCAGCCGATGGTGATCCCACCGAGGGGTGCCCCGAGCGAGCGACCCTGGGCGGTCTTGTGGCGGCGGACCGCGCCAGTGATGGCGACCAGGGCCGCGCCTGTCGCCTCGGCCGCCGGGTCGCGCAGGCTGGGGTCGGGGGTGGGCCAGGGCGCAGTGTGGAGCGAGGGGCGGCCCGGGAAGAGCAGGGCGTAGAGCTCCTCGGTGACGTGGGGCATGACCGGGGCCAGGAGCTTCAGAATGCTCTCGAAAGCCAGGGCGATAGTGAGGCGGGCGGACTCGCGTCCGGGCCCAGCGCCGTCGTAGAGCCGGCCCTTGACCAGTTCTAGGTACTGGTCGCAGAAGGCGCCCCAGAAGAAGCGCTCGGCGGCCTCGAGGCCGGCCGCGTACTCGTAGGCGCGCCAGTGGGCGGTGGCCTCCTCGATGGTGCGCTGGAGCGCGGCGAGGAGCCAGCGGTCGGCGGGGGCGCTGGGGCGAGCGTCAGCCGGGGGCGGCTGGTCGCCGAGCTGAGCGGCGGTGAAGCGGGCGGCGTTCCAGAGCTTGGTGACGAGCCTGCGGCCCTGGCGCATCGTGTCCTCGCTCAGGGGCTGGTCGGCGCCGAGGCCGGCGCGGCAGGCCCAGTAGCGGACGGCGTCGGCCCCGTAGCGCTCGATCAGGGCCATGGGCGTGACGGGGGCGTTGCCCTTCGACTTGCTGAGCTTGCGCCCGGTCGGGTCGAGGGCGTGACCCGAGAGCATGACCGTGCGCCACGGCAGTTCGCCGAAGTGGAAGAGCGACTTGACGATAGTGTAGAAGGTCCAGGTGCGAATAATATCGTGGGCCTGGGGGCGCAGATCCATCGGGAAGAGGCGGCCATAGAGGCCCGGGTCGGCGAGCATGTGGGCGGCGATCTGCGGGCTGAGCGACGACGTAAACCAGGTGTCCATAACCTCGTCGTCGGGGCGCAGGTCGGAGGCGCCGCAGGCGCAGGCGTGGGGCGGGGGGTCGCGCTGGGGGTCGACGGGCAACTGGGTCTCTTCGGCGAGGATAGTGGCGCCGCAGCTCTGGCAGTGCCAGGCCGGGAAGGGGACGCCGAAGACGCGCTGGCGCGAGATGCACCAGTCGTAGCTGAGGCCATTGACCCAGCTCTCGTAGCGGGTTTGCATATGGGCGGGGCGCCAGTCGAGGCGTCGGCCGGCCGCGAGCAGCTCGTGCTTGGCGTCGAGGAGGCGGACGAACCACTGGCGGGTCTCGAGGATCTCGAGAGGCGTGCCGCAGCGCTCGTGGACGCGGACGCTCTGGATGGTCGTATCGCGTTCGGCGTCCTCCATCTCGGCCTGGGCGACGGCGGTCTCGCACGTGGTGCACCAGGGGGTGGGGGCCTGGGCGCGATAGATACGGCCCTGGCGGCTGAGGTCGAGGAAGGACCACTGGGCGGTGCGGCGCGAGGCGGGGTCGATGGTCGAGTAGCGGTGGCGCCAATCGACGCTCATGCCGAGGCGCCGCCAGAACTGCTCGAAGCGCTGCTCGACCTCGGCCGAGGTGGCGAGGCAGGCCTCGACGAAGGCGGCGCGGCCGACCTCGCGAGCGGTGATGCCGCGGCTGCGCTCGACGAAGCGCTCGGTGGGCAGGCCGTTATCGTCGAAGCCGAAGGGGTAGAAGATCTGGCGCCCCTGCATACGCCAGAAGCGGATCAGGGCCTCGGCCTGAACATAAGAGTAGACGTGGCCGATGTGGATCTCGCCCGAGACGGTGGGGGGCGGCGTGTCGACGGCGAAGATGGGGCGGGGGTCGGCGGGGTCGAAGCGGTAGAGGCCCGCGGACTCCCAGGCGGATTGGATACGAGGCTCGGCCTCGGCGGGGTCGAAGCTGGCGGGGAAGGGCATGACTGTGCTCCTTGAGCTAGGAGCTGCGCGGCGGGGCCGCGCCAATCATCCCCGCGGCGCGTGGCCGGCGTGGGCGGGCGCGACCGCCGCGCAGCCTGACGGCTGCCGACAGTTGCGTACTACACCTACGTCGTCACTTACCACGCGATCCTCCCTGCAGATTACGGCGCACAGCGCGCGCCTGGGCTCAGGATAGACGACGGCGCTGGCGCTGTCAACCATCGTGAGACGGAGGGCGCGCCGCCGAGGGACGCAGAGGTTATATGGTAGTGTCCCCTTGACAACAGTGGCCCACGGTGGTATTCTCGGTCAAGTGTCACATTTACAACAGGCCGGGCGGTCGCTAGTGCGGGGACCATTCCGCCTCTCGTGAGAACAGGCCCACACAATTCCCAGGGCTGAGGGTGCGGGTGGTCCCCTTTCGCGTAGATTTTTAGTGTCAGAATGACACAAATCTGCGACCGCGCGGCCAATTTTATGCCCCGATTTAGTGTTTAACATACACTAATAACCGACAATTAAGCGGGGATCAACAGGAGGTTACCGATGAGCCTGGCGCTCTACCACGATACGCCCGAAGTGGCGGCGAGCCTGGTCGAGGAGATCGACGAGCTGCGCAAGCTGCGCAACGCCGTGATCCTGGCCCACAACTACGAATACGGCGAGATCCAGGACCTGGCCGACTATGTCGGCGACTCGCTGGGCATGGCCCAGTACGCGGCGAAGAGCGAGGCGCCCGTGCTGGTGGTCTGTGGTGTCCACTTCATGGCCGAGACCTCGGCCATCCTCTCGCCCGAGAAGACCGTGCTGATCCCCGACCCCGACGCGGGCTGCTCGCTCGCGGCCTCGATCAACGCCGAGCAGCTGCGGGCCTGGAAGGCTGAGCACCCGGGCGCGGTAGTGGTGAGCTATGTGAACACCACCGCCGAGGTCAAGGCCGAGAGCGACTACTGCTGCACCTCGGGCAACGCCGAGCGCGTCATTCGGGCCATCCCCGAAGATAAAGAGATCCTGTTCCTGCCCGACATGTTCCTGGGCAGCTACCTGCGCCAGGTGACGGGCCGGACCATGCATATCTGGGCCGGCGAGTGTCACGTACACGCCGCGATCCGGCCGGCCATGGTCGAGCGGCAGCGGGCCGCGCTGCCCGGCGCCGAGCTGCTGATCCACCCCGAGTGCGGCTG
>CAZKTU010000372.1:0-4753 GCA_964555675.1 uncultured Oscillochloris sp.
GCCTGGCGCGCCTTCGTCCACCCCCTTGTCTACCGCGACCTCGTGATCAACATCGTGCTGCTCGGCGCTCCCTCCACTGGCAAGACCACGCTGGCCGCGCGGCTCGCCGAGGTGTACAACACCATCTGGATGCCCGAGTACGGCCGCGAGTACTGGGAGCAGCACCAGGCGGACCGGCGGCTGACGATGGAGCAGCTGGTCGAGCTCGCCGAGGGCCACCTCCTGCGCGAGGAGGCCTTACTGACCGAGGCCAACCGCTACCTCTTCACCGACACCAACGCCATCACCACGGCTATGTTCTCACTGGCCTACCACGGAGCGGTCGCGCCCCGTCTCGCCGAGCTCGCCGCGCAGGCCCAGAGCCGCTACGACCTGGTCGTCGTCTGCGACAGCGATATCCCCTACGACGACACCTGGGACCGCTCGGGCGACGCCGACCGGCAGGTCTTCCAGAAGCAGATCCTGGCCGATCTGCGCGTGCGCCGGCTGCCCTTCCTGCTGGTGAGCGGCAATGTTGAAGCGCGGGTGCGCCAGGTCGGCGAACTGCTGGCCAGGCACCAGAAGTACGGCAACCTGCTGGAGACCCTCCGGGGGTCGTAATGATAACCGGCAGGGTACGTTGGGAGCACGCAGATGGGCAACCCCTTCGACGTCAACACGATCGCCTTCACCATCCTGGGCTACCCGCTAAGCTACATCGAGCTCGTCGGCACCATCCTGTACCTCTGGTCCGTGTGGCTAATCACCCGCCAGAAGATCCTCACCTGGCCGGTGGGCATCGTGAGCGTGCTGCTCTACATGGTTCTGTTCTACCAGATCCAGCTCTACTCCGACACCCTGGAGCAGGCCTACTACCTGGTCGCCAGCGTGTACGGCTGGTGGCTCTGGAGCAGCCGCGGCCGGCAGGCGGAGCAGGCGTTCGCGCCGTATGTGAGCGCGCCGCGCACCCTGGGGCTCGTGCTGCTGCTCACCGCGGTACTATCGGCGGCCCTGGGCGGGCTGATGAGCCGTATCCACGAGCTGCAGCCCGCACTCTTTCCGCAGCCGGCGGCCTTCCCCTACCTCGACTCCCTGACGACGATCATGAGCTTCAGCGCGATGTGGCTGATGGCCCAGAAGCGGCTGGAGAGCTGGGCCTACTGGATCATTGTGGACATGATCGGCATCGGGCTCTACTACGTCCAGGGCGTGCGCTTCATCTCGCTGCTCTACGTGATCCTGCTGGGACTGGCGATCAATGGCCTGGTAAGTTGGCTGCGCTCCGCGCGCCAGCCGGCGACGGGGGCCAGGCAGACGTTATAGCGGCTGATCAAGCACGCCTGCTCGTCACCTCCTGCCGCCTTCAGCGCCTCAGGGCGCACCGTGACCCTGTACCCGCCCGAGAGCTCAGCCAGCTCGGGCGATCTCCTACGGCTGTCGCTCCATGTTTCGGTGCCACTTCTGCGCCACCTGTCCGCCCGCGAAGACCAAGGCTGTCCGCATCACCGTCGAGGCTCGCGCGCGAGGTGCTAGCCTGTCCCACCTGCGCGGCTCGCAAGCAGCGTCGGCTGGCAGAGCTCGCAGCTGAGCGGCCCGAGGCCGCGCTCGGCGAAGCGACCAGATCGCGTTAGGCAGCCCGGTACGGCGTGGCGCCCTGGACAGACTCCAGGGCGCCCAACTTGCTCAATCCCTAAAAGTAGTGGTCGCGGAGGGCGCCGTCATAGCGGCCTGAGGACAGGCAGCAACGCTTGCTGGTGACCTCAAAAGCCGTGCTGGTGGTCGAGCTTATCGTGGCGGTTCATGGCGGCACCTCCTCGTGGCTTGTGCGCTGCCGTCAGCGCTGTGAGGCGAGAATACCACCCTGGGCAGAGGCCCGCCGCCGTCAAACGATGTATCCTGAATGCGTGCCGGCATAGCCCAACCGCTGATCACGATAGTGGCCCTGCCGCAGCCGCCTGCCGGCGTGAAAGCTCCACTCAGTGTGAGCAACCCAGACGAGGAGCAGCCCGGTGACCACTGACACGCCGCTGTTTGAGCGCCTTGCCGCCGCTTATGTCCGCGGCGCCCTCGGCGCTGAGCCGGAGCTAGCCGGAGGCGCCGCGCTGCTCGCCGCGCCCCTCGACGCCCTGGCCGACACCGAGCTCGCGGCGCTCATCCAGCTCGGTCACATACGCGGCCTGCGGCTCCACCGCTTCAAGCGCACCATGGGTCTGCCCCGAGTTCACGCCGTGCTCGGCATCCTGCGCGGCATCGGCCCATCCGAACTGCTCGACATCGGGAGCGGGCGCGGCGCCTTCCTCTGGCCCCTGCTCGACGCTATGCCCTGGCTGCCCGTCACCGCCGCCGACGTGCTCGACCACCGCGTTGTCGACATCGAGCGGGTCGCAGCCGGGGGCGTCGCCACCCTGACCGCCGCGCGCGCCGATGTGACCGACCTGCCATTCGCCGACCACAGCTTCGACGTGGTGACAATGCTCGAGGTGCTGGAGCACATCCCCGACACGGTGGCAGCCCTGCGCTCGGCCCTGCGTGTCGCCCGGCGCTTCGTCATTCTCTCGGTGCCGTCGCGCCCCGACGACAACCCCGAGCACATTCACCTCTTCAGCGCCACACAGCTCACCGCCCTCCTGCGCGAGCACGGGGCGGCGCGGGTTTCGGTCGAGCAGGTGCCCGGCCACCTCATCGCCGTCGCAAAGGTAGGCCCGTGATGGAGCAGCTCTACAAGTACCCCCGCACCCGCCACATCGAAGGCTCCGGGCTTCAGACGGACGACGACCCCGTGACCACTCCCTGGGCCGAGCTCGCCGGCCGCCACCTTGTGGTCGAAGAGAAGATGGACGGCGCCAACTGCGGCCTCAGCTTCGACCGCGACGGGCGGCTGCGCCTCCAGAGCCGCGGGCACTACCTCACCGGCGGCCCGCGCGAGCGCCAGTTCGATCTGCTCAAGGGCTGGGCCTCGGCCCACGCCGTCGGCCTGTGGGAGCTGCTCGGCGACCGCTATCTCCTGTACGGCGAGTGGTGCTACGGCAAGCACTCAATCTTCTACACCGACCTGCCCCACTACCTGCTGGAGTTCGACATCCTCGACACCCACGACGGTGCCTTCCTCTCAACCGAGCGCCGGGCGGCGATGCTCCAGGCAGCGCCGTTCGTCGCCTCGGTCAAGGTGCTGCACGCCGGCCCCCTGCCCTCCCTCGCCGCGCTCCAAGCTCTGATCGGCCCCTCGCACTTTATCGCGACCGACCACCGCGAGCAGCTTGGGTGCGCTGCCACAGAGGCCGGCCTCGACCCGGCTCAGGCTCTCGCCGAGAGCGACCCGAGCGGGCTGATGGAGGGGCTCTACATCAAGATAGAGGAGGGCGGCGCGGTGACGGGCCGCTACAAGTACGTGCGGCGCGGCTTCCTCCAGACCGTGCTCGACTCGGGCAGCCACTGGCAGGACCGGCCGCTGCTGCCGAATCTGCTACGCGCGGGGGTGAGCCTGTGGTAGCTCTGGCCGACATCCCGTGGGTGCCGCAGGCGCCGGGCTGGAGCGTGGACTGGCCGGCCATCCTCGCCGCCTGCCCCTGGCTGTTGCCCCTCGCGGACACGCCACAGGATCCTCGCTATCACGCCGAGGGCGATGTATTGATCCACACGCGCATGGTCGCCGAGGCGCTTGTCGAACTCCCGGCGTGGCGCGCCCTGTCTCCCGCTGTTAGCGAAGCTGACGCGCAGCGTTTGCGCGCCGCGCTCTTCCTCGCGGCCCTGCTCCACGACATCGGCAAGCCTGCCACCACGGAGATCGCGCCTGACGGCCGGATCAGCTCGCCGAACCACTCCCGCGTCGGCGCCGTGATTGCCCGCGGCCTGCTCTGGGACAACGAGGGGCTGGGTGCGCCCCTCGCCTTCACTGAGCGCGAGTTGGTCGTCGCTCTGGTGCGCCACCACGGGCTGCCGCTGTGGTTCCTGGAGCGCGCCGACATCGCGAGGGGGGTGCTTCCGGCCAGCCTACGTGTCCCGCTCGACCTCGTCGCGCTCCTCGCGGAGGCCGACGTGCGTGGGCGTATCTGTGCCGATGGCGATGAGCTGCTGGGTCGTGTAGGGCTATTCCGCGACTGGTGCGCCGAGCACGATTGTCTGCACCAGCCCTTCCCGTTCCCGTCGGAGCACAGCCGTGTCCGCTACTGCCGGGGCCTACAGCAGGACCCAATGTACCACGCCTACGACGACACTTGGGGCGAAGTCACCCTGCTCTCCGGCCTCCCGGGGGCGGGCAAGGACACCTGGCTCACCGGACAGGGTGGGCAGCTGCCAGTCATCGCCCTGGATGCCATTCGCGGTGAACTCGGTGTGAACCCAGAGGACGAACAGGGCACGGTGGTGAGCGCGGCGAAGGAGCAGGCCCGCGAGCTGCTGCGCCGGCGTCAGCCCTTCATCTGGAACGCCACCAACCTGACGCGCCGGCTGCGCGACCCGCTGGTGGAGCTGTTCCTGGGCTACGGGGCGCGGGTGCGGATTGTCGCTGTGGACGCACCACTGAGCCGTGCCATCGAGCGCAACCGGCAGCGCCCAAGCCAGGTACCCGAAGCGGTCATCCGTCGCCTCGCCGCCCGAGCGGAGCCGCCCGACTTGACGGAGGCACATCGCATCACCATTGTGGAGGGCTGATGAGCGACAAGCAGATCTGCCGCGACGAGATCAACGACCTGCTCGTGCGAGTGCGGCTAGGGGAAGCCTGATGGATAAGACGAAGCGCTGATCGCCCTGGCGAGCAATAGTCACTCTGCGCGCT
>CAZKTU010000373.1:0-4752 GCA_964555675.1 uncultured Oscillochloris sp.
GCAGGACAAACCGCGGGCGGCTTCGCGCCGATGAGCGCCGCCGAGCTGCGGCACGTGGCCGAGGAGCGGCAGGCACGCGGCGAGCGCGAGGCAGCAGACGCGCCGAGGCGTATTATTGTCTATGATGTGCAGGACAAGACTGCCAGCGCGAAGCTGATCGCCAGCTGGGGCAGCGACTACATGCACCTGGGCAAGTATGGCGACACCTGGCTGATCACCAATGTTCTGTGGCAGATCCCCCCGCAGCCCGCGAGCTGATCGCTGTGGGACGGGCGGCTGAAGCCGCCCGCGTTGAGCGCCTGACCTGGACGGCCGCGCCGAGCGAGCGGCTCAAGCGTACTCGCCACAGCACAGCTTCCCTCTTCGTGAGCTTCGTGCCCTTCGTGGTAAAACCTCTAGCGATTAAGGCCGCGATGTACTCGTACGGCTCGTAGCCGTATCGCCGCGCGCTCACGCCGGTTCGAGCACGGCCTTGATGCGGCGGATGCCCTGAGCTACGGCTGCTTCGCGCAGGATGCGGAAGTGGCCGAGCTCGCCGGTGCGCTCGACGTGGGGGCCGCCGCAGATCTCGAGGCTGACGGCGCCAATCGCGTAGACGCGCACGCGCTCGCCGTAGCGCTCGGCGAAGAGCCCGCGGGCGCCGCGCGCACGGGCCTCGGCCAGGCCGAGCTCCTCGGTGCTCACTGGCAGATCCTCGGCGATGCGGCGATTGACCCAGCTCTCCACCAGCTCTAGCTGGGCGGGCGTCAGGCCTTCGGGGTGGCTGAAGTCGAAGCGCAGCCGCTCGACGGTGATGTTGCTGCCGCGCTGCTCGACATGCTCGCCCAGCAGCTCGCGCAGGGCCGCATGGAGCAGATGGGTGGCGGTGTGCAGGCGCGTGGTGGCCGGGTTGCGCTCGACCAGCCCGCCGGCGAAGCGCGCGGCCGCCCCCGCCCGCGAGCGGGCCTGGTGCTCGGCGAAGGCCGCCGCGAAGCCCGCCTCGTCGACGCCCAGACCCGCCTGTGTGGCCAGCTCGGCGGTGAGCTCGAAGGGGAAGCCGTAGGTCTCGTAGAGGTGGAAGGCCTGCTCGGCGGGCAGCATCGTCACGCCCGTGGCGCGGCTCTTGGCCACGGCCCGCGCGAGGGCGCGCTCGCCGCGCACCAGGGTCCGCCCGAAGCGCTCCTCCTCGTCGCCGAGGGCCGCGACAATCGCCGCGGAGCGCTCGCGCAGCAGCGGGTAGTCGTCGCCCATCGCGGCGACCAGCGGCTCGACCAGGGCGCCGAGAAAAGAGCCCGCGATGCCCAGGGTGCGCCCGTAGCGCAGCGCGCGGCGGATCAGGCGCCGCACGACATAGGGCTGGTCGCTATTGCCAGGCAGCACGCCCTCGGCGAGCACAAAGGCCGCGGCGCGCAGATGATCGACCACCACCCGTTCGGCGAAGGAGTCGCGGGCGGGCGCCAGCTCGTGCAAGGCCGCCACAAGCGGCGCGAGCATGTCGCACTGATAGGCCGAAGCGAGGCCGAGCAGGGTCATCAGGTTGCGCTCGAGCCCGACGCCCACGTCGATACAGGGGCGCGCCAGGGGCAGCAGCGAGCCGTCGGGCTGCTGGTCGTAGAGCATAAAGACATTATTGGCCACCTCGACGAAGCGCGCGGGACGATTGCCCGGGCTCTCGCCCGCGGGGCCGCCCGGCTGCAGATCGACGAAAACCTCGCTATCGGGGCCGCAAGGGCCGCCCAGGCCGACAGGGCCCCACCAGTTGTCTTCTTTGGGCAAGAAATGAATGCGCTCGGGGGGCAAACCAAGCTCGCGCCAGAGCGCAGCCGCTTCCTCGTCGCGTGGGACGCGCTCGTCGCCCGCGAAGCATGTGACGTGCAGGCGCGCGGGGTCGTGGCCGAAGACCGTGGTGAGCAGGCTGTAGCTAAGCCTGATCGCGCCCGCGCGGCCGTAGTCGCCGAGCGACCAGTTGCCGAGCATCTCGAAGAGCGTCAGGTGGGTCGAGTCGCCCACCTCGGCGATATCGCCGGTGCGCAAACAGGGCTGGCAATTGGCCAGGCGCGGGCCGGCGGGGTGCTCGCGGCCCAGCAGGTAGGGCACGAGCGGGTGCATACCCGCCGTGGTGAAGAGCACGCTGGGGTCGTTCTCGGGCACAAGCGGCGCCGGGGCGATCAGGGCGTGGCCCTGGGCGAGCATATAGTCGAGGAAGCGCCGGCGGAGCGTGCGTGAGTCCATACATCCCTCCTTTGGGCAAACAAAAAACCCTTGAGCAGCTGCTCAAGGGCGAATGGCTTCGCGGTACCACCTTGTTTGGGGCCGGGGAGCCCCATCTCTGCCGCCACGGCCCACCACGAGGGGGGGCGAGGGCGCGCCCCGGTAACGGCGGGCATTCCGGCCGGCCTTGGCGCCCGCGGGCGTTACGGCGGCAACTCGGGTGGGGCTTCAGCGCTGGTCTTCCGGTCGAGCTCTCACCGCCCTCGACTCGCTGGCTATCCGACCGCGCGCCTCTCGTCACCGTCTGCGTCGTTGACGACTCTGGTTGTGGGAGGCAGGGTAGCACGAGCCAGCCGGGGCGTCCATCGGTCGCAGGGCTGAGCCGGGGGCCTCGGCCCCGGCTTGCGCAAGGGGGCGCGGCGTTGGCGCGGGCCTCTGTAATGGCGCAGTAAGGCCGCCGATCTAGCATGAGCTTCTACAGACACCAGGCAAACAATCGCATACTGATCACCCTGCATGCGAAGCAAGTAGGACAAGGACGCACCATGGCTGTGCAAGACTGGCTCTCCGGCAAACTACTTGTGCGCCGCCTGGGTGTCGCGTGGGCGACCGCCCTAGTCACCCTGGGCACCTTTGTGATCGTCTCCACGATCATCGTCATCGCGGCCAGGCAGACCCACTTCCCGATCCTCCCGGGCATCCTGGTGACCGTGCTGATCCACCTCGTTCTACTCCCCCAGACCTACCAGACCCACGCGGCGATCGCCGAGCTGGACCAGACCCGCGCCAAGCTCTACCACCAGTCGATCACCGACGAGCTGACCGGCGCCTACAACCGGCGCTTCTTTGTCGAAGAGCTGGAGCAGGCGATCGGCACAGCCCGGCGCGAGGGCGTGCCCTTCGCGCTGATGCAGTTCGACCTGGACGACTTCAAGCTGGTCAACGACACTTACGGCCACCAGTTCGGCGACGAGGTACTGCAGACGATTAGCGCGCTCTGCAGGCAGAACGCCCGCCAGAGCGACGTCTTCGCACGTATGGGCGGCGAGGAGTTCGCCTTCCTGCTGCGAGCCATGGCCCAGGACGACGCACTGCGCTTCGCCGAGCGCATCAGGCTGGCGATCGGGGCGCTGCCGCTCACAGCCCACGGGCAGCAGCTGCGGGTTACGATCAGCGCAGGTGTCTCGAGCTACCGAGCCGGTAGGAGCGTCGACGAGATTCTGCGCCTGGGCGACCACGCCATGTATCAGGCCAAGGCCAATGGCAAAAACCGCATCGTAGCTGAGGCGGGATAAGCCCTGAGAGGAGGCACCTCGATGAGCGATGACCTCATCGCCGAGTTTCGCTACGTACTAGACAACCTGACCGACCCCGCGGTCAAGGCGCGCTGGGATAGGTTCGCCAACGCCTTTAATCGCAGGCAGACCACCTATCGCATCGGCGACGCCGAGGGCAACGCGCTCGTCTATGATCAGATCAAAGGCAAACTTGCTGCGGGGTACGTGAACGCAAAGCGGCAGTACAACTCGAGCTTCGACGTCCTGAGCGAGCGACAAATGGCGCGCTATCCCACGGACTCGACAAAACAAGAGCTGGTCCTGATGCGTGACGGACTCGAGATGGATAACTGGGACCTGGCCACGGAGATTGTCATCGGGCTGCGCGAGGTCTTTCTGCAAGACGTCCACGCCTTCATCGCCGCCTTCGTGGCACAGTTCCGCGAGCAGGTCGGGGCGCAGATCCTGCCCCAAATCCACCGGCTGGACAGCACGAGGGCCGAGTCGCTGATCGAGAACACCCTTCACACCCTCTACGCCGTGATCGACATCGCGATCGAGTAGGCCGCGCGGGCATCGCTCTACGAGAATGAGCGGCAAGTTTTTTACCACGAAGACCACGAAGTGCGCGAAGGTCTGACGTGCGCGCTGTGCCTGGCATCTGGGCCCGAGCAGAGCGAGCGGCAGCGCCAATAGTGTCATAGCAGAGCGTCCATCCAGCCTTCGTGACCTTCGTGCCCTTCGTGGTAAAACCTAGAGCGATTAAGGCCGAGGAGTACCTGAGGGGTGGGGCGCGCCGGCGGGGAAGCTGAGCCACTGGGCGAAGGAGGCGAGTGTGGGTCGCCCTGGCTCTAGAGGGGAAGGGGCGTCAGGCGGACGGGCTGGGCCTGCGGGTCGGGCGGCGGCGCTCGGACTTCTGCTTGCGGCCAATCGCGTGGACGGCGGGCGAATCGGCGCCGTACTGAGCGACGACCTCGGTCTTGGCGCCCTGCATAGAGTCGTGGAAGACCAGGCCGGCGGCGATCGCCTGCTCGCGGGCGACCTCGTAGGCGCGCCAGGCGGCGATCTCAGCCTCTTCGGCGCTGGTCAGCGCGGCGGCTTGCTGCACGAGGGTGGGCGTGCCGAAGGCCAGGTTACGCGGGCTGTAGTCGGCCAGAGTCTGCAGGGTGATCAGGGTCATGCGGTCGGCGGCGAGGATGTTGCTCGGGATCCGGTTGCTAGCTCCGTTGGCCATGAAGCGTGTCCTTTCGAGGATGAATAGAACGACGGTTGCATGCCGGCGCGG
>CAZKTU010000374.1:0-4714 GCA_964555675.1 uncultured Oscillochloris sp.
CCTGGCTGGTGCGCAGGTGCAACGTGGCGGCCTGGGCATCGCCCTGCTCGTGGGCAATCACGGCCAGACCCACATGCAGGTGCGGCGCCGCCATCCTGAGGGCCTCGTGATCGGCCGGTACCAGGTTGAGGAACTGCCGGTAGAGGCGGGCCGCCTCGCGCAGCTGGCCCTGGGCAAGCCGAAGCTCCGCCAGGTAGAAACCACTGGCCAGGGCGAAGGCAAGGTTGCCGGCCTCGCGCATTTGCTCGACCCAAGCGGCGAAGGCGCTGTAGGCTGCCTCAAGGGCGCCGCTCGCCCAATGGCTCACCCCCGCCAGCACGGTCGCCTGGGCGTGCAGCAGCGGGTCCGTGTCAGCGCTACGATCCCGCGCGGTGGCGGCATACTGCTGGGCCGCGACGAAATCGCCGCGGCTCTGGGCCAGGTAGGCGCGGGCGGCGGCGATCCGCGCCGGCAAGCTGGGCAGCAGCTCGCTGGCGACCACAATCATAGGTGCCACCCCGTCGTGCGACGCTGGCCCCGTGCTATCCGCGGTAGACAAGCAGCGCTCGGCGTTACGCAACCAGGTCTCGCTGGCCTCGATCTGACCGTTATCCATCAGCGCCCAGGCGTACTGGGTGCACAGCACGGGCCTGACGCGCAGCACCTCCTCCGAGAGCTGGTCCACCCAGCGGCACCAGGCGAGCGACTGAAAGCTACTGTCCATTTGGGCCCAGGCGCGCTCGGCCAGCGCGGCGACCCGAGCGGGGTCGGCGGCCGCAGCGGCGTGGTGCAGCGCCTCGAGCATCAGACCCTGGGCCTCATACCAGCCACTCGCCCGGAGGTGGAGCGTGGCGATCGCACCCGCGTCCATGGCCGCCTCCTGCGGGAGGCGCTGCTGCAGCAGTTCGCCAAACAGATGGTGGTAGCGATACCAGCAACGCTGGTCGTCCAGTGGAACGAGGAACAGATTGGCGCGTTCGATGGCTTCAAGGGTCGCCTGCCCGGTGCCGACGGGCATGGCGAGGACCGCGTCACACAGCGGGCCACAGAGCCGGTCAAGCACCGACGTGCGTAGCAGGAACTGCTGGAGCGGCGTGGGCTGCTGTTGGAGCACTTCTTCGAGCAGATAGTCGAGCACAAAGCGCTGACTGCCGGAGAAGGAGTGCACGAAGCCGGCTGCGTCCTGATGGCCTCGCAGCGAAAGCGCCGCCAGGTGGAGGCCGGCGGCCCAGCCTTCGGTACGACTTGCGAGAACGGCGACCACATCCGCCGACAGACTCAGACCTTCGGTCTGGCTGAGCAGCGCGTCCGCCTCGGCATGGCTGAAGCGCAGGTCGGCGGCGCGCAGCTCGGTCAGCTGATCGCGAGCGCGTAGGCGGGCCAGGGGCAGCGGCGGGTCCTCGCGGGTGGCGATCACCAGGTGGAGCTGGGGAGGCTGGTGAGCCAGCAACAGGCCGAGGGCCGCATCAACCGGCGCTGCATTGACCAGATGGTAGTCGTCGAGGACGAGCACGACCGGCTGCGCGAGCGTAGCGAGTGCGTTGATCAGGTCCGTCACCGCGGCGGCAGGCGTTGGCGCCTGTGGCGCAAGCAGCGCAGCCATCAGTCCCGCCCCAAACTCCGGCACGACGGTTTGTAGCGCGGCGACAAGGTAGGCCAGAAAGCGCGCAGGCTCGTGATCGCTCGCGTCGAGCGTCAGCCAGGCGACCGGGCGCGCGCAACCGTCCAGCCACTGGCTGAGCAGCGTTGTCTTGCCAAAGCCAGCCGGGGCGGCAAGCAGGGTCAGGTTGCGGTGCAGCCCGGCGTTGAGCTGTTCAATCAGGTGGGGCCGCAGCATCCCCCTCGGACGGGGCGGCGGGCGGTACAGCTTTGTGGCAAGCAGCGGAGGAGCCATGGCCCCATTATAGTGCCAGACCACACGCGCTGTTCGGAGTAGAAGATGTCGCTCACAAACGGTGGGATTGGCTTCGGCCCGCCGGTCTGCGGGAAGCGAAAGTCCTCGCCCACGGCGAGGCGACGAGCAGAGCCGGGACGCTGGGAGCGCTCACCGTGCGGGTGAACAACCTTATGCGGTTGCGCGTGCACGTATCGCCGCAGCAAGCTCAGCGTTCACTTCCCAGTGAGCCTCAAGATACGCCAGGATGGCCAGGGCCGACTCGCAGCTACGGTCATAGCCCTGCACAAACTGCGGGAGCAGCCGCGCTAGCTCCGGGTAGCGCTGCTCGACCCGTCGCTCTGCGGAGAACGGGTCGCCGCTCGCCGGGCCGGCCGGCTCGAGCTGGGCGGCGAGGGCCAGTACCCGGTCGACGGCGTACTGCTGGATGAAGCGCGCCGCCGACAGGCGCTCGCCGCGCCGGAAGCGCCCCAGCCCGATGTACAGGTTCGTCAGCGCCTCGCCCGCCTGCCAGGCGACGCTGGGCTGCTGCCTGTGGAGCGGTGGCTGGGGGAGGGGCAGCGCCGCGCCCGGCCGCTCCCAGATGACGTGCGCCGCACTCCCCTGGGCCGCCGCCAACTCCTGCGGCGTGAAGACGGCGAACTCGCAGAAGACGCCGTCGGCGTAGAGCAGCTTATAGCCGTCAACCGTGTTGCGGAAGCCGTAGGTGATCGGCCCGGCGGCCTCCAGCCAATCGAGGTGCTCCAGGTAGCGCAGCTTGGCGTCGGCCTCCACCACAACGTAGAAGTCCAGGTCCGAGTAGGCGTCGAGCCGGTCGCGCTCGAGCCCGACTGAGCCCAGCCCGATCAGGGCGAGGGTGTCCGGGCGTTGGGAGAGGGCGACGCCGATCGCCTCAAGCCTGGCGAGCAGCAGTGCGGGCGATACCATAGCGATGCTCATGCTTCCTCCATCAGCCGCGCGGTCCCCGAGACGCGGATCGCGCTGCCGGGCTCAGGCGGAATCTCGGCGCGGAGCAGCGAGCGTTTGCCCATGTCCTCGCCCTGGATGATGTCGATCACCCCGCCGTGGGGCCAGCCCAGGTCGCGCAGATAGCCGCCCAGGGCCGCCGTTGCGGCGCCGGTCGCCGGGTCCTCGTACACGCCGCCCGAGGCGAATGGGTTTACGTCCATACGTTACCCCCTGCGCGATTAACGTTTGCCGTCACGAACCTACCGATCCGCCGCCCGGCTTCCGCGCCCCAGCCGCCCCGACAGCGCGGCGGTCGCCAGGGTGACGACGATCATTGCCAGAGCCTGGAGTTGGATGCCCACCGCCGGCGTGGCTGCCCCCGCCACCACCACCCCGCCGATCCCCGTGCCCAGAGCTGTCCCGAGCATGGTCGCAAGCTGGAGCGCGGCGGTGCTCTTCCCCTGCTGCTCGGGCGGGGCCTCGTCGAGCACCGCCAGGGTGAAGGTCGCGTAGGCGATGCCGATGCCAAACCCGGCCACCGCCCAGCTGCCGATGCCGAGGGCCAGGGGCGCCCACGGGAACACGAGGACGACCATGCCGGCGATGCCTACAGCCAGGATGAGCAGCCCGACGGCGGCCAGCAGGTCGCGCCGCACGCGCTGCACCAGGCTCGCCTGGAGCCAGGCGCCGGCCGTCCAGGCGAGGGTGCCGGCCGTGAGGGCCAGGCCCGTAAACGCGGCGCTCTGGCCCCGCACCGTGCTCAGGGCCAGCGGCACGAAGGCGTCCACGCCGAAGAAGACCAGGTTCAGCAGGCCGATCAGCGCGACCGCGGCCGGCAGCCCCGGCGCCACCCGCAGCGTGCCCGCCGGCAGCAGGCGTCGCAGCGCGGGCAGGGCCAGCGCGAGGCCAAGGGTGGCGAGGGCCAACCCCGCAGGTTGCGCCCCTAGGCCGAGACCCGCGGTGAATACGGCCGTACCCACGGTGAGCAAGGCCGCCGCCAGAAGACGCGCCCCCACAGGCGAGGCGTCGCCGTTGGGTCGCAGGGCACGGAGCCCCGGCAGCACGCAGAGGATGGCGATCGGCGGAAGCGGGACCACGCTGAGGAAGACCCAGCGCCAACCCACTGCCTCGCCGAGGATGCCAGCCAGAGCGGGGCCGAGCAGACCGGGGATCACCCAGGCCGACGAGGTGAGCGCCAGCATCCGCGGGCGAAGCTCTTCGGGGTAGGCCCGGCCGATTACCGCGTAGGCCACCGAACCGATAAAGCCGGCGCCGAGGCCCTGAAGCGCTCGGGCGCCGATTAGAGCGAGCATCGAGGGGGCCAGGCCGGCGCCGAGGAGGCCGGCGACGAAGAGCGCCGCCCCGACGAGGAACGGGGGCGCAGCCCCGGCCCGGTCGAGCGCCCAGCCGGCGACGACCACGCCGAAGAGGTTGGCGAGCATGAAGGCTGTGAAGACCCAGCCGTAGAGGGCGAGGCCGCCAAGGTCGGCCGCGGTGTCGGGGAGGATGGTCGCGACGGCCAGGGCCTCGTAGGCCACCGTAGTGACGATAAGCAGGAGGCCGACGGTCAGGCGCCCGTAGGCGCCACGCCAGATCTGGGCAGCGGGCGCAGCCGGGGCCGTGCCCTGCGGAAGCTCAGCGGTCTGCATAGAGCGCTCCCTGGTTCGAACGGTCAGGGGCGGCTGGCGATCAGCGCGTATACCCCTGGTGAGTATCGGCGGCAATCGTTCATCGCGCCTCGGTATCAGGCCCGATCCCGGCCCTGGCCGTTCGATAGAGGTTCGACCGCGCGCCGGGCTACGCCGGCCAGGCGTGGGCATGCGCAGAGGCGATCGCCGCGCGCCTGTCCCGCGCTCGGGCCAGATTCCGCGCCCACTACAACGGGCCATAATC